>CAYMJH010000323.1:0-3775 GCA_964390385.1 uncultured Bacteroidales bacterium | reverse complement strand
TTTACACCCTGAGCCTGATCAGTCTCGTTGCCTTCCTGACCTTTGGTGCTGTCCTTTTCTTCCGGGAGGTTTCTGAATTTTCAGTCATTTTGCTGGTTGCAGCGCTTCTTTCGCTGGGCAACCTGATCCTGTTGTCCTATACCCGCAATTACCGCCTTTGTGGCCTGCTGATCACCGGGATGATCGGCCTCCTTTTACTGGGGATGCTGTTTATGGGACGGGACAATGCACTGGAGTCAGGCTGGATTGTCTTGTTCCCCATCACAATCATCCCTGTTTACGGTCTTAAAAGGGGACAATTGGCCGTTCTTATTTACCTGGTGCTGATGATCGGTGCGGCGGCACTGCACAATTATTATGGTCTCACACCCCCCTATAGCCCGGGTTTTGTACTGGGGCTGACCGGCATATATATTTTGGTATTCCTGCTGGTTTACCTGTATGAATATATTTACGGTTACAGCCGTCAGCGCCTTGAGAAATCCATCCTGGACAGCCGCAACGACAGCCGCCAGAAAGACGATTTCATATCCAAGCTTTCTCACCAGATCAGAACGCCGCTGAACAACCTCACGGTGGTTTCCAACCTTATCAACAAATCAAAACTGGATCCCGAGCACCGTGACATGTTTGAAACCATTATAGCCTCCACCAACAACCTGATCAATGTTGTAAACAATATCGTCAAGGTTTCCGAGGTAAAAATCGAGAAAGAGCTGAGCGCGCAGGTCAGCTTTGACCTGTTCTCAACCATCAACAACACCCTGAAGCTGTTCCGCGACCAGAACAAGGAAAGGATCGGCATTGAGCTGAATATTTCGAAAAACATCAGGAGTTATTTTATCGGTGATCCTGTCCATCATCATTGACGTCGATCAGGCAAGGGAAAATGAATATGCCTCGGAGCTTGAGTTTGTCATCAAATGCCCTTCGCTTCAGATCGAACGTGATGAATTCGGCAATTTTTACGGCAAGCCCGATCCATCCTCCATTCCTGACGGAACGGACCAGTTGGATGAGTTCTTCCTTGATTTTACCATAGCCCGTAAGATCATTCAGTATTATAAAGGCGACCTGGACATTGTGAGCGAAGAAAACAGGACGGTTTTGCGGTTCACTATTGAGCTGAAGAAGGATGCCAGGTTCCCTTCGCGTAAGGCTGAGCCCGAGAAGGAAAGCAACAGACTCATCCCCGGCAAGCGTAAAATTGACCTTCGTGATGCCAGCATTTTGCTGGTTGAAGACAATGCCATCAACCAAAAGATCATTATCCTGAGCCTAAAAAATGCGGTCAAAAATATTGACATCGCCCATCACGGTAAGGAAGCCCTGGATAAATTCGGCACCAGCAAATACGATCTTATTCTCATGGACATCCAGATGCCTGTTATGAACGGCATCATCGCCACCAAAAAGATCCGTGAACTGGAGTCAGCCACCAATTCCCATACACCCATTATCGCCATAACGGCCAACGCGTTGTCGGGTGACAAGGAAACCTGTCTGGCTGCCGGTATGAATGATTATATAAGCAAGCCCTTTCACGTGGATATCCTGGTGCAGAAAATGAAGAACCTGCTGGAGGTGGAAGAACAATAGAACAAAGATCAAAGATCAAAGATCAAAGATTTTACTCCTGTCTACTAGCTACTAACTTCTAACTTCTAACTTCTAACTTCTTTAGAAATCAATCTTAATCCCCAGCACCATCACATCATCCACCTGCTCGTGGTCTCCTTTCCATTCGCGCAGGCTGGTTTCCAGGATGTTGCGCTGGTCCTCCATGGGGAGTTGATGGATATTGAGCAAGAGATGCCTGAAGCGGCGGTATTTGAATTTCTTGCCTTCGGGGCCGCCAAACTGGTCGGCAAAACCATCGGAGAAAATATAGATCAGATCGCCTTCCTGCAGGGGTATCATATGATTTTTAAAGGTCTGGTCCTTGAAATTGGTCTCGTCAATGCCAATGGCAAACCTGTCACCCTTGATTTCGGTTATCTTGTTGTCCCTGATCAGGTATAACGGATTAAAGGCACCGGAAAACTCGAGGATCATATCGTTGATATCAATGGCGCAAAAGGCCACATCCATGCCATCGCGAAGCACGACATTTTCAACGTCCCGGAATATCTCATGGAAGTCTTCATTCAGTTTGTTCAGGATGTCGGAAGGCCTTGCCAGGCCTTCAATGTTGGTGATTTTTCTGAAAAGCTCGAATCCTATGATGGACATGAATGCTCCCGGCACGCCGTGGCCGGTGCAATCCACCGCGGAAATGAATATTTTGTTGTAGAGTTTGTTGATCCAGTAGAAGTCGCCGCTTACAATGTCTTTCGGCATGTAAAAGAGGAAGGACTGGGGGAAATAGGATTTCAGCAGCTTAAGGGGAGGCAGCATGGCGTTCTGGATCCTCCGGGCATAGTTGATACTATCGGTGATGCTTTTGTTTTTCAGCGTAAGTTCCTCTTTCTGGAGCATGATCTGCCGCGCGATTTTCTCCCTTTCCTTGTATTCCCGGTTGGCCCTGATCAGCTGCCTGGCCCAGTAACGGAACAAAATGATCAGCAGGGCCAGGATCAGCGTGAAATAAACCGTGTACGCAGGTCTGCTCCGCCAGAATGGCACTTCCACCGTAATCAACAGCTCATCGGGTTTGGAATTCCATTCTCCGTTGCTGGAGGAACCCTGAACGGTGAAATGATAGCTGCCCTGGCCGAGTCCGCCCAGCACCAGGTTATTTGAAGTATACAGGTCGATGATCTCCGGTTCCTTGCCCAGCTGCGCGATGGAATAACGGTACTGGTTCTTTTCAGGGCGGTTAAAGTCGGTTATGGCAAATTCGATCCGGATGGCGTAGTTGCCGTAAGGGATGCTAACCGTATCGGGTATTTCCAAATATTCTTTGATAACCTTTCCTTTGTGCAGCAGGGTGGCATGACAGATGGATGTAGGGGGAGCGCTGACCACGGCAGGAACGGAATCATTACGGATAACCGTAAGCCCGTTTTTTCCTCCGAAATAGACTGTTCCGCGTTGTTTCCCTGAGGAAGCGTTCAGATTAAAACCGTAATTGTCAAGGCCGTCAATGAAATCCAGATGTCGGAATGTTTGTGCGGAAGGATTGTAATAAAAAATCCCCAGGCTGGTGGTCATCCAAAGGTTACCGAACGGATCAGTGGCGACCGAAATAACTCCGGAGCTCAAAAAATCGGGACTTGATGTAACGGCAGCAAAGGTGCTTTTTTGCATGTCGAACAGATAACAGCCTTCCGAAGTGCCGATCCAATAAGTGCCTTTGCTTCCCGGGGTGATCGAAAAAACCTTTTTGTGGCCCGTATTCAGCAATTCCTTGTCATAGGGCGTGAAACGGCTGAATTGCTTTCGTTTTATCCTGTAATGTATCAATCCGTTATCGGTTCCAAGCCAGAGATTGCCGTCAGGATCCATTTTCATGGCATAAACAGCTGAAAGCACCAGGCTGTCCTGTTCCTGTTTCAGCGTCGTGACCACCCGGCAATCCTTATTGAGCATATCAAGGTAAACCAGGCCATCATGGGTACCGATCCAAAAATTGTTCAGGCTGTCCTCAGCCATGGCATAGACCTGAAGGTCACGGAAGACGTCGCGGCAGGGTGCGGAAAATGAAAACAGCATAGGCTCGAACCTGCGACGGGAATAGTCATATTGATCGATGGCATGCTCGGAGAGAACATAAAAACGGCTACGGCTGTCCTCATAAAATGCCCGAACGGCATTCCCGGATAGATTGCTGTTG
>CAYMJH010000322.1:0-3836 GCA_964390385.1 uncultured Bacteroidales bacterium | reverse complement strand
CGGGTATGCAGGGTGAAACAAATATATTGAAAAGACTTAAAACAAAAAAAGGTACCTGAACTGACCCCGCAGGATAATATTTTACCTTTCCATAATTTCAAACTATTTCTATACATTTGTTTCTGCTATAACCTGCAGCATATGACTGAAAAAATAGGAAAAATACTGGTAGTCGATGACAACGAGGACATCCTGTTCGCCCTGAAGCTGTTGCTGAAGCAGCATGTTGAAAAGATCACCACGCTGAACAGTCCCGACACCATACCGGAACTGCTGTCAAAGGAATATTTTGATGTGATATTGCTCGACATGAACTTCACCAAGGATGCCATCAGCGGACAGGAGGGGTTTGACTGGCTGGGCAAAATCCTGGATATTGATCCCAAGTCGGTGGTTGTATTTATTACCGCATACGGCGATGCTGAGAAAGCGGTCAGGGCCATCAAATCGGGGGCAACCGATTTTGTCCTCAAGCCCTGGCAGAACGAGAAACTGCTGGCCACCATCTCCTCCTCGGTCAAGCTGCGCCGTTCAAGGCTCGAAGCCGACGAGCTGAGGGTCAAGCAGAAGGAGATGAGCGCGGTCATGGATCAGCCTTTTACCGATTTTGTAGGAAACTCCGTGCAGATGCAGGAGGTTTTCAACACCATCAAAAAGGTGGCCCAGACCGACGCCAATGTTTTGATTCTGGGAGAGAACGGAACCGGGAAGGAGTTGGTTGCCCGGGCCTTGCACCGGAACTCACCCCGCCGCGACGAAGTCTTTATCAGCGTTGACCTCGGTTCCATCAGCGAAACCCTGTTTGAAAGCGAATTGTTCGGCCATGAACGCGGGGCTTTTACCGATGCCAAAAAGGAAAAACCGGGCCGCTTTGAGATAGCCTCCAAAGGCACCCTTTTCCTCGATGAAATCGGCAACCTCACCCTTCCCCTGCAGACCAAGCTGCTCACCGCCATTGAACGGAGGGAAGTGACGCGCGTGGGATCCAACAAGTCGGTTCCGGTTGATGTACGGCTGATCTGCGCTACCAACAACGACGTGTACGATATGGTAAGCAATAACCTGTTCCGCCAGGACCTGCTGTACCGTATCAACACCATAGAGATACACCTGCCGCCGCTGAGGGATAGAGGCGATGACATTGCATTGCTGTCAAACCACTTCCTGAAGATCTTCTCGAAAAAATATAAGAAGACCATTAAAGGCATCACTTCGGCAGCCGTTAATAAGCTTATGCATTATTCATGGCCCGGCAATGTCAGGGAGCTCCAGCATGCCATCGAAAGGGCAGTCATCATGACCGAAACACAAACCCTCGAGCCTGAGGACTTCATCCTGGCCACACCCCGCAGGAAATCGGGAGAGCTGGAATTTGAAACCTACAACCTCGACGATATTGAAAGGATGATCATCGAAAAAGTGCTGAAACAAAACCAGGGCAACATCACCCAGGCTGCTCAGGAATTAGGACTGACCCGTACCTCGTTATACCGGAGAATGGAAAAATATGGTTTTTAAAAATTACAGGTTCAATATTATTTTCAGGATCATCCTGCTGACAATATGCATTTTTCTGTTTTTCTATTTCACCCTGCAGAACGAAATGTATTTTGTTGCACCCGTTATTGCTGTCGTTTTGATCCTGTTCCAGATCGCTTCACTCATCCGATTTCTTGATAAAACCAACCGGGAACTCACCAGCTTCCTTGAATCGATCCGTTTCTCGGAATTCACCCGGTCCTTCAACATCGAAGGCATGGGGGGTACTTTCGATGAGCTGAACAAGGCTTTTAACGAGGTAATGGAAGACTTTCAGAAGGTGAGGGCCGAGAAGGAGGAGAATTTTCACTACCTGCAGACCATCGTGCAGAATATCGACGTGAGTGTGATCGCTTACACGACCGACGGGAGCATCGAGCTGATCAACAAGGCCGCCAAGAAGCTCTTCCAGGTGACTTCCATCAAAAATATCAAAGCGCTGGAAACCCTGAGCCACGAACTGGTCGACACCCTGCTGAACATCAGGCCGGGAGAGAACAAACTGGTGAAGGTGCAGGACGAAGACGACATCCTGCAACTGGCTATCTATTCCACTACCATCAAGATCAAAGACAAGGTGATCTACCTGGTAACCATCAAGGATATCCAGACCGTACTGGAAGAACAGGAAACAGAAGCATGGCAGAAACTGATCAGGGTCCTTACCCATGAGATCATGAACTCCATTACACCCATCGCCTCCTTATCGTCAACGCTCGATCTCATGGTAAAAGGGGTTAACAACCGCGAAGACATAACAGAAGTGAGCTTTGACCGCGAATCGGTCAATGAGATCCAGGAGGCCCTCCAAACCATCAATAAACGCAGCACCGGACTGCTTCATTTTGTCAATACCTACCGCAACCTTACCCGGATACCGAAACCCAATTTCAAGGTATGTTTCATCGCTGAACTTTTCAATAATATCACGGCATTGCTCGGAGACGACCTGGAAAAGAATAACGTTGCACTGGCCGTGAAGGTGGAGCCTGAATCGCTTGAGTTCACCGCCGATGAGCAACTGATAGAACAGGTGCTGATCAACCTGGTTAAGAATTCAATGCATGCACTTGCCGGCTGTGCCGACGCAAAGATCAGACTTCACGGGTTTTTGAACAAGAGAGGACGCGTCACCCTGCAGGTCGCGGATAACGGGGCCGGGATACTGCCCGATGTACTGGATAAGGTGTTCATCCCCTTTTTCACCACAAAACCTTCCGGTTCAGGGATAGGACTCAGCCTTTCAAAACAGATCCTGAGACTGCACAATGCCACTATAACAGCACATTCGGAACCGGGGAAGGAAACGGTGTTTACGATGACGTTCTGAAGAAAAGAAGTTAGAAGTTAGAAGTTAGAAGTTAGAAGACGGAGTATCGCGGGGACTGTACGATTTCGTACTGTTTTTGTAGCATATTCGTACAAATAAACCGGCTCAAAACGATAATGCTGTGTTTGTAAATAATTCATTTTTAATATTTTAGTATTTTTGGCATAATTCATGATAAAATAGCTTAAGCATAAACCATTACAGTATTTTCCCTGCATGGATTCGATGGACAAAAAAATTGAGAAAAAAGGCATTCCGGCAAAAACGATATGGATTGGACTGATTTCTTTTTTTATCCTGCTGATGGTCATTAAGATCGTCTTCGGGGACAAAAGCACAAAACTGAACGTTGACGAGGAAAAATTCACCGTTGCCACGGTGATCCACAATAAGTACCAGGATTTTATATCGGTTAACGGAAGAGTGGAGCCCATCAAAACCATTTTCCTTGATGCCGTGGAAGCCGGCCGGGTTGAAGATATCCTCATCGAAGAAGGCAATGTGGTGAAAAAGGGCGATGTCATCATCCGGCTCAGCAATTACAATCTGCTTCTTGATATCTCGGGCAATGAGGCGGATGTTTCGAGGGCCATCAATGACCTGAAGACCACGCGCATCAACCTCGAAAACCAGAGAATACAGACCCGGTCGCTGATCCTCGGGTTTCAGTATGGGCTGAAAAAGCTGGAGAGGCAATACCGCAATAACGAGGAACTCTTTGCCTCCAGTCTCATTTCACGTGAAGATTTTGAGGTATCCAGGGAGCTGTACGAAGAGGCCCAACAGCAGCTCCATCTGCAGCAACAGAAATATGCACGCGATTCAGCTTACATGATCACCCGCATAGCCTCGGATGAGCAGTCCATTGAGCGAATGCAGAAGAATCTGGTGCTCACCCGCAGAAGGCTCGAGAATCTCGAGATCAGGGCTCCGATGGACGGTGAGCTGGCCACCCTGAATCCCGAAA
>CAYMJH010000321.1:2794-3837 GCA_964390385.1 uncultured Bacteroidales bacterium | reverse complement strand
TCCCTTGCCGGTTCGATTCCGGCTCCGGGTACAAAAACAGAGCGAAAATGAGAATGAGAATGAGAATGAGGAGAAATGCAGGTTGAGCTCTGTTTTTTCATCATTCTCATTCTGTTTCTCATTCTCATTCTAATTTCTTATGGGCAATATGTTTGAATTTCAAAATCTCGAAGTTTACAAAAAAGCAAAAGCATTTTATCTTGATTGTAAAAGGCTGATTGCCAGTAATAAATTTGATAATATAGTTAAAGATCAATTAAGAAGAGCTGCCTTCAGCATTCCATTGAACATTGCCGAAGGATCAGGCAAGTTCTCAAAAGCCGACCGGAAGAATTATTTTGTTACCGCACGGGGTTCTGTATTTGAGTGTGTGGCTGTGATCGATATTTTAACTCAGGAGAAGATACTCAGCAAGACAGAATTTGAATGCTATGTTGAAAAAGCAGATGAGCTTTCGAGGATACTATACACCATGATCCGAAATCTTTCGTAAGAATGTAAAACAGAACGAAAAACATTTCCTCATTCTGTTTCTGTTTCCCGCTCTGATTCATTCACCGTCCGTTCATTTATTTTTACCCTGATGCAACAGGTTGTTCTGTTTTTTTGTCTTTTTTTGCAGGGTATCCTGAACGATGATGGGAAATAATACTTTCAGTGAAGATTTTTCAGACTTCCCGCTTGACAAATTCCGGGAGGGCGATGAACGGGTTTTCCACCGGCTCTTTACCGCCCTGTTCCCCGTGGTCTGTTCCTTTGCGTCGCAATATCTTCCTGTTTCCGAGGCTCCGGAAGATATGGTGCAGGAGGCTTTTATCGAACTCTGGGACCAGCGGGCAAAATTCACGGGGATGGATCATATAAAATCATTTCTTTACCTGACCGTCAAAAACAAATGCCTGAACCGGATCAAACACCAGGTTGTTAAAAACAAGTACAACGAAGAACAAAAGAACCTTCCTGAGGGTACAGCATTCTTCGAAAAGCAGCTGTTCAGGGCTGAAATTGCCTTGCACCTCCGGGAGGCTGTTAAAGTCCTGCCC
>CAYMJH010000321.1:0-2784 GCA_964390385.1 uncultured Bacteroidales bacterium | reverse complement strand
AGCAAAGGGTCGTGCGGTTAAACCTGATGGGGCTTTCCAACGAGGAGATTGCCCGGACACTGGAGGTCTCACTCAATACGGTGAAGCTGCAGAAAAAAGTTGCCTATGAAAAACTGCGCAGAAAACTGAAGGACGGAATCTTTTCTTTTCTATTTCTATAGCATTCCTTATAAAGTTTTTTTTAACTCCCGTATACCCGCTTTGACCTTTTCGTTGTATTACACATATAAAGGGTCAGATCATGGATAGAACGGCAATGATCTTCAGGATCGCGAAAATCATCGCGAATGAAAAACTGGGCAACCTCAGTACGGCTGAGGATGAAACCTTGCAGGCATGGCTTGCCGCTGATACAAAGAACAGGGAGCTTTATCACGAACTCAGGGATGATAAAAAGCTGGCGGAGGTCCTGAAGGAAACCGACCGGTATGATGCCGAAAAGCATTATGATGCCATCAGCCGAATCATCAATCCTGCGCCTAAGGGCAAGGTTGTCATCTTAAGGCATAAATGGACCAGGATTGCGGCTGCTGTTGCTTTTCTCGTGGCAGGTTCTTTTATTGCCTATGCCTTGTTTATCCGGAAGGATACCAGCCGGCAGATGATAGGCCAGATTGAGCCGGGGACGCAGAAGGCCGTGCTGACCACTTCCGACAACCGGATTATTATGCTGGGAGGATTGAAACAAAAAGCAGTTTTTACTGACAGAAATGTTACCATTATCGACACGGGTTCGACCCTGACCTACCGGGCGGGCAGCGAAGCTGATACTGAAGTTTCAGCTGTTGCTTTCAATCAGCTGGAGACGCCGAGAGGAGGAGAATATGCCCTGATATTGCCTGACGGCTCTACTGTAAAATTAAATTCACAATCGCGGATCAGGTTTCCGGTGTCCTTTAATAAACGATCCCGAGAAGTTGAACTGGAAGGCGAGGCATTCTTTGAAGTTGCCCGTTCCGATGAGATTCCTTTTACCGTCAGCACCCGTGATATGGAGATCACCGTTTACGGTACTTCATTCAATGTGAGTGCCTATGACGAGGACAGTTATATTCAGGCTACACTGGTAAGGGGAAGCGTGGGAATATCCCTGCCCGGCGCTGAAAATCAGGTTGAACTTATACTTGTACCGGGGCAACAGGCTCATTACAATAAAGCACTCAATGCGTTGGACACGAAAGAAGTGAACACAACATTATACACTGCATGGACGAAAGGATTGTTTGTGTTCGAAAACGAGCCACTGGAACAAATCCTTCAAAAGTTGGCACGTTGGTATGATTGTGAGGTTGAATTCAGTGATGCCGCCCTTAAAACGGAGCCTTTTACGGGCGAACTTGAGCGATATGATACCATCACTAAAATACTGGAACTCATATCCATCGCTTCCGATGTCGGATTCAGGGTGGAGGGCAGGAAGGTGATCGTGGTTTCTGAAAAATAAAAAAGGGGAATGTCGCCACATTCCCCCGAAATCAATAAAACGGATTTTATTAATTTTCACGCCATTAAAATTATGAAAAAAAACATGAATCACCAGCATGGACACCTGAATTTTCAGCAGGTCTTTCCCTGTCCGTGCATTTGTACATTCCTTTTCCTCTTCCTTTTCATTTCATTTTCATCGGCAGCAAGTGCCGATAACAGGCTTATAACCATCAGCATGGAGGATGTGGGCCTGGGGGATATCCTGCAGGAGATAAAAAGACAAAGCGGGAAAAACATACTTTACAACAACAGCAAAATCGATGGTTATGATCATGAATCCCTTCATGTTCAGGATGCAACCCTGGATGAGGCGTTGCGGGAATGCCTGAAGGGCAAAGATTTACAGTACAGGATCATCGATAACGTCATTATCATCGAACCGGCAGAACCGGAAAGCGTTACCCGGCCAACTCATGCCAGCCTTACCCAGGTTATAAGGGGAACCCTGCTGGATGCTGACACCAGGAAACCCCTGATCGGTGCCAATGTCATCCTGTTGCATTATGAGCCTTTGACCGGAACGGTTACGGATGCCGAAGGAAATTTCAGCATTGAAAAGATACCCGTTGGACGCTACGATATTGAAATCACCTATATAGGATACGAACCGGCCATCCTCCGGGAAGTATTGATTGGAAGCGGCAAAGAAGCCGTTTTGAACATCAGCCTGCGCGAATCGCAGACCGAGCTAAAGGAAGTGTCGATCAATGCTTTTTCCAACAAGGACCGCCCGATCAATTCCATGTCGACCTTAAGCGCGAGGCAGCTGAACATGGAAGAAGCCAATCGTTATGCCGGCGGATTCGATGATCCGGCCCGGCTGGTAACTTCTTTTGCCGGCGCTTCCGGAGCCAGCGTGCGCAGCAACGGTATTGTCATCCGGGGCAATGCGCCGAAAGGGCTGCTCTGGAGGATGGAGGGAGTCCAGATCCCCAATCCCAGTCATTTTGCCGATTTCATTTCCCTGGGCGGAGGGGCCATAACGGCATTGAGCAGTCAGACCATGGCCAATTCCGATTTCCACACAGGTGCATTTCCGGCTGAATTCGGGAATGCATTTTCCGGCGTATTTGATATCAATATGCGGACCGGCAACGCTGAAAAGAGGGAACATACTTTTCAGGCCGGGCTGATCGGGATCGATTTTGCATCAGAAGGTCCTTTTATAAAAGGCAAACGCGCGTCGTACCTGTTCAATTACCGTTACTCCACCCTGGCGCTCCTGGGCAAGCTGGACGCGCTCGAGCTCCCGCCCTTGGAGGAGCCGCCGGCTCCGGCCCCGCCACTGCTCTTGCT
>CAYMJH010000320.1:0-3917 GCA_964390385.1 uncultured Bacteroidales bacterium | reverse complement strand
GCTCATTCCGGAAATCATTCAGCAACAGCCGGAAAGTTTCGTCAGCAAGGCCGAAATCATGCTTGTGAAAATGCGCTTTGCCCATGAGCAGGTATGCGTCATCAACGAAACTGTTGAATTCCTTTTTGTTAAAAAACTCCCTTTTTTTGGGGCTGAGATTCCTGGTGTTTTTGACCTTGGGCTTAACGGTAATGGAATGAAGTGAAATAAGCTTCGAGGTTTTTTTGATCGTTCTGTCCATGTCTGAACCGATGGCCTTGGCAATTTCGGGATCCCCGTAAAGAAAAACAGGAAGCACCTCGGAGAAGTCGTAGGTATAGTTCTCTTCCATTTTTCTGATTGCCTTGCTGTAACTCTCGCTTCCGTTGAAAAGGATGTTGTACCGCGAAGTCGTGTTATGATAAAACCGGGTCACGGGGGTGTTTTTCTGCGTGCTGCAGGCAGCCATAACTCCCAGCATGAAAGCCAGGATGATTACTATATTTAGCCGGGATCTTCTCATGAAATGATTTGCGTGCAGCTTATTTATTGCTTTGATGATTTTTGGTTCAGGAACAATCTGTAAACTTGTCAATCTGCAAATTTTTAAGAGTCCACTGTCAACGGTCGACAGCCCACAGTAAAAATATACATTCAAATTTTTGAACCTTCAGGCTCGTTAGCATAATAAACAGGATTTTCCCGTATTTTATTTTGGAAAGGTAAAAATATTTATAAAAAGAACAGGAAAAAAGTTGATCATGCAACGGCCACCAATTCTTTAATTTCAGGCACGTTTTTGCGCACGGCCTGTTCGATGCCCGCTTTCAGCGTCATCATGCTGAAGGGACATCCGCCGCAGGCTCCTGTAAGGCGCACCTTGACCACCAGATCTTCCGTAAGATCGATCAGTTCCACATCGCCTCCGTCGGCCTGAAGATAAGGCCTCACGGTTTCAATCGCCACATTGATCTTCTGCATCAATTCTTTTCTTTTGGTATGTTCCATGGCTGTATGGTTATCCGTTTATTTTCTGCTGGAATTCATATTCACCTTTTGGGTAGGCTTTCGTGTGGTATTTCTTCGGGTGACCTCAATAACCAGGTTATCGGCAATGGTTTTAAAAGACTCGCTGATGGCCTTTTTGCCCAGCACGGCAGGCTCACCGGCATCACCGCTTTCCCGGATGCCCTGTACCAGCGGTATCTGACCGAGAAAGGGCAGATCATATTGGGCGGCCAGCTTTTTGCATCCTTCTTTTCCGAAAATGTAATACCGGTTTTGAGGCAATTCTTCCGGCGTGAACCAGGCCATATTTTCAATGAGCCCAAGCACCGGTACATTGATGGTAGGATTCCTGAACATGTTAATGCCCTTGATGGCATCGGCCAGGGCAACCTCCTGCGGTGTGCTGACAATGACGGCTCCGGTCACCGCCACGCTTTGCACCAGGGTAAGATGAATATCGCTGGTACCGGGAGGAAGGTCGACAAACAGGTAATCCAGCTCCCCCCAGTCGGCATCGCCCATCAGCTGCTGAAAGGCATTGGAGGCCATGGGCCCGCGCCAGATGGCGGCGTCGGACGGACTGATAAAAAAGCCGATGGATAAGGTTTTTATTCCGTGGCATTCAACCGGCAGGATGATATCTTTTCCGTCTTCCTTGCGGACCAGGGGACGTTCATTTTCCAGTCCCAGCATCTTGGGCACGGAAGGGCCAAAAATATCTGCATCGATCAGTCCTGTCCTGAATCCCGCACGGCCAAAGGCAATGGCCAGGTTAACGGCCACGGTGGATTTGCCCACGCCGCCTTTGCCCGATGCCACTGCAATAATATTCTTCACCCCCGAAAAAACAGGCTTCTTATCTTTGCTGTCATCCCGGGTTTCCGTTGGCAGGGCAATTTCCACTTCGAGATCCGGATTGAGTTGTTCTTTCAGGATACGCTTGCAGGCTTTCTGAATGGATGTTTTCATCGGGTCGTTGGGATTCCTGAAAACGAGCGAGAAGCTGACTTTCCCGTCCTCCGTATGCAAGTCCCGGATGAGGTCCAGCGAAACAATATCCTTGTTAAAAGCGGGGTGAATCACGTTTCGCAGGACTTCAACTACTTTATTTTCACTGTATTGCATGAGATCAATGGTCACACGGTTAAAGCCTCAAAGATAGGCCTAAATTTTTTCTCTGTTATGTTTATTTAGATTAATTCTTTGGAAGGATCCCAAAAGAGCTTTTTAAAGTCCCTGACCTGGTCATCAACGATGACGATGCCTTCGCTTTCCAATAATTCCTGCATCAGGGAAGGATACCTGAAATGATGCCTGCCTGTCAGCAGGCCGTTCCGGTTAACCACCCGGTGGGCAGGGATGAAACCGGGCTGAAGATGGGAGGCATTCATGGCCCATCCCACGGTCCTGGCTGCCTGTGGTGATCCCAGGAAGGCGGCAATGGCACCGTAGCTGGTCACACGTCCTTCAGGGATAAGCATTGTCACCGCATACACCTGTTCAAAGAAATCGGCATGCTCAGGTCTCGGGAATTTCTTCAATGGCTTTTTCATGGGGCAATCGGAAACTGATGTAGCGGATAGCCATGCCAAGGGCAAGGAACCGGCTTTCATAATAGGTCTTTATTGCAAGTATGGGGCCGTCCGGCGATGAGGCATAAAGATCGTCGGTGTTACAGATGATCTCCAGCCGGTTATAACGGACAATATCGAGTGTATATTGATAAAGGACCTGATTGTCTGTCTTCAGATGAACCGTTCCCCCGTCTTTCAGAAATGCCCTGTAAGCATTGAGAAATTTCGGTGCAGTGAGTCTTTTCCTCTTTTTTTCAAGCTGCGGATCGGGGAAGGTTAGCCAGATCTCATCCACTTCTCCCGGGGCAAAGAAGGAGGTGATGAATTCGATGCGCGTGCGGAGAAAGCAGGTATTGGCCATGTTATTGAGAAGGGCCGCTTTGGCTCCCTTCCACATACGGGCTCCTTTGATGTCAACGCCGATGAAGTTGGTTTCCGGGAAAAGGCCGGCCAGACCAACGGTATATTCCCCTTTTCCGCATCCAAGCTCGAGGATTATCGGATTGGAATTATGGAAAAAATCCCTGTTCCAGTTTCCTTTCAGGGGGTGATGCGTGCGGAAGGCTTCCTCAAATGAAGGTTGAACCACATTCGGGAAGGTGTTCATTTCTGCAAACCGTTCCAGTTTCCTTTTCACCAGGCACTCAGGGATAACAGGGGGTTAAGGTCAAATACAGGATCAGGGCAGCCGTTCGATCTGCAGCCCGATATCGGAAATGTTCTTCAGGTCTTTATCCCACAGGGCTTGCCTGATGTCAAAGGAATATATGCCGCGGTATGGGAACCTCACGTTCATTTTAAAAGGATGGCGACTGGTATGTATATCGGCAGCTCCTTTGCCTACCCATTTACCCTTAGGGTCGGCCAGCACCAGCTCAACGGTATCGCATACCGAAAAACCCATGGGTGAGGTGGTGGTGACAAAAAGGTAGAGGTTGCTGTACCTGTAGTTCGCGTTATTTCTCACCAGCAGGTACACATCGTGGGGATGCAGGGTATCGGTTATCGACACGTCGAAATGGATGACATGGTCGGCATTCCATGTATTGCCCGGTATCTCTGCATATTTGTGAAATACTTTATCATCGCCGCAGGCATTGGTCAGCAGCAGAACAAGCAGCATGGCAGGGAAGGGCAGGGTTCTCATGTTAACGGCGTTTGTGATGGTTTCTGTTCCTTTTTCTCTGGGGTTGTGACGGTTTGTCCTCAAAGCGCGAAAGGCTTTCCTCATCGCCTGCTTGTTGGTAGTCCAGCATGGGAGCGATGGATACATTTTCAATGCTTTCAAGCTTTTTAACCTTTTCGCCCCGCCGGTTCATGGCAATGATCTCTTTCACCTGGTCTACCGAAAGGCAG
>CAYMJH010000319.1:0-3920 GCA_964390385.1 uncultured Bacteroidales bacterium | reverse complement strand
GATTTCACAAGGGACTTTATTTTTCCTGATGGTGGACTGAAACTGTTTCAGGGTTTTATAGATCCGGCTCTCCCTGGCCTTAATGCCCCCTATGACAACCGAAACAAGGTAAATGGTTGATTCGTAATGCCTGGCCATGGCAATGGCGTTGCATAGCTGGATCCGTGATTGGCCTGAAAGGTCAACCGGCAACAATATCCTCGACGGAGGAGTTGGTTTCTCACCCTTGACCGTAATGACCGGCCAGCGGGAATGAGTGATGACATGGGTATTCGTTGATCCCAGAGTTTTGTTATCGTCCACAAACTGGTCATTGTCTCCGATGAGGATCATCGACGGATCAATGGATCCTGCATATTCCAGTATCTTTCTATACGGCTTACCGGCTTCAACCTTGATGGTGGTATTGATCCCCGAAGGTCCGAAATACTCATCACTCAGGCGGGTGATCTTTTCCATGGCGGAGGTTGTCAGGTCCACCACCTGGGTTTTTGATTCGAACAATTCGGATAAAACACCCCCCACGGGGAGAATATGAAGCAAATGAACCTTACCGTTAACAAAGGGAGCCATTTTAAGCGCCAGGCGCATGGCATTAACCGATGGTTGCTTAAAATCGACCGGTACCAGAATATCCTTGTTAAATTGGATCATAACAGTCTGGGATTTATAAACGACTAAATGTACTTAAAATTATCAGCAAAAAGTGTGAAAGTGCCGATAAATATGTTGTATTTCCTTTGTATTGTCGAGCATTTCAAGGTTCTCGATCCGGCCGCATTCATACCAAAGTGATTGGTTGTGTTCAAAACCTTTGATGACAAAGCTTCCGGCAAGCCGCAGGTACAAATCGGTCATGGAGAAAGCCCCCTCCTCGGTGACCAGGTCAAACAATGCAGGATCAATCACATGGATAGTGCTGAAAGCGATTTGCCTGAAATGATCAACAGGCCTCGCCCAGCGTGTTTCGCCGGTGAGCTTGTTATGCCATCCGCACAGGTTATAATGATCATCAAACAGCAATTCGCGGCTGGTTGGGCGCTGCTTTACGGCAAGCGTGGCCAATGGCTTGTTTTCCAGATGGTAGTGATACAGTTGTTCAAGGTTGAGATTGGTAATGACATCAGAGGTGGCCAGGAAGAAAGGCTTTCCGTCTCCGAAAAACCATCGGGCCTTCATCAGACCTCCCCCGGTATCGAGCAATTCATCTTTCTCATGGGAAATCTCGATATGCATTCCAAAATTATCGTTATCGGCCAGGAATTCAGTGACCTGATCGGCCAGGTGATGCACGTTAATGATGATCTCTTTTACGCCGAAAAACCTGAAATACATGATACAATGCTGCAACAGGGGAACATCCTGTATCTTCAGAAGTGCCTTGGGTCTGTGTGCTGTTAACGGGAGCAGTCTTGTGCCCCTGCCGGCAGCCAAAATCATGGCTTTCATGGATCAACTTCTTATTTTAATGTCAGATAAGATTCATCTTTTCAAGCTCACGGTGCCGAACCATTATGCCCACCGGGTACCTGCTTTTTATAAAAGCACACAATTTTTCAGCTGCATATACCGAACGGTGCTGACCTCCGGTGCACCCGAAATTCACCATCAGGCTTGTAAAACCTCGCTGCCTGTATACTGATATGGCATGGTCAACCACGGCAGTAACATGTGTCAGAAATTCGGTCATTTCTTCCTTTTCATCCAGGAACCGGATTACCTCTTCATCCTTTCCGGTGCTTTTACTGAATTCCTCATATCGTCCCGGGTTGGGAAGGGCTCTGCAATCAAATACGAAACCTCCGCCATGGCCCGAATGGTCAACCGGAATACCGCTTTTGTATGAAAAACTGTTTATGGCTATGGTCAGGCTTTTGTACTCGACGTTGAATTCCCTGATCTCCCTCGACTCAATAATGGCATCAAATACTTTATAAAGACCGGGCAGGCTTACCGGAATGACCGCATGCTGAACCAGCCATTCCAGTGTCTTCGCCGCCAGCGGAACACTTTGCAGAAACAAAGGCTTTCTTTCGATATAGCCCCTGAAGCCATAGGCGCCCATGGCCTGCATCAGGCGAATATAAACGAAGCCATAGAAATATTTCATGAAGTTATCCGGGTCAAAGGAAGGGACTGTCTTTTTGAAAACATCGAGGTAATATTCGAGGAGTATGACTTTATGGCTGAAGGGAATGCTTGTCTTAGCCTCAAAAAGCAGGGATGCCAGGTCATATTGCAGCGGTCCCCTTCTGCCGCCCTGAAAATCGATGAAGTACAGGGAATGATTGTGCAGCATGATATTCCTCGACTGAAAATCGCGAAACATAAAGGATTCCCGTTCAGCTTCCAGTAAAAACCGGATCAGTCTCACAAAATCGTCCTCCAGGTCCTGCTCATCGAAAGCAATTTTCATGGGCTTCAGAAAACAATACTTAAAATAGTTCAGGTCCCAGTGCATGCTCTGGTATTCAAACTCCGGACGGGGATAACAACGGGAAAAGTCGAGACCTTTTCCTGAATTCACCTGAAGGCAGGGCATGGCTTCAATGATTTTGCGGTAGACCCCTATGGTTTTCTTTCCGAAAGCCTCACCGGGTTTCTGTTTTCCGATAAAATCGAGCAATGTGGTATCACCCAGGTCTTCGAGCAGGTATATTCCTTTCTCCCTTTCGATGGCGTAGACTTCCGGAACCCGGTTGCCTGCCTTTTTCAAATGATCAGCCAGGTAAACGAAAGCGTCATTCTCCCTAAGGTCGGTATTAAAAGCGCCCAACACTGCCGTCTTTATGCCTGCAATCCTGTAATATCTCCGGTATGAGCCTGATTCAGGCAAGGGAGTGATCATGGCGGCTTTTTCACCGCTCCAGGATTCAAACAAACCCGTAATCCACTGTGTAATGTCGGCTTTCAAAGCATATTGATTTTATCGGGATTGTAGACTTCCGCTGATTTTTCAATCAGCAATTTCCAAGCTTCCTCAACATGTTCCATGGAAGTGTTGGTCTGGGCCACCATAAAACGAAGAACAAACCGTCCGTTTAGGCGTGTATGGGAAATATAGATGCGGCCGGTCCTGTTCATGGCCTGCAGCAATTCCTCGTTGAGCCGGTCGAGTTGTTCATCATCAAGATTGCTGTCGGGATTATACCTGAAGCAAAGTAAATTGAACAGTCTCGGGGCCATGATTTCATAGTTTCCCGAACGGTTCAGCCACTCTTCAAATGCCGAGGCCATGCTGATGTGAAACCGTAGTTTTTCCTGTAGTCCCCTCACCCCGAACATTCTGATGACGAACCACAGCTTCAGCGCCCTGAACCTCCTTCCCAGCTGTATGCCCCAGTTGGAATAATCATTGGCATGGGCATGCACCTGCGAACGGAGATATTCGGGCACAAGCTGAAAGGTTTTAATCAGGGTATCCTTGTCTCTCACAAAATAGGCTGAACAATCGAAGTTGGTAAACAGCCACTTATGAGGATTAAAAACAAAGCTGTCTGCGGCTTCTATGCCCCTGATCATCCAGCGATATTCAGGCAGCAACAGGGCCGAGCCGGCAAAAGCCGCATCAACATGCAACCAAAGCTTATAATCCCTGCAGATCGCAGCTATGGCACCGAGCGGATCCACTGCCGTGCTGCCGGTAGTCCCCAGGGCTGCTACAACACAGATCGGCACATAACCTTGCTTTATATCCTCCTCGATGCTTTTTTTCAATGCCTTTGCATCCATTCCATAAGCGTCGTCAACCGGTATCTTAATCAGGTTTTCGTGACCAATGCCGGCAATCCTCACCGCTTTGTCGACGGAAGAGTGAGCCTCGTATGAACCATAAACCCTGAATACAGGCAGGTTTCCATATCCTTTCTGATTGACGGCAAAGCCCGAAGCCCTTTCCCGGGCCGTGAGGATGGCGCACA
>CAYMJH010000318.1:0-3924 GCA_964390385.1 uncultured Bacteroidales bacterium | reverse complement strand
CTTTTCAGCGGGGAAGATGCCGGTAAAAAGGTGAAGGTGCTGTCCGGCGGTGAACGTTCGAGGCTGGCCATGGCCCGTCTCCTGCTCGAATCATACAATCTCCTGGTGCTCGATGAACCAACCAACCACCTTGACATGCGGTCGAAAGACATCCTGAAACAAGCCCTGCTGAAGTATGACGGAACGCTGGTGGTCGTTTCACATGACCGTGAATTCCTCGACGGCCTTGTGACCAAGGTTTACGAGTTCAGCAACCACCGGGTAAAGGAACACCTGGGGGGTATCTATGATTTCCTGGAGCGGAAAAAGTTAGCCTCACTGAAGGAACTGGAACGGAAACAAGGTGAAAATCAGGTTAACGCCGTGAAGGAAGAATCATCCAACAAGATCGCCTTCCAGGAAAAGAAAGAACTTGAAAGGGAGTTGCGAAAAGTATCCGGCCGGATAGAGAAAACCGAAAAACGGATAGGCGAGGTTGAAAGCCTGATTGCGGAATGCGAAGCGATCATTGCCAATCCTTCCGGCTCAGGAAAAAAGCTCAATGACCCGGAGTTTTACCTGAAGTACCAGCAACACCGGAATGAACTGAATGAACTTCTTTCAACCTGGGAAAGGTTGCATAGTGAACTGGAAGCGATCCATAATAAGAGAAAATGAATAACTTTGACCCTGCATCATCGGAAATTTCAAGCCATGATCCGGAATTATTTAACCGTTTTACTATCTCTTTTGCTGATGCTGGGTTGTTCAACCTCCAGAAAAAGCAACATTGTAAGGCCGCAGACCGGGTCGAGGACGAGTCTTTATAATCCGGCCACCACCAAGCTGCACCCTTCCTATTCTGTTTATCATAACTCCGACAATTCTTCCGTGCTGCTGGTCAAGATCTTTCCGGTTGAGCTTTTATACAGCGACGCCAATATGGAAGGGAAAATGATAGCGAGGCTCGGTGTGACTTTCCAGATGACCGATATTACCGATCCGTCCTCTGCCGTAATGGCTGACTCAGGGACGTTCAACTATGTACTGAAGAAAGAGAATTCCGATAAACGCTTTATCACCCAGATACCCCTCAGAGCCGTAAAAGACAGGATCTATGAATTGAGGATCAATGCGGTTGACCGGACCAGGAACGAGGAAAACATTGCTTTCAGGATTGTTGATAAAACATCGCTTTATTCACTGCAAAATTATAAGGTGACGGATCATGCCCAGAACCTGCCTTATTTCGAGCCTTATGTAACCGGGGATGCTCCCTTCAGGATTGAACACCGGCTTGACACGTTCAGCCGCGTATTCATATCCTATTACGGCCAGGAAAGCCCGTTACCGCGTCCATCGTTTTCCCTTGCGCGCGAGAGGGAATTTATGGGCAAGCCCGACAGCCTGTGGATCCTGAAATATCAAAAAAGCACTCCCTACAGCCTTGGCTATGAAGGAATATTTCATTTCCGATTTGATACCACCCTGGCTGAGGGATTAACCATCCTCAATTTTGGTCCCGATTTCCCGCGCATAAAGCAACCCCGGCAGATGATCGGGCCCCTTGCCTATCTTACCTCATCCGGCGAATATGATGAAATCAGAAAAGCCGGCAATCCAAAGCTGGCCGTTGACAATTTCTGGCTCGGGCTGACCGGCAACAACACTGACCGTGCCCGCGAGCTCATCCGCGTGTACTACAACCGGGTCTATTTTGCCAATTATTATTTCACCACCTTCAAGCCCGGATGGAAGACCGACCGTGGCATGATCTACATCATATACGGACCTCCGCAGGCCATTGCCCGCAAATCCGGCACAGAAGAGTGGATCTATTACCGGAACAACTTTGCCAATACACTGACCTTTACCTTTGCATATAAAGCTTCGCCTTACACGCAGGCTAACTATATACTGCAGCGCTCCGACAGTTATGACGGATACTGGCGGCAGGCTATTGATGCCTGGCGCAGCGGCGCTGTCTTTATACTTGATTAACCAATCATTGTGAAATCAACAACTACCATCATTTTTGGCTTTCATCCTGTAATGGAGGCTTTGCGGTCAGGCAAGGAACTGGAGAAAGTGTTTCTCAAAAAGGGTTTGAGGAACGATGCCATTACCGGGCTGATCCATGAGATGAGGGAGAAAAGGATTCCCTTCCAGTTTGTTCCGGTTGAAAAAATAAACCGCATGTGCCGTAAGAATCACCAGGGGATCCTTGCCATGGCGGCTGAAATAGAATACCATGATATTGAAAAGATCATTCCAGGCCTTTTCGAAGCGGGTCAATTGCCCCTGGTGCTGGTGCTAGACCGTGTCACCGACGTAAGAAACCTTGGCGCCATAGCCCGCACGGCTGAAGGGGCCGGTATCCATGCCCTGGTGGTGCCCATGAGTGAAACCGCTCAGATCAATGCCGATGCCGTGAAAACGTCATCCGGAGCCTTGCATGCCATACCGGTATGCCGTGCCGAAAGCCTTGCCAAAACCATCAGGTATCTGAAGGAAAGCGGACTCCAGGTGATCGCCGCCACGGAAAAAGCCGAAAAAGTCCTTTACCAGGTTGATTTCAAACGGCCAACGGCCATCATCATGGGGGCTGAAGATACCGGGATCGATAAAAGCCTGCTTCAGCTGTCGGATGTCATGGTAAAAATTCCCTTATTCGGAACCATCCAGTCACTGAATGTGAGTGCCGCAGCCTCCATCCTCCTGTATGAGGCGGTAAGACAGCGATCCTTTACACCCGCAGAATAATTTTGCAATTCAAACTGAACTTTATACATTTAGAGCCGGTTAGTAATATGAACAAGTAAACTTATGTCCCATGAGCAAGCCATTGATCATACCGAAGAAGTATAAAAGTCCGCTCGATCTAAGTCAGACTGAAAAAGCCATTAAACTGGTAAAAGATACATTCCAGCAGCAGCTGTCGGCCGAGCTGAACCTGAGAAGGGTGACCGCTCCCCTAATGGTGCTGCAGGGGACGGGTATCAATGACGATTTGAACGGAACTGAACACAAGGTGTCATTTCCGATCAGGGATATGCACCATGCCGTTGCCGAAGTTGTGAATTCCCTGGCCAAGTGGAAACGAATGGCGCTGGCTGACTACAACATCTCCAAAGGATACGGCATCTATACCGACATGAATGCCATCAGGCCCGATGAAGAGCTGAGCAATATCCATTCGCTCTATGTTGACCAGTGGGACTGGGAACGGGTGATCAGCCGGAAGGAAAGAAACCTTGAATTTCTCAAATACATAGTCAAGAAAATTTACGAAGTGCTTAAGCGCACCGAATACACGGTGCATGAAAATTACAATGCCCTCAGGCCGGTATTGCCGCATGATATAACTTTTTACCATGCCGAAGAATTGCAACAGCTGTATCCCAAACTCGAGCCCAGGGAAAGGGAGACTGCAGCGGCCAAGCAGCATGGGGCCATCTTTGTCATCGGCATCGGGGGGGTTCTTGCCGACGGGAAGCTGCATGACGGAAGGGCTCCAGACTATGATGACTGGACCACTCCCACCACGAAAGGGCATAAAGGACTTAACGGGGATATTATCCTGTGGAATCCTGTGCTGGAAAGCGCTTTCGAAGTTTCTTCCATGGGCATCCGGGTGGACAAGGATGCACTCATACGGCAGCTTGAGATCACAGGTACCACGGAGAGAAAAAAGCAGCTCTGGCACAAGCGTCTGCTCAATGATGAATTGCCGTTATCCATCGGAGGAGGCATCGGTCAGTCGAGGATCTGCATGTTCTTCCTGCAGAAGGCGCACATCGGCGAGGTCCAGGCCTGCATATGGCCGAAGACGGTGATTGAGCAGTGCAGGAAGAATAATATATTTTTGCTGTAGATAGTAGCCAGTAGCGAGTAATGCGAATTAAGAGTTGAAATAGGGCGAGTTATTAACATATAAAATACTGA
>CAYMJH010000317.1:0-3929 GCA_964390385.1 uncultured Bacteroidales bacterium | reverse complement strand
CAATAATACCATCGTCAGGGAGAGGCTGATCATTAACTGAAGAATTTAGTCTTCTAGTCTGCTGGTCTGCTGGTCTGCTGGTCTTCTGGTCTGCTTTATATTCACTTGTCACTTGTCACTCGTCACTCGTCCCTGCTTGTCCCTCGTCCCTTGTCCCTCGTCCCTGCTTGTCCCTCGTCCCTCGTCCCCATCTTGTCACTCGTCACTTGTCACTCGTCACTTTTTTTTCTTAAGTTTGTCCCCGACTAAAAAATCTTCCTATGAACATCCTCATCCTGGGCTCCGGCGGCCGCGAACACGCCCTGGCCTGGAAAACGGCACAAAGCCAACAGGTTGACAAACTGTTTATTGCCCCCGGCAATGCAGGCACTGCCCTAGCGGGTACCAATGTCAATATTGCGGTCAATGATTTTGAGAAGATCGGGAATTTCGCTATAGAAAACCGGGTGGACATGATTGTCGTCGGTCCCGAAGATCCCCTGGTAAAAGGCATCTATGACCATTTCCAGCAGATCCCGGAACTGCAGCACATCGCGGTGATCGGTCCCTCAGCGAAGGGAGCGCAGCTCGAGGGCAGCAAGGATTTTGCCAAAGCCTTCATGAAGCGGCATAACATACCCACTGCCGCTTATCTTTCAGTCACTCCCGGCAGGCTTGAAGAGGGCATTGCCTTCCTGGGTACCATGAAACCGCCCTACGTGCTGAAAGCCGACGGGCTGGCGGCCGGGAAAGGGGTGCTTATCCTGCAGGATATCGAAGAAGCCGGGGTCGAGCTTCGCAGCATGCTGGGGGGAAAATTCGGCGAAGCCAGCAAAAAGGTGGTGATCGAGGAATACCTTTCGGGTATCGAATTGTCGGCTTTCGTGGCAACGGACGGGGTTACCTACAAGTTGTTGCCCGAGGCCAAGGACTATAAAAGGATTGGGGAAGGGGACAGCGGTCCCAACACCGGCGGTATGGGTGCCGTATCGCCTGTGCCCTTTGCCACACCGGATTTTATGAAAAAGGTAGAGGAACGCATCATCAGGCCTACCGTTGAAGGCATCAGGAAAGAAGGGATAGGCTACCGCGGATTCATCTTTTTCGGCCTGATGAATTGTAAGGGCGATCCTTATGTGATCGAATACAATGCCCGCCTGGGAGATCCGGAATCGGAAGTGATCCTGCCCCGGCTGCAAAGTGACATCGTTGACCTGTTTGTTGCCATTGCCGGCAAGAACCTGCATAACACCGTTGTGACCATCGATCCCCGTGCGGTCACCACCGTCATGCTGGCATCGGGGGGATATCCGGGCGATTACGAAAAAGGGAAGGAAATTACGGGCCTCGACAGGGTCGACGGCAGCATTGTCTTCCATGCCGGCACCAAAGCAGCCGACGGCAAGGTCGTCACCAGCGGCGGCAGGGTGATGGCAGTGAGTTCCGTGGGCAGCACTTTCCGCGAGGCACTGGCGATTTCGAATAAAAACGCGGCCCTCATCAGCTTCGAAAAAAAATATTACCGGAGGGATATCGGGTTTGATTTGTAAAGCAATGTTAACTACGAGCAGGATCTGTTCCCCTCTAGAGAGGGGTTAGGGGTGTGTTTAAATATTGGAGATTGAATTGGAATATAACACACCCCCATCCCCTCTCAAGAGGGGAGAATGTGCACTCTCATTTCTTCATTACTTTTTTATCACTATATTTGATACGAGAGTTCCTAACTACCGATTACAGGTTACCGGTTACTGATTACCGTTCACCGATACTGATACCATGAACAGGCTGATCCACATGATCCTCCCCCCCGAACGATGGAAAGTACCGGTCCTGGTCATTTCCGGCATCCTGATCGGCATACTGGCCTTCCTGTTCCACATATCCCGCGCCTCATCGTATCTTTCAGACAAACCCGAGACCTGCACCAACTGTCATATCATGGCGCCGCAATATGCCACATGGAGTCACAGCTCGCACCGCGAGGAGACAGACTGCAACAGCTGTCATGTTCCGCACAACAATTTCCTGAACAAATACTATTTCAAGGCCAAGGACGGCCTGCGCCATGCCACCATCTTCACCCTGCGGGCCGAGCCCCAGGTGATATTCATTAAAGAAGCGGGCCAGCAAGTGGTGCAGAACAACTGCATCCGCTGCCACGAACACCTGCTGACCGACAGCCGGATGATGGTCTTTTCTGAAATGAATCAGCGTGAAAGAGAGTCCAGGCAATGCTGGGAATGTCACCGCGAAACCCCCCATGGCCGGGTCAACAGCCTGTCGAGCGTGCCCAATGCCCGCGTACCCCTGCCCGAAAGCCCCGTGCCCGAATGGATGAAACCACTGAAATAAAAATTATTTGTATGAGACCGCTCCGTGAAACCATCAGCAACAAGCCTTATATCGGCTGGATATTGTTCAGCCTTACCCTGGTCGTTGTTTTTTTACTGGGTCTGCTGGCGTCATCCATCATAGAACGCCGTACCGAGGCTGTCTTTGCCTATAAGCCCCAGGTCGATTACCCCGACTGGGAACCGCGTAACGCGGTATGGGGCAGGAATTTCCCCCGTGAATACGAATCCTATATGAGGACTTCCGATACCCTGTTCCGAAGCAGGTATAACGGAAGCACCTTCATCGACATGCTGGAGGTGGATCCGCGCATGGTGGTGCTCTGGGCAGGATATTCGTTTTCAAAGGAGTACAACCAGTCACGTGGCCATTACTATGCCATTACCGATATCCGCAACATCCTGCGGACGGGTGGCCCTTCGGCCTCATCGCCCGGTCCCCAGCCCAATACATGCTGGACCTGCAAGAGTCCCGATGTGCCGCGACTGATGAAAACCATGGGACCTGCGGAATTTTACAGGGGCGCATGGGAGAGCAAAGGCCATGAGATCGTGAATCCCATCGGATGCGCCGACTGCCACGATGCGGCCACGATGAACCTGCGTATTTCAAGGCCTGCCCTTACCGAGGCATTCCAACGCATGGGCCGGGACATCAATACGGTCACCCACCAGGAAATGCGGTCGCTCGTCTGCGCCCAATGCCATGTTGAATATTACTTCGACAAGAAAAGGATGGAAGGTGTGCAATACCTGACTTTCCCGTGGGACAAGGGCATGACGGTTGACGACATGGAAAAGTACTATGACGCTTATGCGTTCAGCGACTGGACCCATGCCATCAGCAAAGCCCCCATGCTGAAGGCGCAGCATCCCGACTACGAAGTGTTCCTGACGGGCGTGCATGCCAAACGGGGCGTTGCCTGTGCCGACTGCCACATGCCCTATAAAAGCGAAGGAGGGCAGAAATTCACCGACCATCACATCCAGAGCCCGCTGAATAATGTTGCCAATTCGTGCCAGGTTTGCCATCGCGAGGAAACGGCAGACCTGATCAACGATGTGTATGAGCGGCAGGACAAGATCATCGAAAACCGCGACAAGCTCGAGGAATTACTGGTGAGAGCCCACCTCGAAGCAGGCAAAGCCTGGGAGTCAGGGGCCACGGAAAGCCAGATGAAAGATATCCTGGCCCTCATCAGGCAGGCGCAATGGCGCTGGGATTTCTCCTCGGCCGGCCATGGCAATTCCGTGCATTCCCCGGTGGAGATCAGCAGGATCATTGCCTCCGGTATCAACCGGTCACAGGAGGCCAGGGTGAAGCTCGCCCGCCTGCTGGCATCGCTGGGTTTTACCGGTGAAGTCCCTTATCCCGATATTGCCACCAAGGCAAAAGCACAGGCCCTGATCGGCCTCGACATGGCGAAGCTGGATGCCGAAAAGGCCGAATTCCTCCGTACTATGGTCCCCCAATGGCAGGAAGAAGCCGGGAAAAGGGAAAGAAGATGGGATAAACCAACCACTGACAACCTGCCTGCCGACTGACTGACAACTGACAACCGACAACCCACAACCCTCACAACAATCACAACAATC
>CAYMJH010000316.1:0-3933 GCA_964390385.1 uncultured Bacteroidales bacterium | reverse complement strand
TTCGGGTATTATATCGAGGTCAGGAATACCCATAAGGACAAAGTGCCTCCGGAATGGATCCGCAAGCAAACCCTCGTGAGCGCTGAACGATACATTACCGAAGAACTGAAGGAATACGAGTCAAAGATCCTGGGGGCCGAGGAAAAAATCCTCGAACTGGAAACCCGTCTGTTCAACGAGCTGGTGCTGGCCCTGGCCGAATATATCGTTCCCGTACAGTTGAACGCTTCACTGATCGCCCGGTTAGACTGCCTGCTTTCCTTTGCCCTCTGTGCCATGGAAAACAATTACAGCCGGCCCGTGTTAACCGACTCGGAGGTGATAGAGATCACCCAGGGCCGGCACCCGGTGATCGAAAAACAGCTCCCTGTGGGAGAAAGCTACATCGCCAACGACGTATACCTTGATAATAAATCGCAGCAGATCATCATTATAACAGGGCCCAACATGTCGGGTAAATCAGCCCTGCTGCGCCAGACCGCACTGAACGTGCTGATGGCGCAAATCGGGAGCTGCATTCCTGCAAAGCAGGCCAGCATCGGCTGTGTCGACAAGATTTTCACCCGGGTAGGAGCCTCCGACAACATATCCATGGGCGAATCAACCTTTATGGTCGAGATGAATGAAACCGCCAGCATCCTGAACAACCTCTCATCTCGAAGCCTGATACTGCTCGACGAGATCGGGCGGGGCACCAGCACCTACGACGGCATAAGCATTGCATGGGCCATGGTGGAATATATCCACGAACATCCCAGGGCGAGGGCAAAAACCATGTTCGCCACCCACTACCACGAGCTGAATGAGATGGAAAATGACTTCGAAAGGGTTAAAAATTACAATGTTTCGGTGAAGGAGCTCGATGACCGGGTGATCTTCCTGCGCAAACTGGTCAGGGGTGGCAGTGAGCACAGCTTCGGCATCCATGTGGCGCGTATGGCCGGCATGCCGAAAAGCCTGGTGAACAGGGCCAATGAGGTGCTTGAAGAGCTGGAAAAGTCGCACCTGAAGCACCAGCTGGCAAAACCCGTCGCCGACCTGGCCTCAACAAGGGAAGGATTCCAGATGAGCTTCTTTCAACTCGATGACCCGGTGCTCAAACAGATCAGGGACGAGATCGCCAGGGCAGACATCAATAACCTCACGCCGGTGGAGGCATTGAATAAGTTATATGAAATAAAAAAAATGATCGGACTTAAATAAGGTTAATCGATCAGACAGGAAGATAGGTTTGACGCAACCATTTTGTGCTTCCGATCATCTGTTTCCGGAGAAAACCTTATTATAAATCCATCACTATGAAACCACTTTACCATCCTCCGTACAACATGTTCAGTATTTTAATATTCAACATGTTATGGTTGCTGTTACTCCTTCCTGTATCGCTTTTTTCCCAGGAAACCGATGACAACGACAAGACTGCCTCCCCCTATTTCTTTGTCAACGACAGCACCGGAACCGACCAGCTTCCGCTGAAGTCAACCTCGGCAGAGGTGAACATCAGCGGCGTCATAGCCGGGGTAAAGGTGAAACAAACCTATTGCAATGAGGGAAACACCACGATTGAAGCCATATATGTGTTCCCCGCCTCCACAAAGGCTGCCGTTCATTTTATGCAAATGACGCTAGGCAACCGGATCCTGGTCGCTAAAATTGAAGAAAAACAAAAGGCGCGACAGGAATACGAAGAGGCAAAAAAGGAAGGCAAGACGGCTACCCTGCTGGAACAGCAGCGGCCCAATGTCTTCCAGATGAATGTGGCCAATATACTCCCGGGCGACACCATCGTGGTTGAGATGCATTATACCGAAACCATCACCCCGGTGGAAGGCATCTACCGGTTTGTATACCCTACGGTTGTGGGGCCCCGCTATAAAAGCCCTTCGGAAGACGGTGAAGGCTGGGTGGAGACGCCTTATTTTCACGAAGGGGAAAAGCCTCCCTACACCTTTGAGATCGAGGTGAACATCAATGCCGGCCTGCCCATCAGCGAAGCCAGCTGTACCTCACACCCGGCTGCCAAAATATTCAACACGAATTACAGCCACGTTACCTGCCTGCTCGACAGCACGGCAAGCGATGGCGGCAACAAGGATTTCATACTCGAGTACCGTCTTTCAGGAAACGGACTTGCATCGGGACTGCTCCTCTATGAGGGGAAAGATGAGAATTTCTTCCTGGCCATGGTGCAACCGCCCAAGAATCCCCGGGAGGATGAGATACCGCCACGGGAGTATATTTTTATCATGGATGTCTCGGGCTCCATGTATGGATTCCCGATCCAGATCTCCAAAATCCTGCTGACCGACCTGATCAGCAAGTTAAGGCCCAGCGACCGGTTCAATGTACTGTTTTTTGCCGGTGGCAGTGAATTGCTGGCCGAGACATCACTGCCGGCTACCACGGGAAATATCCTGAAAGCAGTCGATATGATTGAAAATATGACGGGCAGCGGAGGGACGGAATTGCTGCCGGCCCTGCAAAGGGCATTGAGTTTACCCTGCTCCGATCTTGCTTCACGCACTTTTGTCATTGCCACCGACGGCTATGTAAGCGTTGAAAAGGAAGCCCTTGACCTCATCCGCAACAACCTGGACAATGCCAATTTCTTTCCCTTTGGCATTGGCACAAGCGTAAACCGTTATATCATTGAAGGTATGGCCCATGTGGGGATGACAGAACCGCTGATCATCACAAAAGAGGAAGAGGCATCCGAGCAGGCTGAAAAATTCAGGGAATACATTCAGTATCCTGTGCTGACCAAACTGGAAGCCACATTCGGGGATTTTGCCGTTTATGATATTGAACCTCTCACCATTCCCGATGTAATGGCACAGCGGCCTGTCCTGCTGTTTGGAAAATACAAAGGCATCCCGGCGGGGGAAATCTCGATATCAGGCATGAGTGGCAATGGGGCTTACCGGGAAAACCTCGCCGTAAATGAATATGCACCCTCGGAAGACAATGCTGCCCTGCGTTATCTCTGGGCGCGGTATCGCATACAATTGCTGGATGATTATGCATCGGTTTATTACGACGCTGACAGTACCCTGATAAAGGAAATTACAAGGCTGGGACTTCAATACAGCCTGCTGACGAAATATACATCGTTCATTGCAGTTGATTCCCTGGTCCGCCGCGATTCCGGCGATGTTGTCACTGTGAAGCAGCCCCTGCCCCTGCCCGAAGGCGTAAGCGATTATGCCGTCGGAGACCGGTCTTATTACGGAGGCTCGACAACGAATATGATGATCGGTTACGGGTATGGTCAGAATACCCCGGGTAATGCAGGCAATTGCAGCAGCTGTTCATGCATTGAATATGTTGCCCCCAATCCGTTCACGGATTATTTTGTTCTCCGTTTTCATGTTGCGGTTGATGATGAGACTGCAGCAAAAGGCATTGAGATATTTGACTATTTCGGGAACATGGTGTTCCGCGAAGATATTTCTTTCTATGGGGCCGGTGATCACAACCATTCCATTACGCTGAAAGATAACCTTACCGATCTGCCCGCCGGGATCTATATCCTGAAACTGAAAGTCGGGAACGATTATGTAAGTGAGCATAAGATCTGCAAGATATAGAGATTATTAAGGGTCAAGAGCCTGGTTGGTAATTTGATACAATGAGAATTTCCTTTCTTTGACTTAGGAGACTTAGGAGACTTAGAAGACCTAGAAGACTTAGAAGACTTAGGAGACTTTGGAGACTTAGGAGACTTAGGAGACTTAGAAGACATTTCCTGGTCTTCTGGTCTTCTGGTCTATTGGTCACTTAGTCCCCTTGTCACTCGTCACTTGTCACTTGTCACTATATTTCTTAATGATCAAATCCATCTCCCCATTCACCCCCTCATCCACCCTCCGTCTCTTTTCGTCTGCTGCAAACCATTCAACCGTCCTGCGGATACCCTCCCTGAAAGGGATGACA
>CAYMJH010000315.1:0-3936 GCA_964390385.1 uncultured Bacteroidales bacterium | reverse complement strand
GATCTTTGATCTTTGATCTTTGATCTTTGATCTTAGATCTTTGATCTTTGATCTTTGATCTTTTTTTAATCATTCTCCAGCGTCGAGATATCCCCGATCTCTTCCCCCCACTCTTTTGCATGAAGCAGCCTCCGCATTATTTTTCCGCTCCGGGTCCTGGGCAGCTTGTCCAAAAATTCAATTTCCTGCGGCATGGCTACCGATGATAGTTTTTTGCGGACGAAGTTCATGATCTCGAGCTCCAGGTCTTTGCCGGGTGTCAGCCCCGGCTTCAATGTAACAAAGGCCTTTACCACTTCCATGTTGATCTCATCGGGTTTGGCCACCACGGCAGATTCGGCTACTGAAGGGTGTTCCAGCAGGGCCGATTCAACCTCGAAGGGACTCACCAGGTGGCCGCCTGTGTTGATAACGTCATCGTCCCTGCCGATAAACCAGAAATAGCCCTCCTTGTCAATAGTCGCCCTGTCACCTGACAGGTACCAGCCGTTTACAAATTTCTCGCGGTACTTTTCCTCGTTGTTCCAATAGGTTCGCATCATCGAAGGCCATCCCGGCTTAAAGGCGATCAGTCCGATCTTGCCCGGTTCACCGATAGGCTCATGGGTTTTCGGATCGAGCACGGTTCCGGTAATTCCCGGGAAGGGTCTGCCCATGGAGCCGGGTTTTATCTTCATTCCCGGGTAGTTGGATATCATGATAGACCCGGTTTCTGTTTGCCAGAAGGTGTCGTGAAAAGGTTTGCCGAAATTTTTCTCTGCCCATATCACGGCTTCGGAATTCAGGGGTTCTCCGACACTGGCAAGATGACGCAGGCTCGACAGGTCATAATTCCGGATGATTTCCTCCCCGGCTTTCATCAGGGAGCGGATGGCGGTAGGCGCCGAATACCATACCGTGACCTTATACTGTTCGATGAACTGGTACCAGCTCTGTGCCGAAAAGCCCGAATCGAGCACACATTGTGTAATCCCCAGGCTCCAGGGTCCGATGATCCCGTAAGAAGTGCCGGTCACCCAGCCGGGGTCTGCCGTGCACCAGTATATGTCATGCTCCTGCAGGTCAAGCACCCATTTGGTTGTAAGGTACTGGGAGATCAGGGAATAATGCACATGTTTTACACCTTTGGGCTGTCCTGTAGTTCCCGAGGTATAGTGCAGGACGGAGGGTGACTCGGCCCGCGTCGGAAAGACATCCAGGTTTTCTACCGGGGAAGCTTTTTCAAGGGGGAAACAGATCTCTCTTTCTTTGAGATCTTTGGCTTCCATGGGATCAACGATGATGATGAATGCCAGGTTAGGAAGGGTATCCTTGATCTTTCTGACTTTGAGAAGGTGTTTTTTCTGGGTAATGATGGCTCTTGTCTGTGCATTATCGAGCCTGACAAATAACGACTCGTCGCCGAAGGCAGAAAAAAGCGGCTGTACGATAGCCCCGATTTTAAGCACGCCCAGGAAGGAAAAGTACAGTTCAGGGATCCGGTCCATGAAAAGACAGATTCTGTCCCCGTCAGCCAGCCCGTTTTTCCTGAGGAATGATCCGATGGTGTTGCCGGCCAGGCGTACATCATTAAAGGTGTATTGTTTTTCAATCCCCCCGAAGCCCTTGTAATACAACGCCATCTTTTCGCCTTTGCCCTGCTTGCAGATCCGGTCGGAGCAATACCAGCCGATATTGATGATGTCACCGTCATTGTATTCAAGCTCCCTGGCTGCAATGGACCAGTCGAATTGATTGAGCCTTTCCTCGTATGAACCGATATTTGTCATAGCTGCTTAATAAAGTTAATAGAGCCTAAATTAAATCATTTTCCACAGAGACCATAAAAAAGTTATTTACAGAAAAGTCGACAGTCGACGGTCGACAGTCCACAGCAAATTTTTATGTCATCTATTCCGGCGCCTTTTTCTAAGTTCTTTCTTCCTGTCTCTTGTTTACCTCGTCCCTTGTCCCTCGTCCCTCGTCCCTGTCTTGTCACTTGTCACTTGTCACTTGTCACTTTATTAACATACTCGCATTCTCAATCACCGCCACCGTTCCCTTCTCTTCCGAGATCAACCTGCCGGCCTCTTTGGCATCCGTTTTCCTGGCTCCCATCAGGTTACAGGTTTCCTCATCAAAATCCGTTATCATATGGATTTGAATTCGCTTCGCCTTAGCCATCATGGCCAGGGCTGTCCCCCCGTTGCCCTCGTATTTTTCCGACAGCTTGTCAAACACCTTGTCCCAGCCCCCGGCCCTGAACAAAGGCAGGAAAGTATGGGTGCCGATCCCGTCGCGGCATTCGGCCAGGATGATCAGCTTGCCGCCGTCCTTCACAAATGCGGCTGCATTGTGAACCGATTTGTGAGCCTGGATGAAATTGATGTCCTTGGGATAACCTCCCGCCGATGCGATCACACAGTCGTATACACCCTTCACAGTGCTTTTAAAGAATGTGTTATGCTGGTTGCATGCCCCGAGAAAATCGCTGTAGGCCGATCCGATATGCAGCTGGCATACCTTGCCGTAGCTGTCCAGTAAGCCGTGAATCGAAATGCGCTGTGGCAGGATGTTGTCAATCTCATGCAGGTCCTCGGCCACCGGATTTCCTTCAAGCACACCCGACTGGCAGCCGGGTTCAAGCGTTCTCGATGGCAGGTTCAAAAAAAGGCTGTGATTATGATAAATGGCTTCCCTGGAAGCCAGGCCGGGAAAAAGCAATTTCCGCCCGCCGCCGAAGCCGGCAAAATAATGATGCGAAATGGCCCCGAAGGTGATGAGCAGGGTTGATTGCAGAAAATCCTTCCGCAGGGTTATCGGCGTCCCCCTTCGGGTGGTGCCCAGCGTTGTCATGGCGCCCGCATCGGAGCAATCATGATGGATGAAACGATATTTAAAATAGATCTTCCCGTAGGCATTCACACTTTCTTCGTCGGTTTGCCTCGGATGCGTCCCATAGGCAATGTAGAAGGTAATATTTTCCTTTTTGGCGCCGGATTTCTCCAGCACGTCAACCAGCCACGGAAGATAATGCGGGTAGCCGCATAGCCTGGTCTTGTCGGAAATGATAATGCCTACCCGGCTCAGATCCTGGCTTGTGGTGGGGAGCCTCAGCAGGAAATTGGTGTAAAAGCTTTCTTTGCTGATGGTGTATTCAGGCTCCCTGATGCTTAAAAACGTTGTATTTCCCGGGACTTCAAAAGACAACACCCGGCTGCCATACTTTAACTCCGATATCATGATGATCGTTTTATACAAATTTACATTTTCTCCCTCAATCATTTTCCACTTTTTCTTTGCCTTTTATTGAACGTGGACTAATTTTAGTCCTTTATTAATAAATCCTTTGGCCGATCCGGTTAATATTGCCGATACTCCTTTGATGAACCAGTATTCGAGCATCAAAGCCAGTCATCCCGACGCCATCCTGCTGTTCCGGGTAGGTGATTTCTATGAAACCTTCGGCGAGGATGCCGTTAAGGCTTCCGAGATCCTGGGTATTACCCTCACAAAAAGGGCAAACGGCGCCGCATCCTTTGTCGATCTTGCAGGATTTCCCTATCATGCGCTGGACACCTATCTCCCCAGGCTGGTGAGGGCAGGTCAGCGGGTTGCCATCTGCGAGCAACTCGAGGATCCGAAGCTGGCGAAAAAGCTGGTGAAACGGGGCATAACCGAAATGGTCACGCCGGGTGTCAGCCTTAACGATAACGTGCTCGAACACCGAGAGAATAATTTCCTGGCCTGCGTGCACATGGAAAAAAGCGCCGCCGGGTTGGCCTTCCTTGATATATCGACCGGTGAATTCCTGACGGCCGAAGGTACGTTTGAATATGTCGACAAGCTGTTGAGCAATTTCGCGCCCAAGGAAGTCCTTTTCGAGAGGGGCAAACAAAAGCTCTTCCATGAGATTTTCGGGCACAGGTTTTACACCTATAAGCTCGATGACTGGGT
>CAYMJH010000314.1:0-3938 GCA_964390385.1 uncultured Bacteroidales bacterium | reverse complement strand
CTTAAAATGACGTCATAAGAATTTTTTTTCCTGTTTACAGGATGGGGACTCGCAATGATGACTCCGAATTGACTGCAAGACTGCAAGACTGCACGACTTAAACCCTGCATCCCGTAAAAATATTATCTTTGGTTTCAGCGAAAACCATTATAACATCCGATTATGAAATCATGCCATAACTTATCACTTGCCCTGTCCCTTTTCTTTTTATCGGCCGGTTGCGGCGAATACAAGCCCTCGGACAAGGCCGCAGGTGAAGATCATAACCCGGTGTGGTTGGCCGACAACGGCGACGGAACCTACAACAATCCGATCCTGCATGCCGACTATTCCGATCCCGACGTGATCAGGGTTGAGGATGATTTTTACCTCACGGCATCCTCTTTCACCTGTGTGCCCGCTTTGCCCATATTGCATTCCACCGACCTGGTCAACTGGAAGCTCATCGGTCATGCCCTAAGCGTTCAGATTCCGCGGGATGTATATGACAAACCCCAGCAGGGGAACGGCGTGTGGGCGCCCTGCATCCGGTATCACAGGGGGGAATACTATATCTATTACCCCGACCCCGACTTCGGCATTTACCTGGTCAAAGCCCGCCATCCTGCCGGACCCTGGTCTGATCCGGTATTGGTTAAGGGTGGCAGGGGACTGATTGATCCTTCGCCGCTGTGGGACGATGACGGGAAAACATACCTGGTGCATGCCTTTGCCGGGAGCCGGGCAGGCATCAAGAGTATCCTGGTGGTCAGCCGCATGAACCAGGAGGGCTCAAAAGCACTGGATGACGGCGTTGTGGTTTTCGACGGCCATGAAAAACATCCTACCATCGAGGGGCCCAAGTTCTATAAGAGGAACGGCTATTATTATATTTTTGCCCCCGGCGGCGGCGTTAAGTTTGGCTGGCAGACCGTGCTGCGGTCGAAAAATATCTATGGCCCCTATGAAGACAGGATCGTGATGGAACAAGGCAATACACCTGTAAACGGTCCTCACCAGGGGGCCTGGGTAGAACTTGAAAACGGCGAAAACTGGTTCATCCATTTCCAGGATAAGGGCCCTTATGGCCGTGTGGTGCATTTACAGCCCATGGAATGGATCAATGACTGGCCGGTAATTGGCCGGGATGAAGACGGCGATGGCACCGGAGAGCCTGTTCTGCAACACGTCAAACCGCGTGTCGAACGGCAGGGACCTGTTTCAGCCCCCGCCGCTTCGGATGAATTCAATGCCATGGCACCGGGACTGCAATGGCAGTGGAATGCCAATCCGGCTCCCTGGTGGGCCGTTCCCTTTCCCGCGAAGGGTTTTCTCCGGCTGTACTCGGTTCCCCTGCCCGATCCTTTCCTTAATTTTTATAGCGGTGTGCCCAATACCCTGTTGCAGAAATTCCCGGCCCCTGCCTTTACGGCAACGGCAAAGATCGCTTTTCACCCGCGTTATGCGGGCGAAAAGGCCGGCCTTATCGTTATGGGAAGGGATTATGCCAGTCTTACGGTGAGGGATTCTGCCGGTTCGGTGATCATCGGACAGAGCTTGTGCCGGAATGCCGACCAGGGAGAACCGGAATCTGAAATACAAGACATTCATAAGGTTTCCGAAAAAGAACTTTATCTCCGGGTCACCGTGAACGATACTGCCCTTTGCTCTTTTAGTTACAGCGTGGACAGCGTTAATTTCATGGATGTCGGAAAGCCTTTCAAAGCCAGGGAAGGCGGATGGATCGGGGCCAAAATGGGTTTGTTCATAGTAAGAACGGGCAAAACCAATGATGCGGGCTGGGTGGACGTGGACTGGTTCAGGGTGGAGGAGTAGGAGAAGTCTGGAAGTCTGGAAGACAATTCGCTATACTGGCGCAAGCGTCCGCTTGTGCCTTGACTGTATTTAAAAATAATTACAGGTCCAAGCGGACGCTTGAACCAGTATAAGAATCGAAAAAGCGTCATTGCGAGGAGGCAACAGCAATGATTAAGCTTTAACAGAATCCTTTTCCGACGAAGCAATCGGTTAACATATGCAAAACATTAGAAATAGCATTACCTATTTATTAATGCCTTAATTAGCCCCCTGCCTGTTCTAATCGATTGCCGCGCCATGCAACATCATTTTGTTTCATTTCCCGTAATTCCGGTGGCATGGCTCGCAATGACGCACTGTTTTCCGTTCACTATTCACTATTCACTGTTCACTGGCTTGTCCCTCGTCCCTCGTCCCATGTCCCTCTTCTTGTATTCCGCCGGAGTCATACCGAACATCTGCTTGAAGCATTTGCTGAAATATTTCACGTCGTTGAAGCCGGTCATGAATGCCGTTTCGGATACACCGCGGCCTGATTTTATCAGTATCTCGGCTGCCATTTTCAGCCGGGTCTGCCGGAGGAAATCAACTGGGGACAGTCCTGTCAGTCCTTTCAGCTTGTTATAGAAGACGGTGCGGCTGTAGGCGGAAATATCGACCATTTTTTCAACATTGAACTCGGGGTTGGCGTAATGGCTTTCGATAATGCCGATGATGTTATTCAGAAACTCCTCGTCCCGCTCCGTGATTCTGACATTCTCGGGATGTACGTTGTTTTTGTCGCGGTATTTCCTGATGATGAATTCCCGTTGCTTCAGCAGGTTTTTCACCACGGTGCTGAGGTATAATGAATTAAAAGGTTTCAGGATATAGGCTTCAGCACCCGATTCAATGCCGATGATCTGGTCCTCCACGGCTGATTTGGCTGTGAGCATAACGACGGGAATGTGGGATGTTTCGAAATTTTCCTTGATCCTGCGTGTCATTTCAATACCGTCAAGTTCGGGCATCATCACGTCGGTTATAATGATGTCGGGATGAAATTCACCGAGGAGAGACAGCCCCTCCTGTCCATGTTTGGCGGTTCTGATCTCAAAAGAGGGCTCGAATATATTCCGGATATAGATGACAATTTCAATATTGTCTTCCACCACCAGCATCTTAGGCTTTTCCGTTTCGTCGGGTGAAAAGGCTGAGGCCGTTTCCAGGTCATAGTCTGCGTTCTCGATGGGGGTGATGTGGCTGACATGGTTCTCGCCGCTTTCCGGATCCTTGAAATCGTCTTTTGCATAATGCTCACTGCCGAGCCTGGTGCGTATTGTAAAAACAGAACCGCGGCCCGGTTCACTCTCCACCAGGATCTCTCCCTTGTGCAATTTCATGATCTCATAGGAGAGGTTGAGTCCGATGCCGGTGCCCTCCAATGCCCCGTAGTTCGAGGACAAGGGGGTGAACCGCTGGAAAAGTATATCCAGTTTTTCTCTTGGAATCCCCGGGCCCTGGTCGGTGACCAGGATATCAACAAATCGGTTGTCGGCCTGTCTGAGGTCAACCGATATCTTTTTTCTTTCTTTTGTGTACTTGAACGCGTTTGACAGCAGGTTGAATACCACGGAATCGAATTTTTTGGCGTCGACAAAAACCTTCACCTTCTCATTATTATGGGAAAAACTGAAATCGATGTGTTTCTGGCGGGCGATCGGCGAAAAATGGGCGCATATCTCCTCAACGAAAGATACCAGGTCGATCTCCTCGACGTTCAGTTTCATCTTGTTCTTCTGCACCTTCCGGAATTCGAGCAGCTGGTTCACCAGCCTGAGCATTCTTTTCCCGTTGCGCTCGATGATGCTGATCCTTTCACTGATATAGGAGGGCAATCCTTTCAGCGCCCTGATGTCCTCGATGGGACCCAGGATAAGGGTTAACGGCGTACGGATTTCATGGGATATGTTGGTGAAAAACTGAAGCTTGATGTCATTCACCCGGCGTTCGACTTTCAGGTCATTCTGGAGCTTGTAGTAGTTCAGGAAGATCCTGCGCGATACGAGGAAAATGATGAGCGAGAGCAGGGCATATACGATCCTGGCCAGGGTGCTTTTCCACCAGGGGGGCGCAATAATAATATGCAGTGCACGGGGATT
>CAYMJH010000313.1:0-3951 GCA_964390385.1 uncultured Bacteroidales bacterium | reverse complement strand
AATGACGTCATAAGAATTTTTTTCTTGTTTACAGGATGAGGACTCGCAAAGACGCCAAGACGCCAAGAAAATATAAAAATGATTCTCTACAGAATCCTTTGCGCCTTTGCGTCTTTGCGAGTCACAATCCTGTAAACAAGAAAAGAATTCAGATGACGGAATTGAATATCGAACAAGGAACACCGAATATCGAATAACGAAGATAATGCGCTCTTTGTCGTATCTTCAGCATTCGGCGTTCGATGTTCCTTGTTCGTTATTCATATTATGTTATAAGTTAATTAGTTAACGATGAACGTCATTGTAAGAACTATTTATTTCAGGCTTTGCGCGCTTTATACCTGCAGAACTCCGAGCAGAAAACGGCCACCGCGGCCGAAACATTGAGTGACTCCACATGGCCCCTGTGGGCAGAAAAGGAAGGAATGGTAAGCGGTACCTGTATAAAACGCTTCAGTGACGGGTGAATGCCTTTCGATTCATTGCCAAACAGCAGCATCCCCCTTGCTGAAAGAGATCGCTCATAGACGGACTCCCCTTCGAGATAAGATCCGTATATGATGTAATTTTCAGATCGCGAAAGGCGTTCCAGCAGATCTTCCAGCACCAGGTAATGAACATTGACCCTCAAAACAGCGCCCATGGAGGCCTGAACAACTTTCGGGCTGAAGCAGTCGGCACAACCCGCTGAACAGCATATATCCCGGATACCGAACCATTCGGCCGTACGGATGATAGTCCCCATGTTGCCCGGGTCCTGCACGGTATCCAGCGCAATGGAAAGTCTTTTCTCCAGGTCATTGTCATTGAATTCCCATACCGGTATTTTCAACACCGCCATGACTCCGGCAGGGGTTTCAAAGGAGCTAATCTTATGAAACTCCGTTTCCGATGCTTCCGTTATCTGATGAATCCCGTCATGCAGCAGGAATTTGTTCCGCTTCAGCCATTCGGGCGATGATATCAGCTCAACCACAGGAATATTCCTGTCAGCCAGCACCTCGGCAACCAGTTTGTCCCCCTCTGCGAAAAAGAGTCCGGTTTCAGATCTGAATTTTTTTATTTTCAGCGAGTTGATCCATTTGATTTTATTCTTGCTCAGCATCGGGTCAGGCATTTATCCATAAGGGTTAATCAGTCCGAAAGTCAATTTTGTTTAAAAAGGCATCAATTTTGTAAGGGTTAAAATTATCTTTGTGTGTGAAGGTACAAAATAATCTTTCACCTGAAATCCTGTTATTAACAGGATGTTCAATCCGGATTCCTGATGAACCGATATCACTTTCTCAACAGGTATATGCATAAGGGAAGTATTCCCTGTGTTGTATTTGTTCTCTTACTGCTTGGTTCATGCTCTCCGGGCCGCAGAATTCCGCAGGGCAGTTACCTGCTCCGCAAGAACCAGGTTGAAGTGCAACAAAAAAGCCTTGCTGCCGACGAGCTGAAAAAATATATCGTTCAGAAACCCAATAAAAAGGTTCTCGGACTCAGGTTTCATCTTTGGTTATACAACATGGCCAATCCGGCAAAAACAAAATGGCCTCACGGATGGCTGAAAAAGATCGGGGAAGAACCTGTTGTTTACGAACCTGACTTCACCCGTACTTCTGCAACCCAGATCAGGAAATACCTGGAGAACAAGGGATACTATTTTGCCGCTATCAGTGATACCACCCTGTTTGAAAGAAAAAATGCCGTCGTCAAGTATTCGGTAACCCCCAATGAGCCTTACCGGATTAAAAATATCCGGTACATTATTGAAGACACCACCATTGTTTCATGGATTTTAACTGACACCACCCGTTCGCTGATCCGGAAGGGGAAGGTCATGGACAAGGCCGTGCTCCAGGAAGAGCGGCAACGCATTGAAAACTATATGAAAGACAATGGCTTTTACCGGTTTTCCAAGGAATACATCTATTATGAGGCCAGGGTGATCCCTTCAACGCTGGACATTGATCTTGACATGATCATCAAGGATTATGTAGAGGGGGAACCCGACCCGAAAACCAAAACGAGGCCGCATAAAAGGTACCGTATCCATAACCTTTTCATTTATCCCGATTTTTCCCCGCTTGACCTTACCGGGCAGGCAAAGGCTCTCCCTGCGGGATTCGACACTACTTATTTTGAGGGTACTTATTTCCTGTATAAAGGAAAACCGAAGATAAAGCTGAGCGTGATCACCAACAAGAACAGCATACGCGAAAACGAATACTACAGCCAGAGCGAAGTGAACAAAACCTACAGGATCTTTTCATCCCTTGGCCTGTTCAGGTTTGTCAACATCAATTTCAGGGAGTCCGACACGTCTTCCGCAACCGGAAGAGGCAATTACCTGGATTGCAATATCGAACTGGCCAGGAAAAGAGTTCAGTCTTACCAGGCTGAACTGGTCGGCACCAATTCATCGGGTGATCTCGGGGCCCGGGGCAATATCCTGTATCAGAACTGGAATCTTTTCCGCGGGGCCGAAGTATTGAATTTCCGCATTACCGGTGCTATTGAGGCCTTGAAAAACCGCAAGGAAGAACTGAAGCTGTATGAATTCGACCAGATGTATGAATTCGGCACGGAGGTCAAAATCAGCTTCCCTAAATTCGTTGCCCCCCTGAGAATGGAGAAGTTTGTCAGACGCTATTACCCGAAAACAGCCCTTACCGGAGCTTATAATTACCAGAGTCACCCTGTTTATACCCGATCGATAGCCAATTTCTCCATTTCCTATTTTGTTGAAGGCAACAAATATTTCACCCACAATTTCTGGCCTCTTGAACTGAACTATATCCAGCTTTACGAAGAGCGTTCCAGCCAGAAATTCCTTGAGGATATCAAAACCACTTATCTGTCCTACAGTTTTGAAGACCACATGGTGGCATCGATCCGGTACGGGCTGGATTTCAACAGCCAGAAGCTGGGCAAAACAAGCGATTACATTTTCACCAGGGCAAACCTTGAATCGGCGGGTAACTTACTGAATGCCGTCAACCGCTGGGCAGGGGCTGATACCGTCAAAGGGCATTATCAGTTGCTGGGTGTGCCTTTTTTTCAATATCTGAGAGGGGATATCGATTTCCGGTACTATAACGTCGTTGATCCCCGCAACAAGCTGGTGTACCGAATCTATGCGGGCGTTGGTTATCCCCTGGGCAATTCAAAGGCCCTTCCCTTTGAAAAGAAATTCTTTTCCGGCGGCACCAACAGCATCAGGGCATGGAGGTCACGTGAGCTGGGGCCGGGCTCCTCCCCGCCCGACACTATTTTCGAGTATCCCAACCAGGCCGCCGACATTAAGCTGGAAGCCAATTTCGAGTACAGGTTCAAGCTCATCTGGAAACTGGAAGGAGCATTCTTTCTGGATGCCGGCAATATCTGGGCGATCCGTCAGGAGGAGGACCGTCCCGGTGCCCATTTCGAATGGAACAGGTTTTACCGTGAGATAGCGGTTTGCACCGGCCTTGGATTCCGGTTTGACTTCAGTTTCTTCCTGTTGCGCTTCGACTGGGCCATTAAGATGCGTGATCCGTCGTTGCCGCTCGGCAACCGCTGGATCATCACCAACCGGGGTTTTGAAAGAGAAGACCAGAAGATCCAGTTTGGGATCGGGTACCCGTTTTAGTATTTGTTGATTTGCTTTGCCCGCCGAAGCCTTTGGCGAAGGAGGGGTGATTTGCAGTCGTGCAGTCATGCAGTCGTGCAGTCATGCAGTCGTGCAGTCCGGGGATCTGGCTGTCAACCGTTGTCTTTGATCTTTGTTCTTTGTTCTTGGTTCTTTGTTCTGTATTTTTTAATTTTACCCCGGCAAACCCGTTAGGTTGAATACATCACCGATGAAAAAAGCGCTGAAAGACTTTTTCACCTATTCTTCCCGTGAGCGGACCGGTATGGTTGTGTTGCTCATGCTGGTAATCGTTGCCATGGCGGCCAATATTCTCCTGCGATATTTTCCCT
>CAYMJH010000312.1:0-3958 GCA_964390385.1 uncultured Bacteroidales bacterium | reverse complement strand
TGGTCAGGCACCTGTTGGGCAATGGACGACATCACTTCACCGTTTCTCAGTCCTTCTTTAATAACGCCCAGCGGAGTCGCACCTGTTGCTGCATCCAGATAATGCATCCTGGAGGCAATGGGCAGCGGCCAACTGGTCATCTGCACCGGGAAAGAGATCAGCAGGAAAACGCGTCCGACCAGGGCGGGATTGAAAGGATTGTTGCCCAGTCCCCCGTATACCATTTTCCCTATGCCGATGGCAAATACACTTCCCAGGATGATCATCCACCATGGCAGGTTTGACGGCAGGTTGAAAGCCAGCAATAAACCTGTCACCACGGCTGAGCCGTCACTGATCCTGCTTTCCGTCTTAAGGATAAACCGCTGGATCAGCAATTCGGTTAAAACACAGGATGCAATGGCGATGGAGGTTACGATAAGCGCTCCGATCCCAAAAAGGAACAGCGACATGGCAAAGGCGGGGATCAGGGCAACAACCACCCCGGTCATCAGGCTTTTAACCGATTGTTGCCCGAAAATATGGGGTGAAGGGGATACGGTAATAAGTTGGCTCATGCTGGTTTTTTTCTTGATCGGATGATTTTGCCCACCTGTGCTTTCCCCAGGCGGATATAGTCGAGTAATGGCCGGCCGGCAGGGCATGTATAACTACATGACCCGCATTCCATGCAGTCCATCACCTTTTCTTCTTCCAGGCGTTCAAACATGCCTTTCTGAGAAAGGGGCATCAGCAGGTAAGGCTCAAGTCCCATGGGACACACGGAAACACATTTTGAACAACGGACGCACGGTTCAATTTTCGGACGTGCCGACTCTTTACCGGGCAGCAATAAAATGCCTGAGCAGCCTTTTACCACAGGGATATCCTGACTTGCCAGGGCCTTCCCCATCATTGGGCCACCGGCAACGATCTTGCCTGTATCTTCAGGCCATCCGCCGGCAGCTTCAACCAGGGCTGAAACGGAGGTGCCGATCCTGACCCTGAAATTGGCGGGCTGCTTCAATGACTTTCCGGTTACGGTGACGATCCTTTCAAAAAGGGGTTTGTTTTTCTGGACGGCCTCATAGATGGCAAAAGCAGTGCCCACATTGAAGGCGACAACACCGACGTCAACCGGCAATCCTCCGGAAGGGACCTGCCGGTTAACCAGGGCCTGGATCAATTGCTTTTCAGCACCCTGGGGGTATTTAACCTTCAGTCCGGTTACGGTTATCCCCTGATATTTTTGCGCCAACATTTTCAGACTGGCAATGGCATCGGGCTTGTTGTTTTCGATTCCGATAATGGCCTTGTCAACATTGAGGGCTTTTTTAAGGATCTGTACACCCACCATGATCTCTTCTCCATTTTCTAGCATGAGGGCATGATCGGAAGTCAGGTAAGGCTCACATTCCACTCCGTTGATGACCAGGAATTCAGCCTTTTTGCCCCGGGGGACAGAAAGCTTCACATGGGTGGGAAAAGTAGCTCCGCCCAGGCCTACAATGCCCATTTCACCGATCCTGGTGACAATCTCCGGTCCGGTAAGCGAAACGGAGGTGACAAGGGCAGGATCGCGGCTGATCGTTTCCATCCACTCATCGCCTGCCGTTTCAATAAAAACGGAAGGCCTTTTGTATCCACTCGTATCAGGAGCCTCTTCAATCCTGCTTACCTTTCCTGAAACGGAGGCATGCAGGTTGGCAGACACAAAGCCGTCGCCTTTGGCAATCAGCTGCCCTACCTTCACGGTATCTCCTTTGTTGACCACCGGTTTTGCCGGCAATCCGAGATGCTGGCTCAGGGGGATGATCACGGATGCCGGTATGGGCAGGTCACGGATCTCACTGCGGGCAGAGAGCTTATTTTCAGGAGGATGGATGCCTCCTTTGGCAAATGTATATGACACGGCTATTGATTTATTGAAACAATGCAGAAACTCATATCAGGCTCCTATTTCATTGCGTTTTTCTTTTTCTTCAGGCACGGCAGCAGGACTTTCCGGCGTTTTCTCTTTTCTTACTGGAAATCCTATCTCAAGAATTGAATGAGTAGGACATTCTGTAACGCATTTGCGGCAAAGCCTGCATTTCACCGAATCAATAAAAGCCAGATTATTGTTCATGGTAATGGCCTCATAGGGACAAACCTTAAAACATTTGGTGCAGCCAATGCATGCCACAGCACAATTCTTTTTTGCGATCCCTCCCTTGTCTTCGTTCATGCAGGCTACATAGATCTTCTTGTTCCCTTTCCAGCGCTTCCGGAGTTCAAACAGATTTTTCGGGCAAGCCTTAACACAGGCACCGCATGACGTGCACTTATCATCGTCAACAACAGGAAGGCCTGTTTGAGGATCCATGTGCAAGGCATCAAAGGTGCAGGCAACCACACAATCCCCGAGGCCCAGGCAGCCATACTGGCAACCGGTGTCACCCCCATACAAAGCCGATGCAATGGCACATGAAGCGGCTCCGTCATACCGGTTGGTCCTGGGCCGGTATTCACAGGTTCCGTTGCATCGAAGTACGGCAACCTGCGGATCTTGTGCCGCAGCCTCCCTTCCCAGTATGCGGGCGACGGCTGACATGGTTTCATTACCGCCGACGGGACAAAATAAACCGTCAAACGATGCTGATTTGACCAGTGTCTCGGCAAAGTTCCTGCAGCCGGCATAGCCGCATCCTCCGCAATTTGCACCGGGCAGGCTGCCCTCCACTTCATCGATCCGGGGATCTTCGTATACCCTGAACCGCCGGGCAACAAAATAAAGGACAACGGCAGCAACACTGCCCAGCACACTAAGCGAAAGAATAGTATACAAAACGGTTGACGTCATGATGGATCAATCAAGTTTCTTTAAGGTAAAAGTGAAAGTTTTCCCGAGCCATGCCCGTGAACGATACAAAATGAGATAATAGGGAACCAGGGTAAAAAGGGACAAAAGACCGGCCTGCCACTCCCTTAAATGCAGCAGGGACAATATAACCAGGGCAAGAATGACCAGCAGGAAAGGTACGCCATACCCCAGCACGATGGCCTTGTTGCCCATTTTCTGCGTGATGGTGATGCCTACCCTGTCGCCGGCCCTGAATTCACCGGAAGTCTCCCTGACATAAATGGCCTTCTCCCCCGTGCCAAAAATCAAGCATGACGATTTGGAGTGACAGTCAGAACAGGCTGAAACCTGGGATATTTTAACGCTAACACCATCCTGATCGGCGCTTTCTACAATACCCCGTTGTTCAATGCAACTGGATGAATTCATCGCGGGAAAAAGCTCAAAAAACAAAAATAATCAAGTTGCCATAACAAAAAACAAGACAAAAGTAATAAGGAGGTAATTCAGAATGAATTTAAATAAGAAGATAGAAGTTAGAAGTTAGAATTTAGAATTTAGAAGTTAGAATTTAGAAGTTAGGAGATAGTAGCTGATGTCTGATGTCTTATATCTGAAATCAAATATCATTCAATCCTTAAAAAGATCCGTTTTGCACCATCCACCTCGGTTTCATCAAGAAACAGGGTATCAGCGGAAAAATAGAAATTCACCGACTTGAGATATTCACCTTCCTGGGTGAACAGCCTTAACGGGGATTCAGTTCCGTTGTCGTATCTGATGGTCTCAAACCAATAGGTGCCTGTGTGGTCAGGTGCCGCATTCCGGAACATGCTGAAAGTGCCGTCCGCTTCAAACCGGCAGGTGACCGAGTAACCGATGGTATCGGGATTTATAATGTATGGAAGTCCCGACATGGTGTAAAAATAAACGGACTCAATCCAGTTCCACTCCCCCACGATCTTTCTTTCGGATTCAGACAGGCTGATATCCTCTTTGTTTTCACAGGAAAAGGACAAGAGCAGGCCGGTAACCGCAAAAAGTGCTATATAACGAATCTTCATTGTGTTAATGGTTATTGTTTCTTTGTTCTTTGTTCTTTGTTCTTTGTTCTTTGTTCTTTGTTCTTTGTTCTTT
>CAYMJH010000311.1:0-3974 GCA_964390385.1 uncultured Bacteroidales bacterium | reverse complement strand
ACCGATCACCGATTACCGATCACCGATTACCGATTACCGATCACCGATCACCGATCACCGATTACCGTTTACCTCCTACCTTCCCCCCGGAGGACAATGCTCGGTCAGATAACGGGTCAGCAATGTATAGAGATGCCTTCTTGTATGCTGTCCCTCATAGATCCCGTGGGAACGGTTCGGATACGACATCATGGTGAAGGTTTTATTATGGCTGATCAATGCATTGATCACCAGTTCAGCATTCTGGTAATGCACATTGTCATCGGCAGTGCCGTGAACGATCAGGAGGTTTCCCTGAAGGTCCTTTGCGAAGTTTACCGGGGAGCCTTCTGAATATCCGCGGGGATTCTCAGAAGGCAAACCCATATATCGTTCCGTATAGATATTGTCATAGGTCAGCAGGTCTGATACGGCTGCAACCGCCATACCCGTCTGATAGATCTCAGGATACCGGAACATCAGGTTGAGGGTCATGCTGCCGCCGCCGCTCCAGCCCCATACGGCCAGCCTGGACGAGTCAATAAAATTCCATTTCATTACCTCCCTGGCTGCCATGGCCTGGTCCCTTGCATTGATAAGGCCGATCCGGCCGTAAATGCTTTTTCTCCATGCGCTGCCTTTCAGGCATGGCGTGCCCCTGTTATCCATGGCAATGATGATATAGCCCTGCTGGGCCAGCATCATATCCCACAGGTTTCTCCAGGAATCAGTCGCTTCCTGTCCCCAGGGCTCCCCGTAAACGTTAAACAGCACCGGGTATTTTTTGGCCGGATCGAAATCAGGCGGCTTCATCATGATCCCGTCCATCGTGATCCCGTCAGCGGTAGTGACCGAAAACAAACTGTAACGGGGTTGTTGAAGATTACTGATCCTGTCTGTGTACATTGCGTTGCTCGATAATACGGCGCTGGTTTGATGCCCTTCAATGCTGATTAACCGTGTGGTCGGAGGCTTCTGCAGGCTTGTATGGGTATGGACCGCATAACGGCCGTTCGGCGATATCCGGTAGAAATTAACGCCTGCATAGGCCGGAGGTGTGATCCTTACCGTGTCTCCTTTGCCCGACAATGACACCCGGTACAAATACCGCCGGGTGCTGTTATCGGGAGAAGCGGAAAAATAAGCATAGGCATCGGTTGCCATATAAAAGCCGGCCACGTCATAATTTCCGGGGGTGAGTTCGGTGACTCTCCCGGAGGCCAGGTTTATCTTATGCAGATGCCGCCATTCGCCCGTTTCTGACAAACGCAGGACCTCACGTCCCCTGTTGATCACGGTGAGATCTTCCATTTCCCATCCCGTAACCGTGATGTCGGGGTAGGAAATATCCACCCAGGCCTTGTCGGTTTCCTGGTATACGCTTTTTAATTCCCCTGTGGCTGTATTGTAAAGGTATACCTTCAGGTGGTTTTGTTTTCGGTTGATTTGCTGGATGAGCAATACGTTATCATCAATCCACTGCATGCGGGGCAGGTAATTTTCCCTTTCATCTCCGGGAACGGGGATCCAGGCGATCTTCCGTTCGGGGAGGCTGATGATCCCGACCCTGCAGGCAGACGGAGGCTGTCCTACCTTGGGATATTGAACGGATATAATTTTGGAATAGACTGAATCGGTATTGTTGATCATAAAAAAAGTGCCGACCGACGATGCATCCAGTTGCCAGAAAGCAATGGCTCCCCCTGACCTGTTCCACCGGAATCCGTCACGGCAGCCAAATTCTTCCTCGTATACCCAGTCAAAGGTGCCGTTGATGACGTCTCCCGTTCCGTCAGAGGTCAGCTGAATGATGGATCCGTCATCATATTGCTCGGCATAGATATTGAAATTATGCACGTAGGCGATAAACCTGTTGTCGGCTGAAAATTTAGCGAACATCAATGATGATCGGGGAAATTGAGCGCCCAGCCTTTTCAGCTGCCCGGTCGTCCTGTCGTAAACCCAGTAATCCCCTTGAGTATTGCTCCGCCATACACGGCTGCTGTTGGTGAAGATAAGCACTTTTGACTCGTCAGGTGAAAGGGTGAATGACTCAAGGGCAAGGGGAACTGAATCGCCGGGCGGGATCATCTTGTCAGCCGGAATGAAAACACTGCGCTGCTGCGTTTCGGTCTCATATTTCACCAGGTCTTCCCAAAAACTGCCCGGCGAAGGCTCGCTGACTACATAGGCTTCGCCTCCCTGTATCCATTGCAGTTCAGGGGCATATTCCCGCTGGAATTCCGATGAATTGAATATCCTGTCAATGGTCAGCAGGCTGGAATCTTCCGGGATATTCCCGGAAAGGACAACAGGGATACAAACCAGTATCCCGTAAATCAGGAAGGTCAGAGGTTTTTTCATATGACTGAAATTAGTAAAGCCTGTTGATTTCGTCTTTGATAAACAGGATCGCTTCAGAGGCCGGATTTTTTTCTTTGGCCATGATGTTTTCAAGAATGGCGGTGCCCAGATTAATGGAGGGCAGATTATTATCTGTTTTCTCCGCGGTTTCGTTGATCAGCTGAATCGTGGCATTTTTTGCGTTTTTCAGCATTTCCCACGCCTTGTTGCTGACATAGATCTGCTGTGAAAGATTATGTTCAAACTCTGCCCTGATGGTCGAAAGCAGTTCGTTCTGCAATTGCTGGCAGTTTTGTCCCTGTCTGTTCAGCCTCATAACAAGGCTTTCAGGATTTATCCGCTCAAGATAAAGAATGATCCGCTCATAGGCTTGAAGCCGGAGCGGGGTAATAAGATTTTGATTGTTCAGGGATAATTGCTGCGTGCGCTTCTGATCCTCATCTCTGAAATATCTGGAGACAAGAAACCAGGTGGTCAGAAAAACGATAAGCGACGGCAGGATGTATTTCAGGATTTCAGCCAGGATATGCAATGCATTCATAATAGGGTACTTTCAAAATTTGGTTTTACAAACTTAATGATTTTATAACGAAAAGATTATTTTTACCGATCCAAATACGACAAACATATATTACTAAATAATTCATAACGAATAAAATGGAAAGTCTTTCCCGGCGTATCAATGCCCTTTCTCCCTCGGCAACCGTTGCCATGAACCAGAAAAGCCGTGACCTTCTGGCCCAAGGAGTTGATGTCATCAATCTCGGTGTCGGCGAACCCGATTTCAATACACCCGACCATATTAAAGAAGCAGCAAAAAAAGCCATTGATGATAATTTTTCATTTTACCCGCCTGTTGCCGGGTTTCCTGACCTCAAAAAAGCCGTTGCCGGGAAGTTCAAACGGGAGAACGGACTGGATTTTTCTCCCGAACAGATCATGGTTTCCTCCGGCGCCAAGCATTGCCTTGCCAATGCCCTGATGGCTGTCATAGATAGCGGGGATGAAGTCATTATTCCCGCCCCTTACTGGGTGAGCTACCTCGAACTGGTGAAATTATGCGAAGGGAAGCCTGTGGTGCTGGAAGCAAAATTTGAACAGCATTTTAAAATTACACCTGAACAGCTTCAGAATGCCATAACACCAAAAACAAAGGCCTTTATGATCTGTTCCCCTTCAAATCCTTCCGGGGCGGTATATTCAAAGGATGAACTGCAGGCATTCGCGGATATCCTGCTCAGGCATGAGAGAATTATTATACTGTCCGATGAGATCTATGAGCATATCAGTTTTATCGGAAGACATGAAAGCATCGCGCAGTTTCCGGGACTGAAGGAAAGGGTTGCGGTGATCAACGGAGTCTCCAAAGCCTATGCCATGACGGGCTGGAGGATCGGTTACATGGGCGCTCCGTTATGGCTGACCAGGGCCTGTGACAAATTGCAGGGACAGATGACCACCGGTGCAACTACCATTGCCCAGAAAGCTGCCGTGGCAGCCCTGACATCCGGCCAGCAATGCGTAGAGGACATGAACAAGGCTTTCAGAAGGAGAAAGGATCTTGTGGTGAAACTGGTAAGGGAAATCGAAGGGCTGAAGGTGTATGACCCTGAGGGTGCATTTTATGTTTT
>CAYMJH010000310.1:1252-3976 GCA_964390385.1 uncultured Bacteroidales bacterium | reverse complement strand
ACAGTTGAAAACCCGCAAGTCCAATGATCCTGATTGGAAGTCGTTTGAACACCGTTCCAAATTCATCAACCAGCAAGGGTACGCTCGTACGGCTATCAATTGGGATAGCGGTGGTTCTTTTGAAGCTACCATTGCTTCCATTACTCTTTATTCCGCAACCACGGGTACTGGTGAATTGCCCTATGTAAATAAGGGTGATATTGTGGAAATCCGTGCAAAAGCTACCGGATCTCGTAATAGTGGTTCTGCTGTTGCTGCCACTGTTCAAAAAGATCAGGTTATTGCTGTGGCTGTGGTTACGGCCTGTGTACATACCGCGTCCACGTCTACTGTCGTTACGCTGGAAGCTCTGTCCAGCGATGGTTCTGACATCTATGATGTGCAGGATGGTGATCCTTGTACGGTGATTGGTGCGGCCTGGGAAGAGCATGGTACTTCTCCCGAAGCGTGGTCTGATGAACTGGAAGTGGTTTGGAATTCTGCCCAGATCACCAAGACTCCGGTTGAGATCTCTGGCACGTTGATGGAAATGGCTTTGCGTGGGTACAGTGATGAGTTTAACCGTCTGGTATTGGAGAAATCCCGTGAGCACAAAATGAAGCTGAATCGTCAGGCCCTTATGGGTTGGCGTATTGGCGGTAATGGTGCTCCGGCTCATTTCAATGATGCCACCAGTGGCCGTCCTGTGCGTACCACCATGGGTGTAATTCCGATGATGACCAAGTACGGTACTGCCAATGAACAGGTTTTCTCCCGTGCCTGGGGTTCCTACACTGTGGATGAATTCATCAATGACATGGAAGCCATGGCTCAGTATGATAACGCAAAGGTTGAAAAGTTTGCCTTTTCGGGATCCAGTGTCCTGGCTGAACTGTCCAAGATTGGTCCCAACAGTTTCATGGCCCGCAGTGGTTCGTCCATGAGCATGAGTGACTGGAAAACCACGGATATGGGTTTTGATATCCGTACCCTGACTCATCCTTTTGGCAAGCTGCATGTGGTTTGGGATCCGACTCTGCGTTATGCTCCTTACAATAACTACATGGTTATTGTGGATCCTGATAACGTGGAACGTGTTGTGTTCCGTGCTTCCAAGTACGAGACCAACATCCAGGCTAATGACCGTGATGGTCGCAAGGACCAATATTTCTCTGATGAAGGTGTGAACCTGACTCTTGTTGAGAAGAATGGCCTGTTCAAATTTGCGTGAGATTAACAATGGGGGAGTTATACTCCCCCTTTATTGAAAGGATAGTTTTATGGCTTGGACTAAAAGAACCGTAAATGGCATGCTGGTGGCTACGGAAGTTGTTACCCTTCCTGCCAGTGCCACTATTGGCTATACTTCAGAAATTGATTTTCTGAAAGCGGTGGATGATTCTGCAAGATATATCTCTATGCGCTGTACTGCATCTGCCATCACAGGCACCAATGTAGATGTGTCGTTGCTTGGTACGGATACGTCCGCTGGAACCAAGTTCACGTTGCTTGATGCTCCGGTTGCTGATATTACCAATTCGGCAAAGACTGCCGGGGCAGCCGTGAATCTTGCGGCTTATCCTGCTCCTTATTATTACATTGGCCTCACGGCTGATGCGGATGAGAGTGCCAACACTATGACTGTTGTCATCATGGTGCCGCAGGCTTATTAACAACATGGGCCCCCTAACCGGGGCCTTGGAGATTTAATGGCTAAAACCGCGTTATCTTCACTCATTACCAACGCAGGATACTTGCTGGAAACCACTCTTGGCACTACCAGTGATCCGACAAAGACAGAAGTTATTGCCTGGATCAATGAAGCGCAAAGAGATATAGCCATCAAGTGTCCGTGGTGGGTATTGAAGGATCTGATTACTGAATCAAACCCCAGTCTTGCTGCTGTGTCTTTGGTGGCCTGGAGCACTATTCAGTCTGCTGCAGACTATGTAAAGTTTTGCTATGCCACATTATGTCCAAGTGGTACTGGTGATGCTTTGCCTGTGCGGCTGGTTACTCCTGAAGTGGCTGCCATGGCGGTTACCAATAATCTGGTATATGATGCTTCTAATCCCATCATGTGGTTTGATGCCACCAATGTCAACTTTTTACCTGCCACTACAGGTGGTGCTGGTACAGGTAAACTGAAATTCTACTTTATCAAACAGCCTACAGATCTGAGTGGCGACAGTGACACAATAAGCGTTCCTGAAGAATTCAGTGATGCGGTGGTGTATTATGCTGCGGCTAAGTGCAGGGCGCAGGAGGAAGAATGGCAGCAATATGCTCAGTTAATGCAGTTATACAATGAGCAATTGCTGTCTATCATAAATATGTATAAACGCTTTCAAGGAGTTGGAAATGGCTCTAAGTGACATTACACGCAAGACGGCAAGATCTGATTTGCGTTCACGCCTTGCCAAGATGACCACTGAGGAATTTCAGGATGCGGAACTCAATCACTGGCTGAACACGGCCCAGTTTGATGTATTTGTGCGCCTGAATGCCATCAGTGATACCTGGTATGGTATAAGTCAGGCCGTGACCATTACGGCGGCAGCTGGTGCGGTGACGGCGGTCAGTCTTGCCGGCAATTATGCGGCTGATAAGGTTGCAAAGTTTAAAAAGCTGATCAATGCAGCTGGTGCTCTCATTCCGTTTGTGAGCGACAATGAAGTGCACAGCCTGCAGAATAACAGCAATTATGACTACAGTTATGCGGTTAACCATTTTGGTGAAAACTTG
>CAYMJH010000310.1:0-1242 GCA_964390385.1 uncultured Bacteroidales bacterium | reverse complement strand
TGCACTCAGTTCCAATGCATCTACCCTGTATTTCATCCGCAAACCCAATGAGATGACTGCTGATTCCAATACTACTACTATTTTGTTTACCGGACAACCTTCTGCCGGTAAATACTTTAAAGTATGGTTTGGAAACTACAACATCAATGTGTACGCCAGGGCATCTGCTGAAACCAATGATGATAGTGTGTTCTTTGTTACCAGTGCAGTGGCTGGTACAAATGCCACTAACCTGAATGCTGCTCTCAATCATGCGTTTGGAACCGGGTCCGGCGTTACGGCTACTGTGGATTCGGCTACGGTTACCATTACTGGTGCTGCTGTGGTGAATGTGGATATTGACAATGCTACTTTCACCAATACGGTTAGCACTTATCTTGATGTGCCCACTGAGTTCTACGACTTGGTGATTCTGAGTGCTCTTTCCAAGGCATTGTTCAAGCTGAATATGCTTGGTGAAAAGCAGACTGTGGATGCGGATATTGCCAGACAGTTTACCGATATCCGGTCCATGTATGGTGAAGAGATGCAGATGATGCAAGCTGAGAAGGCTCCTGGAGTACAAACCCCAAGGATGAAGTAAATGACTCTCAAGCAGATACGCAGTCATATCCGCAGTCATTTGGTAAGGATGATGCAGGACAAGGAATTCTTGCAGGAACATCAATGGACGGATCGTGAAATAAATGCCATGATCAATGAAGCCTATCGGATGTTCTTGCAAGATACTGAAATCCTGCATGGATCCTCCACCGTGACTTTAACATCTGGAGTGGGAACATTGCCAGATGATGTGATATCTATCCGCAGGATTGAGATTGATGATGAACCAATAGGACGGCTTGGAGTCAAGTCCTACAATGGAGCATTGCCCAAATGAGTGAGACAGAAACATATGGATATTATTGGTATCTGGAGAATGATAATGACGGCAGATATCTATGTATAGTGGATTCCAATGAATCCAATTATACAGGCACTGCCAAAGTTTTCTATTCTAAGACGGAAGATGTAGATACCAATACTGATTTAAATGAGCCGACTATTCCAGGTAGATACCACTGGGCATTGGTATGGGGGGCTTTATATCTTATGGGATTCACCAAGTATTATGATAATTACAGATTGCTTACCAATGAAGCAAAGAAATCAGCAGCAGGAGTGCTCAATGGCACAATACGCAACTACGACTTTTAGGGTACTTTTGCTGCTGGTTGCAGTCACTTATGGGCAGTGGAACAT
>CAYMJH010000309.1:0-3980 GCA_964390385.1 uncultured Bacteroidales bacterium | reverse complement strand
ACAAGCCTTTCCTTGACCGCGGATGGCCACCTGATGCTCTTCCTTCGCCGCCACCCATGGGATGATCCACCGGGTTCATAACCACAGCCCTGGTCCTGGGCCTTATGCCAAGCCACCTGTGGCGGCCGGCCTTGCCCGATCTTTCGAGGCTGTGATCAGGGTTGGAAACAGTTCCTATTGTTGCCCTGCAGGCTGTCAGTATCATGCGTGACTCACCCGAGGGCAGTTTGATGATGGCGTATTTCCCGTCGCGTGAAAGCAGCTGGGCATAAGAGCCTGCGCTGCGTGCCAGCATACCGCCCCTGCCCGGATGAAGTTCTATGCTGTGGATCAGGGTTCCCAGGGGGATTTCGGCCAGGGTCAGGCAATTCCCGATTTCGGGAGCTGCACCTGTACCCGACTGTACTTTCTGTCCCGGTTTCAGTCCGTTCGGCGCGATAATATACCGTTTTTCCCCGTCCTCATATACCAGCAGGGCAATCCTTGCAGACCTGTTCGGATCATATTCAATGGATTTCACCGTGGCAGATACACCATCCTTATTCCTCAGAAAATCAATCATCCGGAACATCCGCTTGTGGCCGCCGCCAATGTAACGCATCGTCATTCTGCCATCATGGTTCCGGCCACCGGACTTTTTCAGGGGTTGCAGCAATACCTTTTCGGGCGATGACTTGGTTACGTCATCAAAAGTTGCAACAACTCTGTGCCTCTGACCCGGTGTAACAGGTTTTAGTTTTCTTACAGCCATACGTTTAAATTAGATGTTGCTATAAAAGTCAATGGTTTCACCTTCCCGTAATGTAATCACAGCCTTCTTGAAGGCATTCTTCTTTCCTGAGATCAGGCCGGTTTTGGTAAACCGTGATTTTTGCTTGCCGGCATAACGCATGGTGTTGACCGATTCCACGGTAACCCCGTAAAGCGTTTCAACGGCTCTTTTGATCTGGACTTTGTTAGCCCTCTTATCGACTAAAAATCCATATTGCCTTAAGGATTCTCCCTTAAGATTCATTTTCTCGGTTACTACGGGCTTCAATATGATATCCATTTTTTTCCGGTTAAAGTGTTATAGACTCTTCTGGATATTCTCAAGCGAACTTTCAACAAAGACAAGAGAATTGCTGTTCAGAATATCATAGGTGGTCAGTTCGGAATAATGCACCACTTTTGTATTGGGCAAATTCCGCGACGATAAAATGATGTTTTTATTCGGTTCGCTCAGAACCAGCAATGACTTTTTCCCGCCGATATTCAGGTTGTTGATGATGGCTGCGTACTCGCGCGTTTTGGGGCTTTCCAGCGTAAAATCCTCAACCACCCTGATGCCGTTGTCTTTGGCTTTGTAGGTAAGGGCTGATTTACGTGCCAGCTGCTTTACCTTTTTGTTCAGCTTGAAGCGGTAATCCCGCGGCTGGGGCCCGAAAATGCGGCCGCCGCCTGTAAAGAGCGGGTTCTTAATACTGCCTGCGCGGGCTCCGCCGGTACCTTTCTGCCGCTTAATTTTGCGCGTACTGCCGGAAACCTCGTTTCTTTCCTTTGCCTTATGGGTTCCCTGACGTTGATTGGCAAGATATTGCTTCACATCTAGGTAAATGGCATGGTCATTAGGTTCGATGGCAAAAATCGTATCCTTCAGCTCTGCCTTCCGGCCGGTTTCTTTTCCTGCTATGTTGTATACTGCAATTTCCATGGTTCAATACATATTAGATTCTATCGGGGCATTGTACGATCACATACGATCCTTTTGAGCCCGGAACGGACCCTTTGAGCAACAAAAGATTATTCTCGGGAATGATCCTGACGACTTTCAGGTTGATGACCTTGATCTTCCTGTCGCCGGTATGGCCTGCCATGCGCAATCCCTTGAATACCCTTGACGGATACGATGATCCGCCCAGCGATCCGGGGGCCCTGAGCCGGTCGTGCTGACCGTGTGTTGTACCACCGACACCTCCGAATTTATGCCGGGTCATTACACCCTGGAATCCCTTTCCTTTCGAAACGGCAGAAACATCGAGCCAGGGATCGTTCTTAAAATAATCGACCGTGATGACGTCACCCACCTTCCAGTCACGGATAAATCCCTTCAGCTCAACCACCTTCCGCTTGGGCGTCGTGTTGGCCTTCTTAAAGTGACCCACCATGGCCTTGGGCGTATTTTTTTCCTTTTTGTCATCAAAAGCCATCTGGATGGCAGTATAGCCATCAGAATCCTTGGTCTTTACCTGGGTAATAACGCAAGGACCGACTTCCAAAACGGTACAGGGAACGTTGTTGCCGTTTTCATCAAATACAGAGGTCATGCCGACCTTTTTACCAATTAATCCTGGCATTGCTTAGACTATTAAAATGTTCAAACCTTGATTTCAACTTCAACACCACTGGGCAATTCCAACTTCATTAATGCATCAATGGTTTTTGGCGTTGAACTGAATATCTCCAGAAGCCTTTTATGAGAGGAAAGCTGAAATTGCTCCCGCGATTTTTTGTTCACGAAAGGAGATCGCAGCACCGTAAAAATCCTTTTATGGGTAGGCAGCGGAATCGGACCGCTCACTACCGCACCGGTGGATTTCACAGTCTTCACGATTTTCTCGGCTGACTTGTCCACCAGGTTATGATCGTAGGATTTTAATTTAATTCTTATTTTCTGGCTCATGTATAGTTTATTAAATCGATTATACCAATGTCTTTTTTCCTGTGGCATTTTCAACCACCCTGCCGGCAATTTCCAGCGGCACTTCCGCATAATGCGAGAATTCCATGGTGGAGGTGGCCCGTCCTGAGGTTATAGACCGGAGCACGGTCACATAACCGAACATTTCCGCCAGCGGAACGCTCACTTTTATGATCCTCGAAGAGGCTTTTGATTCCATGCCGGTTATCTGTCCCCTGCGGCGGTTGAAATCAGCGATCACATCGCCCATGTATTCCTCGGGGGTGACCACTTCAACGGACATAACCGGTTCGAGCAGCTTGATCCTGGCTTTTCTGAGGGCATGCTTGAACGCTTGCTTGGCTGCTATCTCAAAGGAAAGAGCATCAGAATCAACCGGATGATAGGATCCGTCCCTGAGCGTAACCTTCAGGTTTTCCATCGGGAAACTGGCCAGGACACCGTTGCGGATCGCCTCGCGGAATCCTTTTTCTACGGCAGGAATATATTCCCGGGGCACATTTCCGCCCTTCACCTGGTCAATGAATTGCAGTCCGGAAATCCCGGCATCGGCCGGGGCCAGATCGACTTCGATGTCGGCATATTTTCCCCTGCCACCGGTTTGCTTTTTAAATACTTCGCGATGACTGATCTCACCGGACAGGGCTTCCTTGTATGAAACCTGGGGCGCTCCCTGGTTGCATTCCACGTTGAACTCACGCCTGAGGCGGTCCATTAATATTTCAAGGTGCAGTTCACCCATTCCGCTGATGATGGTCTGCCCCGAATCTTCATCCGTCTTCACCCTGAAAGTGGGATCTTCTTCGGCCAGTTTGTTCAGGGCCAGGCCCAGCCGGTCGATGTCAGCCTGGGTTTTGGGTTCGATGGCAACGCCGATCACCGGTTCGGGGAAAACCATCGACTCGAGGGAAATGGGGTGTTTAAGATCGCAGAGGGTATCCCCGGTGGCAACGTCCTTAAGTCCGACCGCACCGCAGATATCACCGGCTGCAATGGATTCCTTGGGAATTTGCTTGTTGGCATGCATCTGGTAGAGGCGGTTGATGCGGTCTTTCTTTCCGGTCCTCGGATTCAATACGGTCACCCCCGATTTGATAACACCCGAATAAACGCGGAGATAAACCAGCCGGCCGACATAGGGATCGGTGGCAATTTTAAAGGCAAGCGCCGTGAGGGGTTCATTGTCGTCTACCTTCCGTTCCTCGGTTTTTTCGGTATAGGGATTTGTCCCCATCACCCCTCCGATGTCGATGCAGAACTCCGGCACGACCGGCATGCGCTGCATGTCCATCAGCGCATG
>CAYMJH010000308.1:0-4026 GCA_964390385.1 uncultured Bacteroidales bacterium | reverse complement strand
TCACAACGAAGGACAGAGATACGTAACACGCTGTTCTTTTTTTTTGGCATTACAATAGCATTTTAACAGCTGGGGTTAATTGATTTCCCCTTTGATCAACGAATGGGGAAGGTTAATGATAATCATTATTAGGTGTAGCTTAAGCAATTGTCTGTAAAAAAAATGAAAAAAACCAGGTTATAGTATGGCAATTTTGGTCGTATAAGTCCCCTCTCTACTGCATAAATTCACTAAATACATTCCTTTCTTAAGTCCGGATACCTGAAGGAAATCACGGTTGATTTTTTCACTGGCAAAAACAAGGTGGCCGGAAGCATTAAAGATTTTCATGTTGGCATCTGTGCCCGATGCATGGATTTTAACGGACAGATCTCCCGTATTGGGATTCAAAAAGACAGTGGCCTGTGATGATCTGTTGAAACCGTCAGCGGCGGACACAGGGTTGTTGCTCACAAACACATCCAGCGCTGTAAATTCGAAGTTGCCGCTACTCTGATATCCTTCCACGACAAAGGACACTTCGTACATTTTGCCCATTTCCATGCCCAGGCTCTCCCATCTTTCGAAATGTTCCGAGATATTGATTGTTCCGCTGTTCCGAACATTCCTCCGGATGCTGAAATACTGTTGAAAAGTAGTGTTGCCCTGAATAGAAGGCTGGTTGACCCTGGTGTTCTCGTAGATATCATATACGCTCCCGTTTACATCAATGGTACCTTTATGAATGGCCCCGGCGGCCATTGAGGGTATCCAGTTTCGCCAGTCTTCAACAATGTAATACTCCTTGAGGGGACTTACCGTCCATCCGTAGACCGATAGATATGAATTTCCGGATGCAGACGACGGATTGTAGCTGCAATTGTAAGTTGAATAGAATGTACCTATTTCCTGGTGCTCCTGTGTCTGATTATAGCCTAAACCCCGGCGGGCCAGGTAATTGAGGACACTATCCCATTCACCGCTAAAAAGAGCACCGCTAGCCAGTGTCATGCAGGCAGTTCCCTGTCCGTTCTGGTTCCATAACTCATAACGATAGCCCTGTTGTTCGCCTGCAAACCGATCCGTGCCGGCTTGTGTGCAAAATGTCTGGGCAAATAAGCCGGGCATACTGACCATAAAGAAGGTCAGGGTCAGGACTAAGGCTGGTCCTGCCATATAAAAATCAGTCCTTTTCATACAGATTATTGGTTTAATTTAATTTTCCAGGATAAATTACATTTTTTTTTCAAACTTTCCTCATCCGTTATACATAATTTCAAAGTGTCCGAAAATGAACTTTTGTCGAAAGCATTTGTTATAAACTTAAAGATGCCAGGCTGATACACATGGATAAAATCATACCTTATATATTACCGGGCATTGGCCTTGGCGATCAATACAAGTTTCACCAAAGCAGGAGAATCTGCAATTTACATGAAGGCCATGGGAAGTGAAAAAGCGTTGACGCCAGAACAATACGGAGCACTTATCACAACGTTAAAAGCCCGTTTTGAGAAGAACATGAACCGTCATAAGGAAACAGATTGGGCTAAACTGCAAGCCGGGCTGGAAGCCTGCCTGACCGGCAGGCCGGCGGATGTTGAAAAACTTTGGTCACTCAGTGAAATGGAGAGAACCGGCGGTGAACCGGATGTTGTTTTTTATGATACAAACGCCGGTGAATTCATTTTTTACGATTGCTCAGCGGAAAGTCCCGTTGGCCGACGAAGTCTTTGTTATGACCGTGAAGGGCAGGAGTCAAGGAAAGAAAACAAACCGGAAAACAACGCTGTTGAACTTGCTGCTGCTATGGGAATTGAAATGCTAACCGAAGAACAATACCGGGCATTGCAGAAACTTGTACCTTGCGATACGAAAACATCAAGCTGGGTGAAGACACCGCCAGAGATCAGAAAACTCGGTGGAGCGCTCTTTTGTGATCGTCGATATAACCATATCTTTGTCTATCACAACAGTGCGGAATCATACTATAGCGCCAGGGGTTTCCGCGGTTTGATTAGGATATGACTTTTTCATAAACGGCATGTGTCGCTGAATATCCGGGAACGAAAACAGTTCCTGCTATAACCTGAAAGCTGGCAGCAGGGATTCATGCCGATGACCGCATGTAAATCGTTTTGAGAACGGCATTCAAATATCAAGTCAAAGAACAAACCTCATGTCACTAAGGAAGGAAATCATTTTTCCGTTTGCCATCATTTTATGGTTGCCGTCATTAGCATTTGCCCAGTACGACAGCATTTATCATGACGGCACAGACCGGACGTATTTGCTGCATCTGCCGGCAGGATACTCCGTAAACGACAGTTTCCCCCTGGTCATTGCGCTGCACGGTGGTTTTGGCAGCGCTTACAACCTGCAGAACCAGGCCATGCTGAGTGCAAAATCAGATGAAGCAGGATTTATTGTCGTTTACCCTGAAGGCATCAAAGGCGGGATACTGCATATCCGCACATGGAACGCAGGCTGGTGCTGCGGCTTTTCAAGTGAGTCAGGGACCGATGATGTAGGTTTCATCAATGCATTATTGGATAAGCTGATCGATCAGTATTCCATTGACGAGAACCGAATTTATGTAACGGGTATGTCAAACGGCGGATTCATGGCTTACAGGCTGGCGTGTGAATTATCGGAGCGAATTGCAGCCATAGCGCCTGTAGCGGCTTCTATGAGCATGGTTGATTGTCAGCCTGCCCGCGCTGTACCCGTTATTCATTTTCACTCCTACCAGGACAGCAGTGTGCTATATGACGGAGGTATCGGTACCGGGATCTCGAACCATTACAATCCCCCACTCGACTCGGTATTGAATGTATGGTCGGACTTTAACGGCTGCGACAAAGCCAGTGATACGCTGGTTCACAACCACCAGTATACCCATGTTCAATGGACATCCTGTGACTGCAAAGCCAATATTCACTACTACATAACAAGGGACGGAGGTCATTCCTGGCCGGGAGGCAACCAGACACCGGTAGGAGATCCTGTGTCGGCGTATATCCATGCAACTGACCTGATGTGGACGTTCTTTCAGCAACATGCCCTGGATTGCAACGCAACCAATTTGCCTGAAACCGGCAAAACAAGCAACGGTTATACATTGTTTCCCAATCCCGTAACAGGCACAATCCGTATAAACGGGCCGGATACATTGTCAGATCTAATGATTACCCTGCATAATATCAGCGGGCAAATCATCATGCGGGCGGATAACCCTTATATGATCGATCTGTCTGAACTTCCGGAAGGTGTTTATATAATCTCTCTGCGTACCAAAGACGGCGTGACTGTGATTAAAACCATCAAAACAAATCCGCGTTGACCGGTATCTGATTAATCCGAAAGAACTTCCATTCCCATCCTGAACAACAACCGGCCGTCCGGATGATCATACCGCTTCGATGGTTGACGGGGGCTTTGGTGTAATATTATAGGTTACGCTCACCACGCCGGGCACTTCTCCCACAATCTCCCGGGCGAGTTTTTCAAGGATTTCAAATGAAAGACGGGTTGGCGTTGCTTTGCGCGCATCGGTACTGTCCCAGCATCGTATTTCTATCTGCTGCCCGAAATCACGTTTACCTTCGCGCATGCCAGTTACCCGGTCTTCATGGAGGATAGCCATATACTGAAAAGCTTTGATATTTATTAGGTTACGCTCTACAATCGCAGTAGCCCTGCGAACGGTTTCGATGCGTCCGGGAGTTGCCTCGCCAATCACGCGTGCTGCCAGTGCAGGTCCCGGGAAGGGTATACGGTCGAACAGAGCTGCCGGAAGGCCCAATGCCTTGCCTATTTTCCTGACGCCATCCTTGCGCAACTGTATCAAAGGTTCAATGATCTTATATCCGAAGGCAGCCTGAGGATCAATACCCAGTTGTTCGAACACGTTGTGCTGCCGCTTTATACCGGCTACGGTTTCATCGACGTCGGTGAGGATGGTTCCCTGCAGCAGGTATTTGGCGCTGCTCTCCCTGACGATGCGGCCGAAAACATTTCGATAGAAGGTTTGCGTGATAGCCTCGC
>CAYMJH010000307.1:0-4053 GCA_964390385.1 uncultured Bacteroidales bacterium | reverse complement strand
TGAAAAGTGAAAAGAATGCAGGCTACAGACTGATAGACTGTTAGGCTGTTAGACTGTTAGACTAGAAGACCAGAAGACCAGAAGACTTGAAGACTTGCAGACTAGAAGACTTGAAGACTTGCAGACTAGAAGACCAGCAGACCAGAAGACCAGCAGACCAGCAGATTAAGAGATTGAGAGACTTAGAGAAGCGGAGAAGGGATCCACCCACCCTCACAACCCCTCACCTTTCAGTTTCCCCGCAGCATCTTCTCCTCCAGTATTTTCAGCAGCGCCTTTGTATCCACGGTTCGTATTTTCCCGCCCTCGGCCAGCGAGATATCGCCGGTCTCCTCCGATACAATGATCACCAGTGCATCGGTCTGTTCCGAAAGTCCGATCGCTGCCCGGTGCCGCAGACCGTAGTCCTGCGGCAGCGAATAGTTCTCGGATATCGGGAATATGCACTGGGCCGCCCTTATCCGGTCTCCCTCAATCACCACTCCCCCGTCGTGAAGGGGACTGTTCTTGTTAAAAATGCTTTCGAGCAAACGGCTTGACGTCGATGAGTTGAGCATCTCGCCCGATTCGGTATAGGCGTCGAGCATTGACTTTCTTTTCAGCGCAATGAGCGCGCCTGTCCTTGTCCTCGACATATTCATAACCGCCTGGATGATGGCATTGAGGTTAACCACGGGTTTGGCGGTGGAAAATCCGGTAAAAAAATGATCAAAGGAAGAACCGGCCTTGTTAAGGTATCTCGTGCTGAAAAGGATGAGAAAACGGCGCAATTCCTGCTGGAATACCACGATGATGGCGATGGCCCCCACGCCGATGATCTGTCCCAGGATGGAGCCCATCAGCAGCATGTTGTCTTTCACCAGCAGCCATACCACGTAAAATATCAGGATGGTGATGAAAATATAGGTGGCGATGGTTCCCTTGATAAGGTTGTACACCAGGTACATCAGGTACGCCACCAGCAGGATGTCGATGATGTCGATGACGCGGACGGTGATGAAGGCGGGGATCATGGGGGTTGCTTTGGTGAATAAAGATAGTAAAAATATAGTAGCTAGTAGCTGGTACAAAGTTGTATGCGCTTTTTAAGCCACGTAGTGGCGACCTGTTTGTAGCAAAAGGTTGTATAGCGCTTTATAAGCCACGTAGTGGCGACCTGTTTGTAGCAGAAAGGTTTGATTTTATATCCACCCCCCAACCCCCCGCCAGCGGGGGACATCGCTCGCTTATTGTTTGCTATAGATAATTTTCTTGTGCTTTTTTATGAAAAAGAATAGCACAAAGTATGTTATTCAGCGTAATGGTTGAAAGAAGCACTCTCCCCCGCTGGCGGGGGTGCAGGGGGCGGATCTTAAGTATTCATCCTGCTTTCGTATACTCCATAAACAACCTCACTGCCTCTTTCGCTTCTTTGACGTCGTGAACGCGGAGCAGGCCGGCGCCGTTGACCAGGGCAAGGGTATTCAATACCGTTGTGCCGTTGAGCGATTGTTCCGGCGTTATCCCGAGGGTTTTGTGGATCATGGATTTCCTTGAAAGTCCTGCCATAACTGGTAGTTCAAATATGGCGAAGGCGCCCAGTGAGTGAAGCAGCGTAAAATTGTGCCTGATGGTCTTGCCAAAACCGAAACCCGGATCGATGATAATATCCTTGATGCCAAAGGAAGAAGCCTGGTGCAGCCGCTGTGCAAAAAAGGCGATGACTTCCTTCACCACATCCCCGTACTCAGGGTTCACCTGCATGGTGGCCGGCGTCCCCTGCATGTGCATCATGACATACGGAACAGCATGCCGGGCAATGGTTTCGAGCATGAGCGGATCGGCCAGTCCGGCCGAAATATCATTCACCATGTCGGCTTCAAATCCGCTTATGGCCATATCGGCCACCCCGGCCCTGAAGGTATCGACGGAGATGACCGCACCGGGATACTGCTTCCGTATGTATTCCAGTGCAGGACGCAGCCGCTGCATTTCCTCCTCCGCACTGATGCCGGCGGCACCGGGCCGCGACGAATACGCGCCCACATCGACGATGTCGGCGCCTTCGGAAAGCAGCCTGTCTGCCCTTTCCTTTATAGCACCGGCAGTGGTGTAACGGCCGCCGTCATAAAAGGAATCAGGGGTCACGTTCAGGATGCCCATGATCTTCGGGACGGACAGGTCGATCAGCTTTCCCCGGCAATTGAGGGAAGTTTTTTTCGAAAAAAACGTATTTTTGGAAGTCATTAGGGCAGCATTTGCCGCTAAAGTAATAAAAAGAACCATATGAAGTTTTTCGTGATCGAGGGCATTGACGGGTCGGGCAAGTCAACCCAGGTGAAGCTGTTGCTGCAATACATGGAGGACCATTTCATCCCCTATAAATACCTTCATTTCCCCCGCACGGATGCACCGGTGTATGGCGACCTGATCGCCCGTTTCCTGCGCGGCGACTTCGGCCTGATCAAAGATGTCGATCCTTTCCTGGTGGCCTTGCTTTACGCTGGCGACAGGCTGGACGCGGCGCCCCTTATACAGCGGTGGATGGAGGAAGGGAATTTCGTGATCCTCGACCGTTATGTGTATTCCAACATTGCCTTTCAGTGCGCCAAGGTTGCCGATGAGGATAAGCGGAAAGAGTTGCGGGACTGGATCCTGCACCTTGAATTCGATTATCATCACATACCCAGGCCTGACCTGAGCCTGTTGCTCGATGTGCCCTTCGACTTTGCGCGGAATAACCTTTCCGCCGCCCGCGGGGGAGAGGACCGGGATTACCTGCAGGGGGGAAAGGACATCCACGAGGATGACCTGGCCTTTCAGCAAAGGGTGAGGGATATGTATCTATGGCAGGTAAAGGAGAACAGGGATTTCAGGCAGATCGGTTGCATGGATAAGGAGGGCGGTATGAAACCGCCGGAGGTGATATTCAGGGAGATTTTGGGGGAGATGGGGATTTAAAGAAATTCATTATATTAAAATCAAGCACGGAGTGCTTGTAAATAAATAGCGCCGGGTAAAACCCGGTGGTTAATAGTAAGTTAATATTTAAACAATAATTATAACCGCGGAGCGGTTGAATAACTAAACATAATATGAATACCTATACTCAAATTATTTATCAGATTGTTTTTTCACCCAAAAATCATGAAAAAACACTATCTGAAAAGAGACGTCAGGAATTGTACAAATATATATGGGGTATACTCAAAAATAAAAAATGCCATTTATACCGCATTGGTGGCATGTCAGACCATATTCATATTGTAACTCATTTACATCCGACAGTCTCATTGGCATCATTAGTAAAAGATATAAAGGTTGCCAGTGCAGCCTTCATAAAAAACAATAATCTGTTTCCAATGTTTTCGGGTTGGCAGGATGGATATGGAGGATTCACTTATTCAATTCACGAAAAAGACCGGCTGATTAATTATGTAATAAACCAGGAAGAACATCACAAAGTCAAAACGTTTAGGGAAGAATTCATTGAATTATTAAATGAACATGGTATTGAATTCAATGAGAAATACCTGATTTGAATGATTCAACCGCTCCGCGGTTTCAGGTGGTTAAATAATGTGTATCCGATTGCAACACCGGGTTCCACCCGGTGCTATTTAAAGTAAACCGCTCCGCGGTTTGTAGCTGAATAATGTACACGGGACAACATCCTTCCTGCTTCTCAATTATTTAAACATAATTATGACGAATAATTATTTTTAAATAATTTTGAAATTTCACCACTGATATCCTGGATACATGTTTTTAATTCAAAGCAACATAATGCATTCATCATGAAACCTCTCCGTATCCTCTGCCGCATCCTTGCCGGGATGGTCTTTGTTTTCAGCGGTTTTGTGAAAGCCGTCGACCCCCTGGGATTCACCTATAAATTGCAGGATTATTTTGCAGCGTTTCACCTTGACTTTTTCAGCGGAATGGCATTTCCGCTTGTCATCCTGCTTGTTACACTTGAATTAACCATCGGACTGAACCTGCTGTTCGGCATCAGGATGAAATTAACCGCCTGGCTCCTGTTGCTCTTCATGTCGTTTTTCACCGTCCTTACTT
>CAYMJH010000306.1:0-4067 GCA_964390385.1 uncultured Bacteroidales bacterium | reverse complement strand
AACCCGTAAATCTGTAAACCCGTAAATCTGTAAACCCGTAAATCTGTAAACCCGTAAATCTGTAAACCCGTCAAGTATTCAAAATCCGGTCTTGAAGCAGGATGTATCCGGCCTTATCTGCCCTTCATCTCCCATTTCATATAGGGTGTTATTAAAAAAATACAACAATTCAAAAAAAACTGGAACCCAATGGGAAAATTATCGTAAATTAATCCTGGGAATATGCAATTTTTCATTATAGTCATTAATCTATCCACTGTTATAAGCATTTTCAGAACTATATGAGCAAAGGTAAATCGGGTTTTTTAAGGCATATTGCCGAGCTGATTATTCAGAATAAGGCGCTTGCAGCAGAAAATGAGAAACTGGGCCGTCAAAATGAATTGCTTTCCCATGATGTGGAGAATTACAAGCAAATGATCGCCAAATTGAATGCTCAAAGCCTTCCCAAAAAAAACCAGGCTGAAAAAAGCAAGAACATTGTCAAATATAAAACCGCTACCGTTTTATTTGCAGATGCCCAGGGTTTTCAGAAAATATCCACTGATATTGATTCGAAATTGCTGGTTGACAGTCTGGATGAAATCTTTATTCAGCTTCAGAATATCATTGGCAAATATGAAATAAAAAGCCTTAAAACCATTGGCGATACCATCATGTGCGTTGGCGGGATCCCCAAGAAGAGAATGACAAATCCCATTGAAGTGTTGCAGGCTGCTGTGGAGATGCAATATTATATCAAGGACATTCAGCGATCCTATAATAACGACAAGGTTTGGAAACTGAGGATCGGCATTCATACCGGTCCCCTTGTAGCAACCCTGAAAGGTAGCAAAAAGCAGATCAACGAAGTGAAAGGCGATACCGTCAATATGGCTACCCGTATACGGCAATTCTGTGAGGACGGCCAGATACTGATATCTGCCAACACTTATGAGCTCGTCAAAGACCTTTTTGACTGTGAGTTCTTTGGCAATATGCCCGTGAAATATAAAGGTGATATCCCCCTGTATACTGTGCTGGGCATAAAAGCCGAATTCTCCCTTCAGCAAAAGCGCATTATCCCTAATAAACGGTTCAGCATCCGGTATGGTCTGATTCAATTCATGGACCTTCAGGAAATTATTCTTGACAAGCTTGAAAAGGAATTGCCCAAGAATCTGTATTACCATAACGTAAAACATACGGTTGACGTTGTAACGCAGGTAGAACTGATCGGGCTTGGAGAAGGCGTTGATGATGAAGATCTGTTGCTGCTGAAAACTGCTGCCTTGTTTCACGACACCGGCCATACCATCGGATATGATAATCATGAACACTATGGTACTTTGATTGCCCGTCAGGTACTGCCTGACTTTTACTATACCCAGTCACAGATCGATACCATTTGTGAACTGATTCTCAGTACTGAACTTCCCCCCAACCCCAGGAATAAGCTTGAGGAGATCATGTGTGATGCCGATCTTGATTACCTGGGTCGCAGCGACATGATACCTGTTTCCAATACACTTTATGTGGAGTTGCAGGAAAGGAACAAGATAAAATCCATCAATGACTGGAACCGGATGCAGATCAAATTCATTTCCGGGCACCAGTATTTTACGCAGACTGCCCGTAACCTGCGTGAAGTGAACAAACAAATGCAGATTGAAAGAATCCGGAACCTGCTCCCGAAGGAAGCGGATAATATGGTGTCATAGATCCTCAGAAAATCCCGGAGTCAAAGAGATTCAGCGATTTTGTTCCGCTGCCGGCACTCTCACTGTGGCCTGTTCTGCTTTTCTGTAAATAAAATAAAGCGAGATCAGCAGAACGGAGAGGATTACGATCATACCGTATATACCCGGGTAGGAGCGGGGATTTAATAAACGGTTCCCGACGTTGGTGATGATTTCAACGGGACTGATGAAAATATCCCAGCTGTTATATCGCATAAAACGGCCCATATATACACCGAGGCTTGATAATATAAGCGACATCAGGGCAAACCATTTGCCTGCCGGTACCGAATGTATCCTGGAAACGACTTTTTCCAGCTCGGCCACCGAGATGAAACCCAGCAGGAATCCTTCCCATGCAAAGAATGATAGCAACAGCAGATCATACCAGAGCGGCATGCTCTCACTGTCCACCAGGTGTATATAATCGGTGATGATATAAGGCGCATTGGGAAGGAACATAAGCCAAAGAAATAAAAAGCCATACAGGACAATCCCTGTTTTGCGACGTGAGAGAGGGATGATGATAAAACGGCTGAGGAATAGCGGAACCGCAGCCAGGAATAAGTTCCACAGCATGAAAATATAGTTGTGTTCACCGGTTCTATGCACCCTGAAGGCAACCAGGGTGATGCTGAATAGGATAAGGAATGCCAGCAAAGCATTCAGCTGACCGGCCCTCTTATAAAGGTTCTGAAGACTTCCTGAAACCGATCTGATTGTTGCGGTTATCTTTTTCATGGGTGATGGTCAATGGTTAATGATCAATGGTTAATGGTTAGTTGTAGAATATCAAGCCTACCGGACTACAAGAACGAACAACCGAATATCGATATTGCATTATAACAATTTCGGCACAAAAATGATCAATCCTGTCACCACTGCGGTAACAGCTGTTACCAGAACGGCCGCGGCGGCTATGTCTTTTACCATGCCGGCTTTTTTATTGAATTCCGGTGAAATGAGGTCCACCATGCATTCAATGGCCGAGTTGAACAACTCAGCGACAAAAACCCCTCCGATCACCAGGGCAATCACCGTCCATTCACCTGCACTGATGTTGAGGACAAATCCTGCAGCAACCGCTGCAACGGCGGCAACGGAATGGATCCAAAGATTATGCTCCTGCCTGAAAGCCGAACCGATCCCCCTGAATGCGAATTGAAAGCTCTTGAATCTTTCATTAACAGAGAATCTTCCTTTTTTTTCTTCCATGCTGTTCTGCGTTGCATTATTCATAACAATAGATATTTCGGGCAAAGTAAGTATTTTTTTTGACAGACACCCTTTCGGGGTGGGGGTACCCTGTCAGGGTGTCTGACAACATTAATAATGAGGTTGTTAACACCCCGAAAGGGTACCCCCACCCCGAAAGGGTCCCCCCACCCTGGCAGGGTGTATCGGATGCTTTATGACGGGGTTGTGGCGTCATCTGTGCCTTTGGAGGGTTGATACCAGTCGATTTTGCGGGAAAAGTACATAACGATGGCCAATACAAAAACCAGCCCTATGCTGCCGAACAGCAAGGCGTAATCCGACAGTTGCAGCACAACAAAGAGAAAGATATACAAGGCTGTCAGCGAACCAAAAACGGTTGCGGACACTTTAATGTTCTTATACAACGAGTGTGCAAAGAGTGAGATCAGGACCAAGATTACAAGGCTGGCAATGCCATAGGCCAAGGCAAAACTGATGTGTTCCGAAAGGGCTGTCAACAAAGTGTAGAAAATGGTCAGCCCCATGCCTACCAGCAGGTAATGTACGGGATGGATCTTTGTGTTGCGGATGTATTCGGCAAAAAAGAAGATCAGGAAAGTCAGTCCGATGAACAAAATGGCATATTTGACAGAGCGCATGGACTTCTGGTATGTGTCAACGGGTATGACGAGATCGACGCCAAATGCCGATTCCCCGGTTTCAAAGTTCTCGCTTACCCATTGCTGGGGATAGTTCCGGTTCAGTTGCAGTACGTTCCAAAGGGCCGTAAAACCTGTATCTCCGATGTGATGCTCATCGGGCAAAAACGCACCCATGAAGCTGGGATTTTCCCAGGGTGAAGAAAGACTCACGGTCGTTTCGGCTCCAAGCGGCACAAAATTGAGTGAGTGGCTGCCATTCAGGTCAAGGCTGAAAGAAAATGCGGAGGCCGTTTTTTCCGCCATGCTGACCCTGGCATTGACTCCCGAATGGTTAATGTCCTTAACGGGAATCCCGGGTGCAACAGGTAAGAGCTTTTTATTCCATTGGATGATGATGGGTTGGTTGATACCGCGCATGTCAGGTATCCCTATCTCAACGAAGGCATCTTCCCACAACATGTCGGCCGGATCGATGGAAAGTTTTTGCGGA
>CAYMJH010000305.1:0-4094 GCA_964390385.1 uncultured Bacteroidales bacterium | reverse complement strand
GTCAGCAATGGGTATATTACAATCAATACACCAGCGGCTTGGCAGGTAATGTAGTATATGACATAAAGACTGATAAAGACGGGAACAAATGGTTCGCCTGCTTCGGAGGGGCTTCCTCCTTCGATGGCAGCACCTGGAGACGGTATCGCACCGCTAACGGGCTGGCCTCCGATATCGTTTATTGTATCGCTGTTGACAACTATAACAACAAATGGTTCGGCACCAGCCAGGGTGTTTCAAAATTCGACGGAATTTCGTTTACCAATTATTACACATCCGACGGCCTGGTCGGCGATAGGGTCAAATCTATAGCTATTGATGCTTCAGGAAACCTATGGTTCGGCACGGATCAGGGGATCTCAAAATTCAACGGAACATCATTTACCAACTATACACAGGCCGACGGTTTGATTCACAATGATATACAAACCATTTCCATCGATATCTCAGGTAGTATCTGGTTTGGGACCTATATGGGTATTTCGGTGTATAACGGGACATCCTGGATGAATTACACCCATGAGAACACCTCGGGAGGATTGGCCGGAAACGACATACGGGATATTTTCATGGGGTCAGGCGGGGTGAAATGGATTGCCACTTATTCCGGGATCTCTGTTTTCAGCGGGACAACCTGGACAAAGTACCAGTCCACTTTGATTTCACCTGAAGTCAACTGCATCACCAGGGATAAACAGGGAAAGATCTGGTGCGGAACACAGGGTGGGATTTCAATATTTGACGGTTCGGAGTGGACTGTGATGACAACGGCTGACGGACTGCAAAGTGATTTGATATACGCAATCTTTCCGGATGCTGAGCAAAAGATCTGGACCGGAGGTGAATTCAACGGCGTATCCCGGTACGCCCTTCCGTTTTTATCTTTATCAGCCAATGAGCTCGTCGCGCAGGCGTGGGAAGGAAGTAATGTGTTCTTTAGTATTTCAACCAACGCTGACTGGTCCGTCACAAGTGATCAGTCATGGCTTGTTTGTCTCAAAACATCGGGATCAGGCGATGCCTATGTAAGGGCAATTGCCGGAGAAAACCCGGGTACCCAGGCACGTACGGCGATTCTGACGGTGGCTGCATTCGGGCTTCCCGAACAGGAAATTGTTGTGACACAGAATGCATCGGAACCTTCGCTGACGTTGGGAACCGACCGGATTGTGCTGGCATCTGAACAAAACAGTTATGCTTACCTGGATATCGAAGGGAATGTATCATGGACGGCAGTAAGTGACCAGCCATGGTTAAGCCCTGGTGTCAGCAGTGGATCAGGTTCTACACAGCTTCCTGTGACTGCCCAGCAGAATACTGATCCGTCTGAACGAACGGCACTGGTGACGGTCACGGGTTCAGGAATTGCTCCCCAAACGGTAACCGTGACCCAGATCGGGGCCAATCCTGCTCTTTTGCTGTCAGCTTCGACAATACAGGTCGGCCCTTCTCCGGGTAACGTCCCCTTCGATATATTGTGCACGGTGGCTTGGACAGCCGATGACGATGCCGGTTGGATTGAGCTTGAAAAGACAGGCGGATCGGGAAATGCAACAAACTGGCTTACAGTGCAGGAGAATCCCTCAACCGCCAGCCGCAACGCGACGGTTACGGTTACGGCAACCGGAGTGCCGGCAAAAACCGTTACCATTACGCAGACCGGTCAGCCTTATGTGACCCTCCCTGCAGATACCATTTTTATCGATGCCGCAAACAACCCGGCCGGATTCTCCTCGGTTGACCTGGCCATTGAATCCAACACCCACTGGGAAGTGAGCTGGTCGGATTTATGGTTCATCCCGGGATTTAGCCAGGGAACAGGCAACACCGTTATGCCTGTTGTTGCTGAGCCAAATTTCAGCGATGCTCCGCGTACCGGTCAGATTTATATAAAACCCGATGGGAGCCTTCAGCAAACCGTCATTATCAAGCAGGAACGGGGACCTTACCTTAATTTATCAACCGACAATATTACGCTGGATGCAGTTAATGGCGCGGATTCCTTCTCAATTGAATCCAACAGGGCCTGGATTGTATACAGTGGATATAACTTCGCTACAATTCCTGTTACTTCAGGCACAGGTAACGCCGTGATAACCTTGAGTGCCCCTGACAATAAGGGCTTTGATCCGCTTCACGGTTATTTGATGGTTCAATATGCTGATGAATTTAAAGGTTTCGGCGGGAATACCTGCAAAATGGTGGAAATAGTCCAGGCTCCCTCCATACCTTACCTGGATGTTTCAACGGACAAGTTGAGCCTGGGCAGTGATCAGGATACAGCCATCACCTTCTATATAAGTTCCAATGTCGAATGGTGGGTCTCAACCGATAAAAGTTATCTATTGACCGATATTTCAAATGGTACCGGTAATGCAACCATCACTTTGTACTCGCAGAAAAATCCGTGCAATATGGTTATGGAAGGAACGGTTACCATTGCGAATGCTGAAAGTATTCCCTTTCAATATATAGATGTTTCCCAGGCGGCTAAAAACCAATATCTTGCCGTTTCCAAAGATACCCTGCAGTTTGTTCCCGACGGGGCTTTCAGCACGGGCTTTGCGATCTCCAGCAACACAGAATGGATTGTGGACCTGAACGGCAATTACGGATTGAGCATCAATAAACAAATGGGTTCAGGTGATGATACAATCCGCATTACCGCACCCCCGAATTATGATCTGAACAGTATTCGGTCTTCCATCCTGGTCAATACCAACACCTGTATCCCGTCTGTCAAAACCATATCATTCACTCAGGATTCCATGGCCCTGCAAACATCGACTGAAATGATTGAGCTGAGTGCTTCGGGCATCGATACATTTCATCTTGACATTTTTTCAAATACAGGATGGAGTGCTTATTCTGATGGGTTTTGGATTAGCCTCGGGCCTGCAGCCGGGAGAGGCAATTCAACTATGGAGGTTACTGCATCACCCAATTGTATTTTCACTGAAAATACCGGTAAGATTTTTGTCACTGCCGGAACCCTCACCCGGGAAGTGTCGGTGGTTCAGCATGCCCCATACCTTAATCTGTCAAAGGACACACTCTACCTGGAGGCCACTGACGGAAGCACAGCCACATTTGATATTCTTTCCAACGCAGGCTGGTCTTCCGATTACAGTTATTCAGGCTTATTTTCAATGGACAAACCGGGCGGATCAGGCAATGCTACCGTCAGGCTTACGGTAACGGGAACCGGGGGAGCACCGGGAACTTCTTCAATGATAACGATTTCCGATTGCAGCAATTCCTTCACAAGATTATTGACGGTTATGTTCCTGGAACCCGGGACGCGTATACTATCGGTTTCCACTCCGTCTCTTACCATCGGGTGTTATGAAAACAGCCGGGCTGAATTCTCAGTCCTTTCCAATGTTACCTGGACGGTGATAAGTGACCAGCCCTGGCTGACTGCAACTCCGGCCGCCGGTGAGAACAACCAGACGGTTTCCCTGCAGGCTTCTGTCAATCCCGCGAATCTTCAGCGCAGCGCCATCTTAACCATATCGGCGGATGGATTGCCTGCAGTCACTGTTACCGTTACCCAGTCGGCTTTCATTTCCGGCGCAGTATTATCGTCATCCACCATAAACGCTGCAGGTTCGGGCGCAATCTTTGTCGTCATTGAAGCCAACGCACCCTGGACGCTTGATACAGACCAGGACTGGCTGAGCGTCGAGCCAGCTTCGGGAGATGGCAGTGATACTGCTGTAATTACCGTATCGCATAACCCCAATGAAGGTAGCCGTACAGCATGGGTGACTTTTACAGTCGCAGGAAGTGATCCCCAGACCCTTTCCATAACCCAGGACGGTACAATTACAGGTGCAGGGGATCATTTCAATGAGATGCTGACTGTATATCCCAATCCGGTGTTGAATAATTTGTTTATAACAGGGGCAAAAAGCGAAATGACCATTAGATTCCATGACCTGAAGGGTAATCTGGTGGCTGAGAAGAAATTGCCTGTGTTTTCCCGTTCAATGGATGTCAGCGAACTATTGCCCGGATATTATATTCTCAGGTGGAATAGCCATCATAATACCATCGTAATCCTTAAAAAATAGAAACGACATGTTATAACA
>CAYMJH010000304.1:0-4100 GCA_964390385.1 uncultured Bacteroidales bacterium | reverse complement strand
ATATAGGTAATGTAAATTTATATAAGGTATCGGGGCATTACGAGAAATACGGAGCCAGTTCCTTCCAGCCGATGTCGACACCCCAGGAAGGGGAACAGTTCATGCTTAAGCCAATGAATTGTCCGCATCACTGCGAGATTTACAGGAGCAAACCAAGGTCATATAAGGATCTGCCCATCAGATTCGCAGAGTTCGGAACGGTTTATCGCTATGAACAAAGCGGTGAACTGCACGGGCTTACGAGGGTAAGGGGGTTCACCCAGGACGATGCCCATATTTTCTGCCGCCCCGACCAGCTGAAAGATGAATTTAAAAAAGTGATCGATATCGTGTTTGCTGTTTTCAGGGCTTTCGATTTCCAGGATTTTACATCACAGATCTCTCTCCGTGATCCCGATAACAAGGATAAATACATCGGATCGGACGAAAACTGGATAAAGGCTGAAAAAGCCATCATTGAGGCGGCGGAGGAAAAAAACATGAAGACTACCGTGGTGACCGGTGAAGCTGCCTTCTACGGTCCCAAACTCGATTTCATGGTGAAGGATGCCATCGGACGCAAATGGCAGCTGGGTACCATACAGGTCGATTATAACCTGCCTGAACGTTTTGAACTCGAATATGTGGGCAGCGACGATCAAAGACACCGCCCTGTTATGATACACCGTGCTCCGTTCGGATCCATGGAGCGTTTTGTCGCGGTATTGATTGAACATACCGGCGGTAAATTCCCCTTATGGCTAAGTCCAGACCAGGTTGTGGTATTGCCTATAAGCGAAAAATATCATGTTTATGCTGAAAAAGTTTTAAATTTCCTAAATAATTACGATATTCGCACCCTGATTGACGGCAGGAACGAAAAGATTGGTAAAAAGATAAGGGATAATGAGTTAAGAAGGATCCCCTACCTGCTGATCGTGGGAGAAAAGGAAGAGGCTGAAGGAACGGTTTCCGTTCGCCGGCAAGGTGAGGGTGATAAGGGTTCGATGAAGCTGGAGGATTTTAAAGCCTTGATTGAAAAAGAGATAACCGGACAGATGGAAGGAATTGATAGTTGATTAACCAAAAACAGGAGGACTGAAATATAGCAACACCATTTTTCAATAGATTTCCCAAAAAAGAGGAGTTGCCTCAATTTGCGGTCAATTATCAGATAAAAGCCCCCGTTGTCAGGGTGGTGGGCGAAAATGTTGAAAATCCCGGGGTTTTTCCGATCAAAGAGGCCTTAAAGATGGCCGATGAGATGGAATTGGATTTGGTGGAGATTTCACCAAATGCCAACCCGCCGGTATGTAAAATTATCGACTATCAGAAGTTTCTTTACCAGCAGAAAAAGAAACAGAAGGAACTGAAGGCCAAGACAGCAAAAATTGTCGTGAAGGAAATCCGGTTCGGACCTTATACGGATGATCACGATTATAATTTCAAGCTGAAACACGCCCAGAAATTCCTTCAGGACGGAGCCAAGGTAAAGGCCTATGTTTATTTCAAAGGCCGCTCTATTGTTTATAATGAAGACGGCGAAGCAATTTTGCAGCGCTTTGCCAATGATCTCGATGAGCTGGGCAAAGTTGAACAGCTGCCCAAACTTGAAGGCAAGCGTATGATCATGCTGATTGCCCCTGCGCCCAAGAAGAAGTAAAGATTAACCAAATAGTACGAATAGAATGCCAAAGATGAAATCGAAATCCGGTGCAAAGAAGCGTTATTCGCTCACCGGAACTGGAAAGATCAAAAGGAATCATGCTTATAAAAGCCACATTCTGACAAAAAAATCGACCAAGCGCAAACGTACCCTGGGATATGCGGGTTTGGTTTCAAAAGCAGACGAAAAAACTGCCAAGTTATTGCTGGCGTAAGATTTCTGTCCAAAATTAACATTGTAGTATTAACCGGGTGAATTAGCCGTGAAGAGTTCCGATAAATCGGAATCGCTAACCATCCAAAAATTGTAACAGTATGCCAAGATCAGTTAATGCAGTAGCATCCAGACAGCGAAGAAAGAAAATCCTCAAAGAAACAAGGGGGAATTTCCTTTCAAGAAAAAATGTATGGACCGTAGCCAAAAATACCTACGAAAAAGGATTAGGATATGCATATGCACATCGCAGGACCAAGAAAAGGGATTTCAGATCCCTTTGGATAGCAAGGATCAATGCAGGTGTCAGGCAGCATGGTCTTTCCTATTCTGAATTTATTCACAAGCTCGACGAGAAAGGGATCGAGATCAACCGCAAGGTGTTGGCCGACCTGGCCATGAACCAGCCTGAAGCGTTTGAGGCGGTGGTCAATGCTGTAAAATAGAGAAAATAATTAACCGCCTGATGCCTTCGCAGGTATCCGGCATATGGTTCGTCAAAGGGAGGTTATCAGCCTCCTTTTTTATTGTGCAACGGCGTGTTATGAACCGCTTTTGTTGCACAATAAGGCAGTGGTTTTCACACCGCGATATGAGCAGGCCCGAAATGAAAATTGCATTACCTTTGCCTGAAACCCTTAATTCTGAAATTCAATGAAAATAGCATTATTAGGTTATGGCAAAATGGGCAGGGAAGTTGAAAAAAAAGCCCTGGAAAGGAACCACGAGGTCAGCCTTGTCATCGATGTTTCCAATACACACGATCTGACAGATAGGAATTTGTCCGCCGTTGATATGGCTATCGATTTCTCTACCCCCGACTCAGCCTACCGGAATATACTCACCTGCTTCCGGTCCGGCACTCCGATAGTATGCGGCACCACCGGATGGCTCGACAAATTTGAAGAGGTGACCAAACTGTGCAGGGAAAAAGGATATGCCTTTTTCTATGCTTCAAATTTCAGCCTGGGAGTCAATATTTTTTTCAATCTTAACAAATACCTGGCCCGTATCATGAACAAGTTCAGCGAGTATGACTGCTCCGTCGAAGAAATCCATCACATCCATAAACTTGATGCCCCGAGCGGAACGGCCATAACCCTTTCAAGAGACCTGATCGAACTGATCGATCGCAAATCGCGCTGGGAGCTGAACCAGGTATCCGATAAGGAATCCGTTAAAATTACAGCCATCCGTGAAAACGAAGTGCCGGGTACTCATATTATTGTCTATGATTCGGCTGTTGACACCATTGAAATCAAACATAGGGCGAAAAACCGCCAGGGATTTGCACTGGGGGCTGTTTTAGCCGCCGAATTCCTGCTGGGCAGGAAGGGATATTATACCATGAACGACTTGCTGGGTTTTTAACCACTGCATGGCATTGATGGTGATACATCAAAAACAACTGAGTTACGCACTGAGAATCTTAAATCTTTAATCTTTAATCTTAAATCTTTAATCTATAATCTATAATCTATTCCAACCTTGTTACGGACTATCAGCAGAAAAAAAATATCAGGATTCCTGTTATGCGCTGCAGCTTATTCTCTTTTTGTTCATTGGTGCGGCAACTATTGGCTGTTGTTTGGGAACCTGATTTTGGCTGACCTGTTTATTTTCAGGCTCATTCCATGGACCTCGTGGAAAAGGAGCAGGACAACGGGCAGGCGAAGGCTTTTGCCCGAACTGCTGGAGACTGTTGTCATTGCACTTGGGATTGCTTTCCTGCTGCGCCTGTTTGTGATGGAAGCCTATATGATACCCACTTCTTCCATGGAAAAAACCATCAACGTCGGAGACTATATTTTTGTTAACAAGCTTAGGTATGGGCCGCGCATGCCCATGACACTGGTTTCCATGCCCTTTGTGCATAATACGCTGCCTTTTTCTATACGACCTTCCTATAAGACATGGATTGAACTCAGGTATAACAGACTGAAAGGCTACTCCAGGATCAGGAATTTCGATGTGGTGGTTTTCAACTTCCCTGAGGGAGATACCGTATTGCCCGATTTTGCCGATAAAAATGAAACCTTTTACACCCTTGCACGGAAGATCGGCCGTGATTCACTGCTGAAACAAAACCGGATATTTGCAAGACCGGTCGACAAAAAGGAGAACTATATTAAACGTTGCATTGGAGTGCCGGGAGATACCCTCAGGATACTTCATGGCAAGGCCTACATAAACCGTTATAAGGAAAAAGAACCGGACAAAGTACAGTATAATTATTTCCTCC
>CAYMJH010000303.1:0-4101 GCA_964390385.1 uncultured Bacteroidales bacterium | reverse complement strand
CGGATCTCCAGGTACGCTCCAGGCCAAGAAAAATACCATTGACAATGATGTTGTGAAATTCTCTACCATTGATGGTAATTTTCATTTCACCTTTTTTCATCCACCCTGGATAACGGATATTCAGCACAAACTTCTCCGGCTTGTTCAAGCGAAGTTCGAAGCTTGCCGATTCGCTGAAAGGAAATCCGGTCTGCTGCGTCAAAACGATGCCTTTCTCTTTCCATTCCATCGTGGAAGGGATGAACAGGTTTACAAACAGATCCCGGTTATTGTGAGCATAGATCATCTCCCCGTATTTGCCGTGGTTCTCGAGACCGGTTCCGACACAGCACCAGAAACAACGTTGAGGCTGCGAATACACCCTGTAATGCCGGGGCCGCATAGACGTAAAATAGACAAAGCCTCCCTTTTGGGGATGTTCTGAAGAAAGAATATGGTTATACAATGCCCTTTCATAATAATCCATATATCTACCGTCGGGGTCTGAAAGGAAAAGAAGTTTTGTCAGCCTCAGCATGTTGTATGTGTTGCAGGTCTCAGGGCCCTGGTTTGACTCGACCATGGATGAAAAATCACCGGTCGGGTGAAAATGCTCCCTCACACTGTTTCCACCGATGGAGACTGTCCATTTATCACGTACCAGGTTCCAGAAGAATGCCGAAGCAGCATCCCAGTCTTTCCTGCCCGACAGGTCAGCGATCCTTTTAAATCCTACCACTTTAGGTATCTGTGTGTTGGCGTGAAGACCCGTTAGTTTGTTTTCTCCGGCGATCAGGGGATCAAGGATGAAACGGTGAGAATAGCGCTCGGCCAGCGCAAGGTACTTCCTGTCTCCCGTGATGGCATAAACATCGGCAAAAACCTCATTGAGCCCGCCGTGTTCAGTGCGAAGGATCTGCTGGATTTGGTCATCCGTAAAGGTGCCGGAGATGCCGGCGAACCAGTCTGTCAGCTTCACCAGAACCTCCCTGGCCTTTTCTTTTCCCGCAACCAGGTAGGCATCACGCAGGCCCGCAAAAAGCTTATGAATGTTGTAAAGGGGAACCCACCGGTTGGCCAGCGAAAAGCCGCCTGCTTCAACCTTTCCTTCAGCGATTTCTTTAAACAGGGTCTTTCCGCCGGGTATCCCGCTCACATAACCGTTCCCGTTCCTTTCCTGGCATCTTGCAATCCAGTCGATCATATAATCAAGACGCTCCGACAGATCTTCATTGCCCGTGGCAGCATACATAAGGGCCAGGGCAGAAAGGTAATGCCCCCCGGTATGGCCGTCGAGACCGATGCTTTCCCAATTGCCGTATCGTTCAGCCTTTGGCTCAATGCCCGCATCGATCAGGTAGGGTGCCAGCAACCTGTCAGCGTCAAGGGCCAGCATGTATTCCATGTCTCTTTGCTGCGCAGTAAGAAAGGGACTTTCAAGTAAGCGGACCGAAGAAAGCGGAAAGCTTTTCAGCCCTTGTTCCTGGCTGATACCTGCCTGACAGAAAAGGAACAGGATTGTGGCTGCTGAGGGTAAGATTCTGCTCAATAATTTCATAATGCGGTAATTTTATCCATAAAGTCAATCGATCTTTATTCCACAAAAATCTCCCCTTCTCCCATTCTCTCAGTCCCCCATCCTTTCAGGGTGTGTTCAGGGAAGAAAATCTGACCTCGTAACCTGCAGCCTGACAGTCCGCAATCTTAGAGTTTTATTCTTTCTACATCAGCGCCCATTTTCTTGAAAAACACAAATAAAGCAGGTATATGAAGTAAACAGAATTGACCAGTGCAACAGTGATATTGTACTCAATACGGTTCTTTTTAATCCGCTTTCTGATCATGATGCCAAGGTTAGGCAAAACCGTTGCGGTAAGAAACAGCAGGAAATGAACATTGAACAGGGTATCATAGGGTTGTTCGTCTTCTGCCAGTTCTTTATTGCCAAACAACAGTAAATAGGTGAATATAAGAAAAGAGGCCTGGTAAAGAAGATAGGAGATTTTGAGCACCATGGTCGATTTCATCCTGCGGCGGTGAATGCGGAAAGGCCTGAGAATTATAATAGTAACAACAAAGATCAGGACATAACCGATCAGGAAAAAAACCTGGAACACACTGTGAAAAAAACCTCCCATGACAGAAATATTGATTTACACCCTTGTTAAACCGGAACATTCGAAAAATCCAACACCCTGGGCAACATCCCGGCGTGCATTCTAAATTAACAAAATGTTATGACAAGAAAGAGGTTGTTTATTGCTAATTTTAAACAACTTATTAAATCCTCTCTAATATCGCAACGTTTTCCACGTGAAAAGTATGAGGAAACATGTCCACGGGTTGTATCGCGGTCACCCTGTACTGGTCTGCCATCAGCTGGATGTCTCTTGCCTGGGTAGCCGGATTGCAGCTGACATATACAATCCTGTCAGGCCGGCAATTTAAAATTGAACCTACCACCTCGGCATGCATGCCGGAACGCGGAGGATCGGTGATAATGACATCGGGTTTCCCTTTGGCTGCAACAAATTCAGGGTTCAGTATGTCTTTGATATCACCGGCGTAAAACTCCGCGTTGCGGACCCCGTTCAATTCAGCATTCCGGCGGGCATCAGCGATGGCCTCTTCCACATATTCGATCCCGGTTACCCTGGCACAGTGACCGGCCACAAAAAGGGCTATGGTGCCAGTTCCGGTATATAAATCATATACCGTTTCATGGCCTTTCAGTCCTGCAAAGTCACGGGCAATGGCATATAATTTATGAGCCTGCACCGGATTGGTCTGGTAAAAAGACCTGGGCCCGATACGGAACTTCAGTCCCTCCATTTCCTCAACCAGGTGATCTTTCCCATAATGTAAAACAAGGTCAAGATCAGTGAGGGTATCATTGGCTTTGGGATTGATTACATAAAAAAGTGATGCAATGGCAGGGAACCGATACACCAGTTCATCCAGCAACGGGAAAATAAGCGTTTTGTCTTCCCTGAAAAAAGAAACCACCACCATGAACTCTCCTTTCCCTGAATTCCTGATCATTAACGTTCGCAGGAATCCCTGCTGGCTTACCAGGTCAAAAAAGTCGAGGTTTTGGTTTAATGCATAATCCCTGAAAAAATTGCGTATTTCGTTCGAAGGTTCAGGCTGCAGATGACATTGAAATATGTCGAGCACTTTGTCGAACCTGCCGGGAATATGAAAACCTACGGCATTGCGCTGGGAGATCTCCCGGCCCTGCTTCATTTCTTCACGGGTCAGCCATCGGTTATGGGAAAAAGTATACTCAAGCTTGTTGCGGTATTGTGTGGTGAGTTCAGATGCGATTATGGGCCCGATCTCCGGGATCTTTATCCGGCCGATACGCTCGAACTGATCCAGCACCTGCTGCTGTTTAAACTTAAGTTGTTTTTCATAAGGCATGTTCTGCCACCGGCAACCACCACACTCTCCGAAATGCTGACAGAAAGGTTCAATTCGGTCGGCAGAAAACCGGATAAACCGCAGGGGAAATCCCTCCATCCATTTTTTTCTTTTGCGTACCACCTGAACATCAACGATATCACCGGGAACAGTATGGGGTACAAACAAAACCATGTTGTCAATGCGGGCCAGCGATTTCCCCTCAGCCGCCACATCCGTAATCTCAACATTTTCGAGCAAAACCGTTTTCTTCCTTCGTGCCAATGTTCTCTTTTTAAGTCCGCAAATATAACAAAATACCCCGACAAGGGAGACCCGGGAGACCCTGCCAGGGTGGGGGGACCCTTTCGGGGTGGGGGGACCCTTTCGGGGTATATGGAGTGCCTATGGTTAGTTGTTATGCAAAATATTCCATATATTTGAAAACATTACAAAAACGTTAAGAGTAACAACCTTTAAAACAAGTTATTATGCAAATTGATCCATTTGTGCCAGGGTATTACTACCATGTGTATAATCAAGGCATCAACAAGGAAAAAATCTTCAAGCATGAAGAACATTATTTCAAATTTTTGTCCCTCTGTAATAAATATCTTTTCAGCCACATTGATGTTTATGCCTATTGTCTGATGCCAAATCATTTTCATTTGCTGCTCTATATCCAAGAACACCCTGGCAGGGTCCCCCCACCCTGCCAGG
>CAYMJH010000302.1:0-4144 GCA_964390385.1 uncultured Bacteroidales bacterium | reverse complement strand
TATAACCGGGACATCGGCCCACCAATACCAGGGGGAAACACCGATCTGTGATGATACTTCATAGATTCCGTATATGGTGCCCCTTTTATCACTCCCGGCAATGACCAATGCGCGGTCGATGCCACGCGCCGGTTTTTCGATCACCGTAATAATGAAGGTTTCGTGTTTTCCTGCAAGGACTGACCCGTCGATTTTTCTTTTCCTGATAAGCCTGTCAATCATGGCGTTTTTCCCCACGGTTCCGGCAATGACAAACTCCCGGTCCGTTGCGACTGGAATGCTTTTCAGATCGGGTTCGCTGCCGGTCACACGCCCGATATCGGCTCTGAGGTCTTTTGCTGCACGGATGACACCGGCAAAATCATTGGTGTCGATATACACCGGCGCCCTATAGCCGGGTTTACACAAGGTAAAATACCCTGGTCCCTGCCCGGTTGAAACAAAGGAACCATTTTCGACAACCTGTCCGTAAGCCATGATGACAGCATAAAACAGAAGGAGCAAGACCCATACTTTTTTCATTGCAGTATTTTATAAACAGAAGGTAATATATGAAAAACTATTGGTTTGTCAAAAGCAACAGTCGCACTATGCAAACAATCGTTAAATGATATGACAAAGGCAAAGGCAAAGGAATTCCCCTCATCGACCCAATCGGTAATGATATGGATGACAATGGTTCTAAAAGCAAAACCGCACTCTTCATATTCAATCTTCAATCTTTAATCTTCAATCTTTAATCTTTAATCTATGATCTTCTATCTTTATATTGTTCCTTTTTTTCGTACTTTCAGCCATGAATTACAGCCTTTCTGAAACCAAAGAATGTATCAGCTGTCATGAAGCGCATTAACAAACTACTGGATCAGCTCAAGGAAAAAGATCTTGACGGCATGTTGATTTCATCGGTGCCCAATGTCACCTACCTGAGTGACTTTACTGGTGACTCATCCATCCTGGTTGTCTCAACTGACCGTTGCATGCTGCTCACCGACGGAAGATATACCGAACAGGCGCAAAAGGAGTGCCCGGCTGATATTGAGATATTTAAATGGCTGAACAATAAACGCTACGGAATAGAAACCTATCAGCATATTGTGAGCGAACTGAATATCGGGAGACTGGGTTTCGAAGGGCAGGTCATGACTTATTCATCCGTGGAAACGTTACGCAAAGGATTGGAAAAAACAGAACTGGTCAGCCTGGAGGGTTGTGTTGAAAAGATCAGAAGGATTAAAGATGCCGGTGAGGTGGAATGCCTGAAAGCAGCTTGCGGGATATCGGTCAGAGCGCTTGAAATTGTCCTGCCTCTTATCAAAGAAGGAGTTACGGAGAAAGAACTGGCGGCCAGGCTCGATTATCACCTGCGTGACCAGGGAGCGGATGCCATATCCTTCGATACCATAGTGCTGACCGGGGCAAGAACATCGTTGTTGCATGGTAAACCTGAAAATCAAACTGTTAAGAAAGGTGATTTTGTGCTGTTTGATTTCGGAGCACTGTACAAAGGATATCATGCCGATATCAGCCGGGCCTTTATAGTTGGCCGGCCTGATCACGAGCAGCAGGAATTATATGATATCATTATGCAGGCTCAGGAATCCGGTGTCAGGGCATTGATGCCGGGTGTTTCCGGCCGGCGCCCCGATGAAATGGTCAGAAAACATATTCCGGAAAAATATATTCCTTTCTACTATCCGGGGCTCGGACACGGGGTGGGTTTGCAGATCCATGAAGAGCCTTTTATCGGACAGGCTTCTGAAGCCACCCTGGAGGAGGGTATGGTGCTGACGGTTGAACCCGGGATCTACATGCCGGGGTGGGGAGGGATCAGGATTGAAGATACGGTATGGATTTACGATGGATCCCCCATGATACTTACGGACTTCCCCAGGGAACTGACAGTGTTGTAAGCGATAAAAAATAACCGCCTGAAAGGGAAGATGACTTTCCCGTTTTGCTGAACCGGGTAATCCTTTTCGACTTCTTTCAGGATCTCTTCTTCAAAAGCCTTCTTGTTCTCATTGGTCCCCAGTCTGTCGTGATAAGGCTTCAGACCTGTGCTCCTGATCATATCCAGAATGGTCATATGAGAATCCATAATATGCATGTAGTTGGTTTCCCACATTTCCACCAAAGGGAAAAGTGAGGATAACTGATCGTAATAAAAGCCGGGATCATGGATGGTAAACAAAGACTTTACTCCGGCCGTAAGCTTATTCCACCGGGCATTTGAGCTGATCCGTTCAAGGGTTTTGCCGACAGGCATATTCCAGAACAATGGTATTTGAACAGCTATGGCTCCTTTCTCGGTCAGCAGGCTGCGGAATTTCTTCAGCAACCGGGCATGGTCAGGTATCCACTGGATCGTGGCATTGGAAAATACTAGGTTAAAATTTCCTTCTATCTCGTCTGTGCCGGCATCAAGAACCCTCCACTCGTGTTGCGGGAAATCCTTACCTGCCTTTTCAATCATGACAGGTGAATTGTCAACACCGGTGACCTTGGCGTAAGGCCATCGCTGAAAGAGCACCTTTGTGCTGTTTCCCGGCCCGCAGCCGACATCGATGATGGTCTCGGGCCAGATGGAAAGACGTGATACCAGGTCAATCGAGGGTTGTGTTCTTTCTTTTTCGAACTTTAAATACAGATCGGGATTCCAGTCGTTTTTTTGCATGGATGATTCTAAATATAGTAGTTGGTAGCAGTAATGAGTATATTAATAATAGGAATCCTAAAGATAATGAATTTTCAATGGTTAATAAGATCATTCTGTTCAATGAGTAGTTCATGATTTGTCGAATACATTCTGACAGGGTATATTTCCATTTCGATTATCTTTATGTTTATAAAACTGAAATTATTTGATGTAGTACCATTGCTAAATCAACACTTATGAAACAACTTACTCTTGCAGCATTTTTACCTTGTCTGCTGGTTTTCAGTCTTAACGCCCAGCAGGCTTTATGGGGTGGCACAGATATCCTGTCTCCGGAAATCAGGAAAGACAATTCCGTTGTTTTCAGGCTACAGGCTCCCCATGCCGGGGAAGTCAGGCTGGCGGGTGACTGGATGCCCGGCCAGGGTTGGATGCCTGGTTCTGTTTTAATGAAAAAGGAAAATGACACCGTCTGGACTTATACGGCTGAGACATTGCCGTCGGACCTGTACAGCTATTATTACCTGGTAGACGGCATGCGGTGCACCGATCAGAATAATGTTCACCAGGTTCGCGATGTAGCGTCTGTCAGCAACATAATGATCGTAGGCGGAGACCGAGGCGATCTGTACCGGGTGAACGCTGTTCCCCATGGTACGGTGGCGCGGTACTGGTACGATTCACCGGGAAACAATGCCGTTCGCCGGATTACGGTTTACACCCCTCCGGGATATGAAACGTCTGGTGAAAGTTATCCGGTTTTATATTTACTCCACGGTATGGGGGGAGATGAAGAGGCATGGATTACCCTGGGGCGGACCGCTCAGATCATGGATAATCTCATTGCCCGGGGGAAAGCCAGGCCCATGATCGTGGTCATGCCGAACGGCAATGTTTCGCAGGAAGCGGCACCGGGCGAATCAAGCCTCGGCCTGGTCAAACCTGCCATGATGTTGCCCAACACCATGAACGGAAGAATGGAAGAGACTTTCATGGATGTGGTCAGGTTTGTTGAAGGTCGTTTCAGGATCAGGGCCGATAAAGCCAATCGTGCCATTGCCGGCTTGTCGATGGGCGGTTTTCATTCCCTGCACATTTCGAGGATATACCCGGATACATTTGACTATATTGGCTTGTTTTCTGCTGCTGTCAAACCATTCGGAGAGGAAACGTCGAAAGTTTATGATAACCTGGAGACAACCCTGAAAAAACAGATGGAAAACGGTATCAGGCTTTATTGGATCGGGATGGGGAAGACCGATTTCCTGTATAAGACCGGAGAGGAATACAGGGCCTTACTCGATGGCATCGGACTGAACTATACCTATGTTGAATCGGAAGGTGGCCATACCTGGTCAAACTGGCGCTGCTATTTGTCGGAATTCGTCCCATTGCTGTTCCAATAGCCATTCGTGTACACTGGTGGAAAAGAGCATTGCTATTAAGCTATAAAAAAATGCCAGGCACCCGCGGAGAGGCCTGGCA
>CAYMJH010000301.1:0-4163 GCA_964390385.1 uncultured Bacteroidales bacterium | reverse complement strand
ACGGTTCCGACAGCGACGAAAATGCCATTATCGAAAGCGATTTCTTCTTTTCAAAACTGGAACGGTTTTAACCAGGATTTAATATCTCACCACCAATGTATTAAATGAATCAGGAGAGAGTTCGGGTTCAAGGGTTTTGCCATTGATTTGGATGGATATTTTTATGGGTGACGGGTTTTCATTCTGCACTACACAAACTACAGAATTATCGGGATTTAAAAAGGCAAGAACATTATTAAAACTCCCTGATGTTTTCAGGCGTTTTGCGCCGGATTGCACAAAATGACTGACATGTTTCAGCAGATAATATTCATGATTGAATTGAAAGGTTTTTGATTCAGGATCAACGGTCACGAGTGAATTTTGCTGCCATCCCCACCGGCTGAAACCTCCTTCGTCAAGGGAAATGTTCCAGTACAAATAAGCACTTGCGCCATTTTGCAGGTAATGTTTCATTAAACTCCATGCATATCGACAGTATTTCCAGTCGTTTTTCCCATCCCCGCACTCCTGTTCCGTCTGATAAAGCGATAAATCAGGGTACCTCTGGTGAATTCCGGGAATGGCTTCCTTACCTGCCCACTGAAACCCGACACCTTTGATGTACTTACCAGCGTCCGGGTCATTCAGGATGGTATCCACCAGTGCTTCATCGGGTCGTTCCATGGTGCCGAAAAACAACTGAATACCCTTCTTTTCCATCTCCGGTCCCAGGTATTTGCCGATAAATTCAGTCAGTCCTGAGGCTGTCCAGGTACAACTGGGAAAGATCTGGCAGGAATTAAACTCATTCTGAGGCATAACCATACCAATTTCAATTCCCTGGCTTCTGTATGCTTCAATAAATTTTGAAAAATAGAGGGCATAGGCTGCAAAATACTCCTTTTCCTGAATAAACATATTGGTACCCTCTTTCCCCTGTTTGTTTTCAGGAAGATGGTTTTGAAACTCGTCTGCAAGCCCCGGCCAGGGCACAGCACAGGCATAATGTCTATTCCACTTCATCCATTCGGGAGGACTCCAGGGCGAAGCCCAGATTTTGAGTTCAGGATTATATTTTTGGGCTTCATGAATAAAGGGCACCAGCGTTTGAAGGTCATTTCCGATGCTGAAATTTTTCATTTCAAAATCACCCTCTGTTTCGTTGTAAGAATACCTGTCACGTGAAAAATCATTTGCCCCGACCGGCATCCTGCAAATGGTGAAGTTGGCCCCAACTCCAGGTTTAAAAAGTTCAGTAAAAATGGCTGCACGCTCTTCCTCTGTTAACCGGCTCAGGGATGTCCAGCCCAGTTCATTGAAACAGGCACCAAACCCTTCTATGGTTTGTCCGGTTTCCGACAAATTAATCGTCACATCTGCGGTGACTTCCGGCTTTACAAGCTGTAATCCTTCAATTTCTGTCCATGGCTTACTTTCTGTGGTTGAAATCCATGTTACCACACCTTTTTGGGTGCATGCTCCCAAAAGGGTAAAAATCGTCAGCACCATTAATCCAAGAAATAAAGATCTTGATTTTGTCGAATTTGTTGTATTCATGATGTACATATCCTTTAATTTTTTTAAAACTCGTTTCTGATCGTCGCATAAACCCCATATGATTCTTTATGAACGGCATACAAGGGTTTCAAAACAAATAACCTGTTATTGTTTTTCAGCCTGAATGAAAATTCACGGTCGTTTTTAGTCAGGTTTTGCAGAATGGATTCCTGATTCCCTTTCAGGATAATCTCCTTTTCAGTTTCAAAAGCAAGCAAAGCCGGGCCATAAAACAAAACTATCACATTGGGATTGTCGGGCATAGACTTCAGATAAAACTTAAAATTAAAAATAAGTTCAACCTGATCCCCGGATTTCCAGGTTCTGTTGATGGTGACAAAAGAAACCGGCGTGCAAACCCGTTCACTAAAACAATATGGGTATTCGAATGTAAGCCTGAAAGAATGTCTTTCCCATCCGTTAGGGGCTGATAAAACCACTTCCGGTCAAACACCTGAGCCAGCCTTAGGTGGTCCGGGTTTTTAGAAATGGTATAAAGATTATGCAGCACTTCGTTCATGCCGCCTGCTTCGTTGGTGGGGTTGGCTTCGGCAGAGTACAGGATTTTTTCAATCTCACCTTCCGGAAGTTCGCTCATCCTTTGAGCCACATAACCGGTCATATTCAGCAAAATCCGGTATGCTTTTTCATTTCCGGTGCAGGTGTACACATCCAATAAACCCTGCATGATTTTGTGGAAAGTGTAATAGGGAGCCCATACGCCGCCATACTTTATCTCCAGTATATCGAATTCCGACTCAGGAAATGCGCTCAAATATTTTCCACCCAGCTTTTCCTGACATTTTTGCAACTCGTCGACGATGAAGGTAATTCTTTTAGACAACAGTGAATCACCTTCACTTTCAACTAATGAAGCACAGGCTGATAGGTAATGACCCGTAAAATGTCCGCGCAGTCCACACCCCGGACTCTCCCACCCTTCCAAGGGTTTCGCTGAAGAGGGAATCCCTGCATTGACACGGAAATTGTGCAGCAACCGGTCGGGATCAAGCTGATGCAGATATGTAGTATTTAAATTCTCTTTCTGGCTGATCCACGAAGGGATTAATTTTACATCAGCACCGCCAAATGAAGAGACCGGTGTTTGGGCATCCACGCGGAGAATAAAAAAATTCGACAGTATGAAGAGAATACAACAGTGAAATTTAACCATCACAGATAATTCTATTTCAAATATTTATCGAAAATACAGTTATTCAGCCCTAAAAAGAATCGCTTCATTGATTGAAGGAGCCTGTTTATCGTTTTGGATAACCAATTTAAATTTTTGTGCGGATACAGGTTGAAAGTTTTGTGTCAGTCCGGATCCTTCTGTCTGAGCCTTGGTTACTAACCTCCATTCATTGCCTTCCTGACAGTATAATTCAATGATCTGCCTGATACCGTCCCACGGATGCCAGGGTTCCACCAGTGAAAGAGATTGCACGCCAACGGCTTTGCCCAAATCCATTTCGAGGATGGCTGTTTTTTCACCTTTGGCGGCCCTCCAGACATTTTTGGGATCACCATCGGTTAAAAAGCTGGTTTGGCTTCCCTCTGCAACCGACGAGGCTGTAACATTAACCCCCAGAGATGGAATGGGCTGAACAACCGGAGTACCTTCAAACTCCAATGCAACGACCGACGCAATTTTATCGGGAGCATAAACCGGCAACTGAATGGTTGATTTATCCTTTCCTGCCGTCACTTTCAGGTTGGTTGTGGCATCGGCCAGCAAATAAGCTCTGGTAATTTTGTTCGAAAACGGCACATTCAATTTGCCATCTGCCGGCCATTGGAACACGTGTAAATAGAGTTTCTGACCTTTCAATGTGGCACGGCCCCATGATAAATATGGAAACGGACTGGCCTGTGTTTCATAAATTGCCTCACCGTTCATCTTTAGCCAGTCGCCCATATCGCGGAGGCTTTGCTGGCAAACTTCCGGAATGATCCCATATTGGTTCGGACCGACGTTCAACAGAAAATTACCGCCTTTGCTGACAATGTCAATGAGTTTCTGCAGCAGGTCAGTAGTGCTTTTCCACCGGTCGTTGTAGGCGTTGTATCCCCAATGGTCGTTCATGGTCATGCAAACCTCCCAGTTGCGGCCGGGAAATCCGGTGGCAGGCACAAATTGCTCCGGAGTTTCGAGGTCGCCACCCATACCGGCACCCAGTCGGTTGTTGGTAATCAGGTTTGGATACGGTTTGGTGAGGTCGGCCAGCTTTTGCGCCATTTCTTTGGTCATGTTGGTTGGGGTATCCCACCACAATACAGCCACATCGCCGTAATTCGCCAGGATTTCCTTCACCTGAGGAATCGCAATTTCCTCCACATATTTATTCATGTCGCCTTTGTGGGTTTCATCCCATTCCTCATTCCCGGAAACCGCCCCGCCGGGATGGTACCAGTCCTGCGCCTGCGAATAATAAAAACCCAGTTTCATGTCCTGTTTGCGACAGGCTTCCGCAAGTTCCTTCAGAATATCCCGTTTGAAAGGAGTTGCATCCACAATATTGTAAGGGTCGGCTTTTGAGCCAAACATGGCAAAACCATCGTGGTGCTTCGAGGTAATCACAATGTATTTCTGACCGGCATCTTTGGCCAGTTTTACCCAATCA
>CAYMJH010000300.1:0-4204 GCA_964390385.1 uncultured Bacteroidales bacterium | reverse complement strand
TTGTTTTTTTGGACGGGGCTATCTTTTCAACATCGATTTTACCCAGGATGTTGAGTTTGATCGGTGCGGCTTTTTCAGCTGCTTTCTCCGTTTCTTTTTCATGCAGGATGTCACCGGTGCGGTCTTTGATCAGGACTTCCTCATCATAGTCGAGATTCTCGGTATCAACCGTCTCACGGATGTCGCTCAGGGAGATCGTTTCGTGTTTCTCCCGGAGATGCTTCAGATTAAGCTTTTCAGATTCCTTTTTAACATTCAGGTCTGAGCTGTATTCTTTCAGGAGCAGATCATGCTGCTCGGGAGTAATCTTGGTATTCGGATTCGAATCAATCTTAATCCCTTTCTTATGCAGAAATTCCACGATGGTGGAGATCCCAACATTCAATTCCCTGGCTATTTTGCTTAACCGTGTAACTTTTATATCTGACATCCCCGGTACGAGTTGTTTTTTTTGAAACGACAAAGTTAGAAAATCCTTGTAAATATCATTATTCAGATAAATTAATCAAATTCAGCCCTGAGTATTTTTACGATTTCCTTAACGGTTTCTTCCTCCAGGTCGGTACGTTTCACCAGATCTTCAACCGACAGATTCAGCACGCTTTTGGCTGTGTCGCAACCGATGGCTTTAAGCTCATCAATGATCCAGCTGTCGATTTCATCGCCGAATTCCTCGAGGCTTACGTCTTCATCATCCTGCAGGTCCGTTTCACGGTATACATCGATTTCATACCCGGTAAGCTGGCTTGCCAGTTTGATGTTCAATCCGCCTTTCCCGATGGCAAGTGAAACTTCGTTGGGTTTGAGGTAGACTTCTGCTTTTTTGTTATTTTCGTCGATGCGGATGCTGGATATTTTAGCGGGACTCAGGGCCCTGGTTATAAAAAGCTGATTATTATTGGTGAAGTTGATCACGTCGATATTCTCATTTTTCAGTTCCCTAACGATGCCATGGATCCTGGAACCTTTCATGCCAACGCAGGCTCCGACGGGATCAATGCGGTCATCATAGGATTCCACGGCCACTTTAGCGCGTTCACCGGGTATCCTGACAATCTTCTTAATGGTGATCAGACCATCGAAGATCTCAGGTACTTCAAGCTCAAACAACCGCTCAAGAAAGACCGGTGAAGTCCTCGACATAATGATCAGCGGGGTGTTATTCCGCATTTCCACTTTAATGACGACGGCTCTCAGGGTATCTCCTTTTCGGAAATAATCAGTGGGGATCTGTTCTGTCTTTGGAAGGATAAGCTCATTGCCGTCTTCGTCGAGCACCAGTATTTCGCGTTTCCATACCTGGTAGACTTCTCCGGTGACGATTTCCCCGATCCGGTCGCGGTACTTCTGAAAAATATTGTTTTTCTCCAGGTCAAGAATGCGGGCGGTAAGGTTTTGCCTCAGCGCCAAAATCGCCCTTCTCCCAAAGTCGGCCAGTTTAACCTCATCGGTAACTTCTTCGCCCACCTCGTAGTCTTCATCAATTTTCTTGGCTTCGGAGAGCGTGATCTGCGTGTTGGGATCGGTGATCTGATCGTCTTCCACCACCTGGCGGTTACGCCAGATCTCAAAGTCTCCCTTGTCGATGTTGATGATCACGTCAAAATTATCCGAAGTGCCGTACATTTTTACCAGCATTCCCCGGAACACATCTTCAAGGACACTCATCATGGTAGCACGGTCGATGCTCTTGAGATCCTTAAACTCAGAAAATGTTTCGATTAAATTCAACGTTTCCATTCTTCCTCTCCTGATTAATGATCAGATTAATAATTTTGCTTTTTTTATATCGGTAAACAATATTTCAATTTGTTCCACCCTGGTTTCCTTCTTTTTACCGGTTTGTTTCCCGGCTGAAGTGATTTCCAGCACTACTTTCTCATCATCGGCATCCGCAATACTGCCCTCCCTGGTATCGCCGTCGGTTTTTATCACGCGCAATCTCCTGCCTTTGTTCTTCCGGTATTGAAAAGGAACCCGGAGGGGATTTTCAAGGCCGGGCGATGAAACCTCCAGTTCGTAATTCCCGATGTTTTCCAGTTTATTTTCAATGATCGTGCTGATCACAGCGCATTCATCCAGGGTTATTCCGCTGAAGGTGTCGGCATAAACGCAAATCCTGCCAGCGGGTTTAACCCCGACGTCCACCAGGAAAAATCCCTTTTCCCTGAGGTCATTTTCAATGAGTCCGCGTATGTCTTCTGCCTTTATCATCAGGCTGCCATTAAGTAACAAAATAGGGGACTGCTGTTGTCCCCTAAACGATTGTTTAAAATTCACCGCAAAGGTATACAAAAATTCCTATAAACTGCAAAATTATTTGGTATTTTATAGAAACAAGGATCCTGAGAGATGAAGGGCATTAGTTTTTTTCTCAAATTATTAGCACCTTTGCGACCGGGAATAAGTTGTGCAGCCTGCCTGCCGGCAGGCAGGTCTTGCAGTCTGGAAGTCATGCAGTCTGGAAGTCGTGCAGTCGTCTTGTCTTTGCTCTTTGTTCTATGTTCTTTAGTCTTGGCTCTTGGTTCTTGCCTCTTATATCGTAAACCTTGTCTGTTAACAAGCTCAAAATAATCAACGACCCGGTTCACGGGTTTATCAAAATCCCTGCCGATTTCATTTTTGATTTGCTGGAACATCCGTTTTTGCAGCGACTGAGGAGGATCAAGCAGCTCGGGCTTACCAGCCTGGTTTATCCGGGAGCCACGCACACCCGTTTCCAGCATGCCATTGGTGCGATGCACCTGATGAATCAGGCCATTGAAAATATCCGCCAGAAAGGGATGCAGGTTACCGATGAGGAGGCTGAAGCTGCCGCAGCGGCGATACTGCTGCATGACATAGGGCACGGGCCTTTCTCCCATGCGCTCGAACAAAGCATAATACCCGAGCTGACCCATGAGGATATCTCTTCGTTGCTGATGCACAGCCTTAATGAAGAGTTCGGCGGAAAGCTTACGCTTGCGCTTCAGATTTTTGAAAACCGGTATACCAAAAAATTCCTGCATCAGCTTGTATCCAGCCAGCTTGACATGGACAGGATGGACTACCTGATGCGCGACAGTTTTTTTACAGGTGTTGCAGAAGCTACCATTGGCACGGAAAGGATTATAAAAATGCTCAATGTTGTGGGCGACCAGCTAGTGGTTGAATCAAAAGGCATTTATTCGATAGAGAAATTCCTGATCGCCCGCAGGCTTATGTATTGGCAGGTATATTTCCACAAAACGGTCATTGCCGCCGAGCAGGTGCTGGTGAAAATCCTGCAGCGTGCCAAGGCAGTTGCGGCAGAGGACAAAGGACTTTTTGCCACGGAAGCGCTGGATTTCTTTCTCAGGAACAGGGTGCAGAAAGACGTCCTGAAGGACAACCGGGATCAGGTCATCCGTCAGTTCACCTGCCTGGATGATGATGATATTTTTGTTTCGGCAAAAGCCTGGGTTCATCATTCCGATAAAATGCTTTCAATCTTGTCCGACTGCCTTCTCAGGCGAAACCTGCCCAAGGTCAGGATACAAGACATGCCGGTTGACAGAGCCCTTACGGAAAGGATCACGCAAAGGGTGCAGGATCATTTTGGCATTGATGCCTCCCAGGCGCGCTACCTGGTATATGAAGGTACGATATCCAATCATGCTTACAGCGGTTCCGACGAAAAGATCAGGGTATTGTTCAACGACGGGATTATAAAGGACATGGCAGAATCATCCGACCTTTTCAATGCGAGGCTGCTTGCAGGGCCTTCGGTAAAATATTTTTCATGCTATCCTAAATCATGGGGAAAAGGGAGAGGCCATTTAGCGAATACGAATTATCTCGTCCAGCCATGGTTTTGGCAAAACGATTCGTTCAAAGGTGGGATATCTACGCCAGGCAGCTTGACGACGGTCGCTATATCTGTGTTCACGAACCGCTCAACGTTGAGCACTTATTTGCGCACTTGAGAGGTGAAATTACGCTGGGCATATATTGCTTGAAACAAAAGAATAAAGCGCGTTTCATGGTTTATGATGCGGATGATGAAGAAGCTTTAAACAATTTAATTCAACTCAAATCCCAATTATCTCAAAAAGGTTACCCTTCATACCTTGAATCCAGCAGGCGCGGTGGGCATCTTTGGTTTTTCTTTGAGAAACCAATTTCAGGTCGAGAAGCACGATTATTTGGGCGTGGAATATTGGAAGATTTCAAAATCGAAGGAATC
>CAYMJH010000299.1:0-4228 GCA_964390385.1 uncultured Bacteroidales bacterium | reverse complement strand
ATTTTTCCGGTATCGATTTCATGGGAGAGGAGGAAGGTGGTCACCCCGGTTTCCTTTTCCCCGTTAATGATGGCCCGGTTCAGCGGGGCGGCTCCCCGGTACTGGGGCAACAGGGAGGCGTGGAGGTTAAAAGTTCCAAGGGGAGGCATTGTCCATACCACCTCGGGAAGCATCCGGAAGGCTACCACCACCTGAAGGTCGGCCTTCAGGGAAGCCAGCTCCTCCCTAAATCCGGGATTTTTCAGCTTTTCGGGCTGAAGAAGCCGCAGTCCAGCCTTCACTGCATAGTGTTGCACCGCCGTTTCGGTCACCTTCAGTCCCCTCCCGGCAGGTTTATCGGGTGCAGTGATGACTCCCACCACGTTGTACCCGTTTTCAACCAGGGTTTTCAGGCTTTCCACGGCAAATTCAGGGGTTCCCATAAAAACGATTCGGAGATGTTTCGGATCCATTCAGTGAATTTTCAATTTTAACGGATGCAAATGTATAAATCCTGAACGTGTCAGCAGGATAAAAGTTACGGAGAAAAGGCAATTTTACCCATGCCTGCTCACAAATAACGAAGAGGCTGCCCTTTTGTGGCCGGACAGCCTCTTCTGTGATAACTTGCGTCAACTTCAGTCAATGATCAGAAATGAAGTCAACTGCAATCTGTTCCCTTCCACTATAAATCTTCGAGGAAGGTATACTTTTCCACCATGTGGCAACGGTAGTGCGGTGGGGTTGCCACTGAGCTGGGCTGGACCATCCAGTAGGAAACCTGGAAGCTCTTGGTAGCTGCATCATACTTGTTCACACCCGAAGGATCGAGTTTTGCACTTCGGGTATTCCCGGCAGGCTGGCCATAGGCATTCTCCACCTTGGTGATATTCCCCTGGGCGTCGAAATAGAAGATTGGACAGAAGGATCCCCAACCACTGCCAGCTCCTGTACCAACCATCATCGGATAAATGTAATCTTCAAAAATGTTCTCATCCCACATAATGAGTGACTGTCCATCATTAGTCCGAAGCTGTATTGTAAAAGGATCCGGGGCGGTATAGTTTGAAGCGTGCACATACGCCCCTAAACTGGGAAGATAATCCATGTTTCCAGTCATTACATAACGACCTTCGTATCTGTGCTTCAATTTGAAATTCACTATTAGATCTCCGAAATTTCCGCTGATTACATAACCCTGTTTGTCAACAGAAACAATTGAAATGGCCATATAATGCGGGTCCGGGACTACAAAATCGGTATTCACTTTCACAATCAACGGAGCTGAACGTTGCCCTTTTGCGATGGTAATTGTAGCAGGAACCACTACCTTATCAAGGGGAAATAGAAGTTGCTCCGGGTTCAGTGCAGCCGATTTGGATGTAGATAAGGTAACCACTATGTCTTCCGCTGCAGGTTTTTCAGCAGCCAACCGGACCTCACCAATATTAACATCCACTACACCTCCAGGTAGGACAGCTTTGCTTACCGTGTGAGAAGCATCAGAAGGCAGTTCAATGATCTTGTTGGCATTAAGATTTATCATCCCATACTCCTGGTCCTCGACTTTTTGATCAGTCAAACAGGAGGTAAATCCGGCCGAAACAACCAGCAAGGATAAGATAAACCTGAATATTTTATTCTTTTTCATACTCCTAAATATTTATTAATTTTCATTTATCCCAAAATATCTTTTGCGTCTGCGGGTTAATGGTCCCTTCAGCAGTTGCATTGGCCGCATTGTACTGGTACTCATCCTGAGGGTAGATCAGGCGGGTGGGTACCACTCTGGAACCCCTGCTCGGCGAAATCGACAGTACATCTGCCAGGGCCGGTACGCCTACACGGCGGAAGTCAGTCCAGGTTTCCAGTCCGTTGATCCCGCACATGGCAATGTATTTCTGGGTCATGATCAGCTTCAGTTTGTCAGCGTTTTGAGCCCATACTGCTACTGGTTTTAACTCCGCATTTAAATAGGCATAAGCTTCTTCCTCTGCATCTTCGACTTCAAGCCAAACAAATGATTCTGTAACTGCGGCTTCATAAGCTTCCTTCGCATCTCCGGCTAAAACACCGCGCTGAATAGCTTCAGCCTGAAGAAATAAACTTTCAAAGGAAGGCATTAACCATAAGGGAGCGGTTTCTCCTTTTGCAATTCCCGGTCCAGCCACATTTGATGAATTGGGCGCCGCAAATTTGTCATCGTCAGAAGTTCCTTCAGGATAATCAAATCCATACGGAAAACCAACATAATAGTAACTGCTGCCTAGTGGTGAAGCCGCTCTGGAGAAGAAATACAGGTAACGAACATCATTGTTGTTCCTCAGCAAATCAAGAAAATATGAATTAGCCCGATTGTAGTTGTCTAAACCACCATTATCATTGACATTATAGGTGGTCCAAAACGGATTTCTTTTATCTGTATCAGCTGCGTATCCGGGCTGAACCTCTGCAGATTCGCCTGCTTCAAGAAATCCTCCGCCATTGGCCACAATCTTGTCGATCTCAGTTTTAAGACCGGCATTGCCCAGCAATTCCGACTGGTGCATCACTAAACGCAGGCGCTGGGTATTCCCAAATTTGCGCCACATGGCAAAATCGCCGCCAAAGAGAATATCCGTTTCTTCGATATCCAGGTTCACTTTAACATTGGCAGTTTTAAGGAGAGCATCTGCTGAGTCGAGTTGGGCAATCATATCTTTGTAGATTGCATCACCCTTGTCGTAGGGAGTAAGCATGTTGCCAATAAAATCGAATGATTTTGAATAAGGTACATTGTTGTATTGATCCACGAGAGCCATGAATCCAATGGTTTTCATGATCTTTGCAATCGCAAGGTAACCCGTTTCATTCCTTTCTTTAGCCTTTTTTTCTACCACATCAAAATCTTTCAGAATATCATACCAATTCTGCCATGATCCCTGACGAAAAGCGGACGAAAGGTTGTAGGATTCCTCTTCAGTATTGGGACCGTAAGTTCCTGAACAGCGCGCCCAGTAACCCAGCCATCTGTGGTATTCGTCAAAATTGGTAGCTGACTCGGCAGCAGTTCTGCTTAACGCCCGGGGCAATACAAGATTAGGTGTTATGTTTTCCTCAATGGCACTGTTGGGATTTTGGTTGATGTCAAAAAATTCATCTCCACATCCGGCCAGAAACAGCACACATCCGGTTAGTATTGTTGAAAAAATCTTCTTCATATTGATTCTTGTTAAAATTATCGTCATTGAAACTTAGAATTTAACAGCCAGCGTTCCACCAAATGTACGGGTAGGAGGATTGACAGTTGCATTCAGGATACCGTTGATATTGCCTCCGAAATTGTCGAGATCCTTGTAGTCAGGATCGGAGTAAACGTTTGTCTTGGGCAACCACAGTGCAAGGTTACGGCCATTTAACCCAACTGTTACTGCCTGAATCAGGTTCTGTTTTGACAACAGTGATTTTGGCAGATCGTAGGATACCGAGAATTCCCTGAATCGCCAGGAAGCCGCGCTGGTGATAAAGTTGGAAGCCGTACCACGATACTCGTCACTGGTGAAGAAGTCGGTAGCGTTCGGAATGGTGATGTTGGTATTCACTAAGTATTTTCCTTTGTTGGCCGGATCTTCATATACCGAATTGGGGAACACGAACCGTTCACGGTGGTTGGCTCCCGTAATTTCTGAAACACCGGTCCAGGCCATTTCATTGCCCAACAGATTAAAGGTATAGTGTCCTCCCTTATATTCAAACAGCGCCGAAAGGGTAAGGCCTTTCCAATGCAGCGAGGGATTAAGGCCCACAATATGAAGGGGCATTGTTCTTCCGAATTTTTTGTTAACTTCATCTACAAGGGGCATACCGGTAACCCGATCCACAATAACCCGTCCCAGGTCATCCCTTTTGTAGTCTGATGCATTGAAGATAAAGGCTGGTTTGCCCACAACCGCTTGGTTAGCAGCCATTACATACCCACCGATTGATAATTCATCCAAGTCCTCATAAATGCTCAGGACTTCACTGTTGTTGTAAGAATAGTTGGCGGTGAAATTGAGCTTCCATTCACCCAGATTTACCAAAGGTGTGACTTTCAACTGGGTTTCAAATCCGTAATTCCGGAAAGAAGCGGCATTTACGTTTGCAAAGGTATATCCCGTGGAACGGGGCACCCGAATGCTGACAATCTGGTCGGTATTATCCTGGTCGTAATAGGTGGCATCGAGGTAAATCCTGTTTTTCAGGAAACCCGCTTCGAAACCCACTTCCT
>CAYMJH010000298.1:1569-4266 GCA_964390385.1 uncultured Bacteroidales bacterium | reverse complement strand
TCCTCGCAATATATTTTCCGATAATGTCAAACTCCAGGTTCACCGTCGTCCCCTCTTTGATCCGGTGAAAATTGGTCACCTGGTAGGTATAGGGTATGATGGCCACTTCAAAGGAGTTATCCCGGGAATTCACCACGGTAAGGCTCACGCCGTTGACGGCCACCGAGCCCTTTTCAACGGTGATGTAATCATCCTGTGCCGGCTCATAGCTGAAGGTAAAGTACCAGCTGCCCTCTGCTTCGCGCACGCCGGTGCAGACGGCGGTCTGGTCGACATGGCCCTGCACCATGTGGCCGTCGAGGCGGCTTTCCATCCTCACGCTCCGTTCAAGGTTCACCTTGTCGCCAACCTTCAGCAGGCCCAGGTTTGACTTCAGCAGGGTTTCACGGATGGCGGTGACGGTGTAGGTATCACCCGACGTTTTCACAACGGTGAGGCAGACGCCGTTGTGCGAGATGCTCTGGTCTATCTTCAGCTCACCGGTAAATGAGCATTGGAGGGTGATGTGCAGGTTGTCCTTGTCTTTGTCAAGGGCAACGACGGTTGCGGCTTCTTCGACGATTCCTGAAAACATGGCTGTTAGTTTTACGGGCAAATTTAGAATTAATAGATTAAAGAAGAAAGATCAAAGAAGAAAGATCAAAGATCAAAGACAATATATCTTATACTGGTTCAAGCATCCGCTTGGACCTATATTATAACCGTATCATAAACCAATACCGAAGTGTTCCCCTCTAGAGAGGGGGTAGGGGTGTGTTTTCTTATATTAAAGCGTCCGCCAGCGCCAGTATATAGCAGCTCCTTTGAGAACGTTTCATTATTCAATATAATCTAATTCCAAACACACCCCTAACCTCCCGATGAATCGGGACAGGCTCTCTCAAGAGGGGAATTTGCCGGTTTTTATAAAAATCGTCGTATTTTTAACGATATAAATAAAGAAATCCTATGAATCTCGTCACCGGTTCCACCGGACTGCTGGGCTCCCACATGCTCGCCGAACTCATCCGCCGGGGAGAAAAGGTCAGGGCCTTTTACCACAGCGAAAGAAAAAAAGCCTTCGTGCAGAAGACCCTCTCCCTCTATTTCCCCGACGCTGACAGGATCATGAATACCATCGACTGGCGGCAGGGCGACCTGCTCGACATCGCCTCGCTCGACGCCGCCATGGAAGGGATCACCGGGGTTTACCACACCGCCGGCGTGGTGGCCTTCGGGCAGGTGAGCAAAAAGACCATGTTCAGAACCAACATCGATGGCACCGGCAACGTGGTGAATGCCTGCCTGGAGCGTGGCGGCATCAGGCTCTGCCACGTCAGCTCCATCGCCGCCCTGGGCGACACCTCTGACGGCAGCCTCACCGGCGAGGAATGCAGGCTGAAACCCGACAGGAAAACATACGCCTATGCCCGCAGCAAGTTCAAAGGTGAGCTGGAAGTGTGGAGAGGCATACACGAAGGACTCAGCGCCGTCATCATCAATCCCTCGGTGATTTTGGGACCGGGCATGTGGAATTCCGCCACGGCTGCCTTCGTCGAAAAGGTGCACAAGGGATTGGCCTTTTATCCCGCCGGCGCCACGGGCTTTGTCGACGTGCGCGACGTGGCCCGCGTCATGCACCTGCTGATGAACAGTGAGGTCACCGGCGAACGCTTCATCGTCAATGCCGAAAACCTTTCCTATAAAGATTTCTTTGCCGTCATCGCCACGGAGCTGGGCAAAAAGCCACCGGCCTATAAGGTAACACCATGGATGGGCAGCGCTGCCGTCATGGGCGACTTCCTCCGCGCACTGGTGACGGGCACGCCCCGCCAGATTACGCGCGAAGCCCTCCGCATCGCCTCCCTTCCTACCGCTTACTCAAACGGGAAAATTAAGAAACAGCTGGGCATTGAATTCACTCCGGTGAGGGAAACGGTTAAGCTGATGGGGGAGGTGTATTTGAAGGAAGAAAGAAGGAGGGATGGAGAGAAGGGGGGAAGGAGAGAAGGGGTGAAGGGGTGAGGCTTCAGTTTGATTTCCATTTATTTGGGAAACGTATCATATTGATAATCATACCAATGATTCGTTCGTATTCATTAAATAATTCGTTAAATGTTGCTGCAGAAATATATTCACAGGCTAATGAAAATTCCAGCCAAACCTGGGTTTCAGCAGCTTCTCCCTCAGACCAGCTGAGTTTTGATACAAAAGCAGCCGGGTAACGGCGATTACGGAAAGCTTCTGCAATATTTGCCGCAACTGAGCGGGAACTTCTGCAAATTTGATCTGTTAATGAATATCTTTCGGTTGACGGGAATTTTTTTGACAACTGATAAATTTTTTGTGCTGTTAAAAAGGCTATTTGATAAACCCGTAGTTCACGATGTGATTTGATTATTTCCATAACTGTATTGCGTTTAACATATTTCCCATATTCTCTCCCCTTCTCCTCTTCTCCCCTTCCCTAGTTCCCTCCTTCTCTCCTTCCCTGCTTCTCTAATTCCCCCCTTCCCATCTTCACCCACTCCTGTATCTCTTAACCACAATATTATAAACCGCCCTCCAGAAATACCTGAAATCAGTGGCAAAGGGATGTTTTTCATAGGCATTGAGGTACCTGAGCTCCGAGTCGATGATCTCGTCGAGGGTCTTGGGCATGTCTACGTAAAAGGGAGGGATGAGGCCGGGCTTGTATTGAATGCGCTTTTGCTGCAG
>CAYMJH010000298.1:0-1559 GCA_964390385.1 uncultured Bacteroidales bacterium | reverse complement strand
ATAGAGCTCATAGTACTGGCGGCTGATGGGCCTTACGCCGAAGAGCTTCATCTCGCCCCTGATGAGGTTCACCAGCATGGGCAGCTCGTCGATCCAGAAGGCCCGCATGATTCTGCCAAGGGTTGAGATCCGGAAATCGTCCCTGAACTTGCCTCCCTTTTCCAGTCCCGTTTTTTCATACATGTATTCCTGCAGGTATTCGGCAAAGGGGTGCATGGTGCGCATCTTGTACACCCGGATGGGGTTCCCGTTCCTGCCGATGCGGTCGAGGGCAACAACCGGACCGTAGGTGGGGTCGGCAGGGTAGAGGGGGTCTTTCACCTTCAGGGCGACAAAATAAAGGTAGCCGTTGAGGAATTGTTCATCAAGCACTTTAAAGCCGCAGGAATAAAGCCTTCCGAAGGTCTCTGCCTTGCTCAGCACACGGTTCTGCCCGCGGGTGAGGAAGAAATAGATGCCTTTGGTGGGGGCGAACTTGGGGAAGACCCGCTTGACCATAAAGTCACCCATGTAATAAAGATAGTTCAGCACGGGGGGATATTTCCTGAGGATGCGCTTTTTGCGCAGGTCCTTGGTCTCCACGAAATTCACGTAGATGCCGCCCACCGGCAGCTTTTCGTTCACCGTCTCGAAGAACTTGTTGAGGTAGCGGATGTCGTTGATGCGCTCGAGGTTTACGATGGCGTCGAAGTCCTTCTGGTACTGCAGGTCGAGGTTGAAGCGCGAACTGGTGCTTACGATAAGGGTCTTGGCCGAATCGATGGGGGCATACCGGAAAATGTAGTCGAACACAGGCTTGCTCAGCTCCAGCAGCAGGGCTTCCTGTCGGTGCTGCGTGCGGCGGAGCGGCATGGGCTTTCCCTTCCGGTTCGCAAGGGGAGGGGCCGCGGCGGTATGGTGATTGCCGTTCATCAATCCATTCCCGTTCCCGTTGCCGTTCCTGGCCTGGGCATGCACGATGGAATACCATACCGAACCCACGATGAATTCGGCCGCGGTGGCGATGGCCACAGTACCCAGCACCACGAAACGCGAATAATAGTCCTGCCGGAAGAAGAACATCAGCATGCCGGCCAGTCCCAGGGTGACGATATTGCTTAACAGGGTCTGCCGGTAAAAGACGCTGATCTTCTCGTGGTTCGCCAGGCGGTGTTTTCCGAAAAGACCCGATACGGTGATCCAGACGCCGAGGAAAAGCAGGAAGGCATCCAGGTAGCGCATGAAATAACCGGTATTTTCACCGGGTTTCAGCCAAACGGCAAGGGCATAGGCCGATGTAACCAGTAAAAGGTCAGTGACCAGACCCGTGAACCATCTTTTTCGCATAGACCTGAAAAGGGTTGGAAAGATATTAGTACTAACTCCGGATCGGGGACAAAAGTAAGAAAAAAGCGACAAGTGACAAGGAAAAAAGTGACGAGTGACAAGGGACGAGTGACAAGGAAAAAAGTGACGAGTGACAAGTGACGAGTGACGAGTGACAAGTTGGTGAGGGAGACCTTTCAGTAAGTCCACCCCCTCCCCCCGCTTCGCCTTCGCGTAGCCGCTTCGGCAGAGCA
>CAYMJH010000297.1:0-4287 GCA_964390385.1 uncultured Bacteroidales bacterium | reverse complement strand
CACCACCCCGGCCATCGCCCAGGCGATATGTGCCGGCACTGTGCCAGGCCATGCGGATGAACAAGGGTCCGTAGTGTCCAAAGTCGGCAGGCCACCAGTCCTGTGAATCCGTCATCAGCTTGCGCAGGTCATTTTTAAGCGCTTCGTAATCCAGGCTCTTGAATTCCGTGGCATAGTTAAACTCTTCACCCATCGGGTTCGATAACGAGGAGTGCTGCCGCAAAATGTGCAGTTTCAATTGATGGGGCCACCAGTCACGGTTTTTTGTACCGCCACTGCCGGTGCTTTGCTTGCGCATGGCTCCGGTGACCGGGCATTTGCTCATAGGATCAGCATTGTTTTCCATAATTTACATTATTTATTGGTTAGATCATTTCAGCTTTCAGACTATCAAATAGTCATAACTCATGATTATCATTGTCTGTATCATGTCCTGTCGGTATCAAAAATCCCATTACAATAGTTCCGATTAACCCGGTTATCAAAACAGCCGTTTTCGCAGGCTGCGAACCAATGAAGAAAAGGCATGAGAGTGCAATCATGGTCCACATGGCTGCAATGGCACCTATTTTGCCCTTTTTGGTTAATCCCCTGTTTTTTTTGTATTGATGAATATAAGGTCCGATCCATTGATTGGAGAGGATCTTTTTATATAATCTTTCAGAACTCCTCAGGTATAACCCTGCGGAAAGAAGCAGAAATGGAGTGGTGGGCAAACCGGGCACAACAATGCCAATAATGCCCAAACCGAGCGACACGGTGCCAAATGAGACTAATATGGGTTTCAACAATTTCATGCGGCTATTCCCTGCTGTTCATGAATCTGCCAATGATCTGAAGTTTTATATCTTCAATCTTAAAACCGGGGATGCTGTTTTTTTTAAAATACGCTTCCAGCATCTCATTCAATTCTTCGTCAATGTAATCTTCAATCGTGTCGGAACCGGCGCAGTAAATGTGGTGATGATTTTCCATAACGGCATCATATCTCATAATATCCTTTTCTGTTTCAACTTTCCTGATCAATGCGTTTTCGGTCAAAACATCCAGCACTTTATAAACGGTGCCGACTGAAATATGAGGGTGGTTCTTTCGTATATAGTCAATAATATTTTCAGCAGACGGATGATTGTTGAGTTTAAAGATGGCTTCATAAATGGCAATTCTTTGAGGCGTAACTTTAAGCCCTTTCTCAAGCAGCTTATTACTAATGATTTCTGCCTTCATTGATAATTATATTTTAAGGAGAATAATTATTATATAATAATAAGTAAAGATAATAAAATCTTTAAAGAAATCAAGATTATGGAGAAAAAAACAGACCGTGCCATATTGATGCAGCCGAAAAAATGGATCTGTTCCTAAACTGATCAGGGAATGCTCAGGAACAGATCCGGGAAAATGTCATCAGGCTTGTTTTTCTTTTCCCCAGGTAAGTACGATTACCATGCCTACTATGGAAAAAACAACGGTTGAAGCCATGATGTCAATCAGCAATACGCCGATTTTACTGAACATGGTTGACATCGACCAGTATGAAAGATCAATGCAGGAGGCAAACAGTACTCCAAACAATGCACCAAACTTAAGACCATCTAGAATGCCGCCGGCTTTTGACCACTTCAATATTAGAGTCAGCAGCAGGGCAGCAATCAGGTTTGAAAGAATGATAGCCCACCAGACCATTTCACCCTCCGGCCTGTTGGTACATTGATTCATATTGGCTGACATGAAATCCATTAAAAGGATTCCCCACACAAGCCAACCCAGAAAGAAGTATACAATACCTCCAAAAACAGTGCCTCTTAGAATTTTCATAGTTTTAAGTTTAAATTAACAATCAAACAACAAGTTATGACAAATTCTCGAAAACAGGAAATGATAAACCGGATCTGGGTGGCGACGGTGTCTCCGGAGCGGTATTTCCGGTCGGAAGCCTCAGGTGCTCGTAAAAGTATAATTTTAGTATATTTGGTATCATCTAATACATACCCCATGAAAAAAAATTCATTTAACCGCCGGAAATTCGTTACCATGCTGGGAACAGGAACAGCAGTCCTTGCCACCAGGCCATGGTCGTTGGTCGCTTCAGATACGTTCCGGCAACAGGATAAACCGCTGACGAATATCGCTGATGCTGCGAAAATACCGCGAAATGAATGGTCAATGCCGGGCAAATACCCCGGGAAGGTAGTCCACATCAGGAATCCAAAGGCTGTCACCGGGGGTGAACCGGTTGAACAGGAGGCTTACCGGATGATTGAGAAGGCCATGCTTGAGCTCACCGGTCAGCATGACCTGGCAAAAGCCTGGAGAACTTTTGTGAGTCCCGGCGAAAAGATCGGATTGAAAGTCAATCCCGTTGCCGGTAAACTCCTTTCAACCAGTCACGCCGTTACCCGGTCGGTTATAAAGCAACTGACGGAGAGCGGTATCCGGAAGGTGGATATCGTCCTATGGGACAGGAGGGAAATGGACATGAAAGAGGCTGGTTTTACAACTGATGTTTATCCCGGGATAAGAATAACCGGCACTGAAATGCAGGATGACAGCGGATCTTTTTATGACGCGGAAGGAAAGCTTCTGGGTGAAAGAAATATCGATAAGGAATGGTTCTACTGGGCTGATGTTGACGGGGAATATGACAAGGAAACCATGCCCTATATGATCAACGGGGGTAAGTATTCTTATTTTACAAAAATAGTGACACAGGATCTCGACAAGATCATCAATATTCCCATTCTCAAGAATGCGGGCAATTCCATTACCAATGCCATGAAAAACCTCGCCTATGGTGCAGTGTCCAATACCGGCAGGTTGCATGCGAAACTCTGGAACGAGACCTGTGCAGAAGTTTGTGCTTTTGCTCCCTTACGCGATAAAGTGGTATTGAACATATGCGATGCGCTGCGGGGGTGCTTTAACGGAGGCCCGGGTGCCAATCCCCAGTTCATATGCGATTACAAAGCCATTCTTGTTGCCTCCGATCCGGTTGCCCTTGACAGGATCGGTTATGACATCATTGCCGAAAAACGGATCGCCGAAGGCATTCAGAAAACGGCAACACCGGAATTATTAAAATTTCTTACACAGTCATCCGACCTGGGACTGGGGGTATCCGACAAGGACAGGATTGATCTGCGCGTGTTGGACCTGGTATAAGAGAGACGGAGCGATTGTGAGGGTTGCTGCGCCCACCGTAGCCTGGGCTGGCATATGAGCGCTTTGCGGCGAAGGAGGGGGATTGTTGTGATTGTTGTCGGTTGTCAGTTATGATGGTTGTGATGGTTGTGATGGTTGTGATGGTTCTAAAATCCCATCAATGAGTTACAAAATCGAATATGGCTGCAATTCAGGTATGATTATGAAAAAGTGTTACTATACATTGTATTTCCTGTCCTTGTTTTGCATTTATGGTATTTCTCAGGAAACGGAAGACTTCCCTTCTGTTGATACAAGCGATCTTCCGGATGCCGCAATCGGAAACCCGAAAACCTACTCCCGCACCTCTCTTTTCGGGTATATCAACGGAGGTGCAGAACTATACCTTGAATACGGATTTTCAGGTGCCCATGTCAATGAGATCCGGTTGAAGGGAGGTATCTATACGGTTGAAATATACAGGATGAACGGGCCCGAAGAGGCATTCGGCATATTTTCGGTATCCCGTTTCCGGTGCAGCAGCACTCCTTCTTTTTCGCCCTATTCCTGCCAGACGCCTTATCAATTGCAGCTTTGTACAGGATCATTTTATATCAGCATCAGCAACAATACGGGCAGCCCCACAGACAGTGCTGTTTCTTTAAGGATTGGAGAGTCCATCGTGAACAGGATAAAGGAAGAACCGGCTAATGTCGCTGATTACCTGCCGGGCATTTCGCATGAGACCATCAACCGTGAAGCTGTTCTGGTAAAAGGCGAACTGGGAATTGCAAATGGCGCGCCTGACCTGGCTGAATATTTCGGTGAAATCAAGGGATATACTGCGGTTCTGTTGCGGGGGAAGGACAAAGATATGGTGTCAGTCAGATTCTCCTCGCAGGAAAACCTCGCGAGCTTTTTGCACCTTCATCAATGGAATCCTGAAATGATTTCGGCTTCACCGTCTGAAATGCCCACAGGGGAGGTGATCACCCGGTTATCGGAGCAACACCTGCTCATCAGCATCAACCGATAGGTAATTCAGGTCGCCCGGCATCAAGGCCGGATAATGGATATAGTAGCTAGAAGCTAGTAATGCGAATTAAGAGTTGAAATAGGGCGAGTTATTAACATATAAAATACTGA
>CAYMJH010000296.1:0-4288 GCA_964390385.1 uncultured Bacteroidales bacterium | reverse complement strand
TCGGCGGAGGAAAGGTCACGGATGCGCGCAAAATACGAACTTCCGGAGTCTTTTATCCTGTATGTGGGAACCATCGAGGAAAGAAAGAACCTGTTATCCCTTGTCCGTGCCCTGCACCAGGGTAAAATCGACCTTCCCCTGGTGGTGATCGGGAAAAAAACGGCCTATGCCAGGGAAGTAGTAAACTTCCTTGAGCAATACAATTCGGTGAGAGTGCTATTTTATGATATAATTCAGAACACCGACCTGCGGGGCTTTTATCAGCTTGCTGAAGTGTTTGTTTATCCTTCTGTCTATGAAGGATTCGGAATTCCCATACTGGAAGCGCTGGCATCCCGTACACCTGTGATTACTTCGAGGGGAGGATGTTTTTCTGAAGCCGGAGGGCCGGCAACACTCTATGTTGACCCGCTAAATTATGAGGAAATTTCCGGCGCTATCCTGCAGGTACTGCAGCATTCTGACTTGCAGGGAAAAATGGCTGAAACCGGATATCAGCATGCCCTGACATTCAAGGGAGACAGCATTGCCGGAAAAGTTATGCAAGTGTACGAAAAGGTTTTGCACTATGGTAGATGATATCAACGTTGCTCTCCAGGTGCTCCGGAAGGGAGGAGTCATTCTGTACCCGACAGATACCATTTGGGGCATTGGATGCGATGCAACCAATCCGGCAGCGGTTGACAGGGTATATGAAATTAAACAGCGGAATGATGCCAAAAGCATGCTGGTACTCCTGGACAATGCCGCCAGCCTGGATCGTTATGTGCAACAGGTCCCCGATATTGCATGGGACCTCATCGGACTGGCCGATAAACCCCTGACCATCATTTATCCCGGTGCCAAAAACCTAGCCGAAAACCTGTTATCGGAAGATCGGTCCGTTGGTATCCGGATCGTGCAGGATGAGTTCTGCAGGTTGCTGATTCAGCAATTCCGGAAGCCTGTTGTCTCCACTTCAGCCAACATCAGCGGGGAAGCCTGGCCGGAAAACTTCAATTCCATCAACCCCGCGATACTCAAACGCGTTGACTATATCGTCAAATGGCGGCAGAAAGACTTTGCAAAAGGAAAACCTTCTGCCATTATGAAACTGGGTCTGAAGGGCGAGGTTGAAATCATCAGGCAGTAGCAATACAGGAATTTTAATCCCGGTTCCGTTAGCTATTTTGCCCTTGTCCTGCCCGATCCCGTTGAATTTGCGTTAACCTCCGGATTACCCCTGTATTCTACATTGCCGCTTCCGGTAATGTTGGTATCCAGTTCTTTTACAGCCCACACTGTAGCGGAACCAGAGCCGGTGATCTTAACATCGGTTTCCCGGGCGGCAAATCCTTCTCCCGAAAACGATCCCGATCCCGTAATTTCCACATCCAGTTCCGATCCGGCTTGCCCGGAAGCAATGTTGATATCGCCGGATCCGGTAATGGTTGCGGATACCTCACGGGCATTCAGTTCACTGATGACGACGGAACCACTGCCACTTACCTTTATCTCAAGCTCCTCTGTTTTTAACCCTGACTTTGCCGACAGATCACCTGATCCTGACACTGATAACCCGTCGATTTGAGGAACTGTAACGGATATGACCACATGACCGAAGTTACCTCCCAACCGGTTTTTGGCCTGAATTTTCAATTCGTTTCCGGTTACAATGGTTTCAAGTTCGGCCAGGGACTTGCTGTCCCCTTCGATTTCTATTTTCTGGGGACTTCCCTGAGTGAGCAATACACTGGCAGCTACCGTAAGACTAATGGCAGTGAAGGGACCTACATTGCGGTCTTCCTTTACGGGTTCATCACCTGATAAAGGCAATGTGCAGCAATAGGCAAAAAGCATGGAAAGCATTATGATTTTTTTCATGGGGTAAGATTATGGGTAAATAATAGCATTCTTTATAGCAGAGACGCAGGATTTGAATTTGCGCTGCATTGTTTTCCATGACATTTTATTACGGTACAATTGATTAAGAACTAAGAACAAAGAATAAGGACTAAGAAACAAAGGACACGGGATGAAAAACAGCATCAGGGATGCGATTGGCCACTGAATCCTTCAAGAAATTGTTGCGTTGTCATCACGCGGCCGTATGCATAGGCTATGGTGCTGAGAGCGGTAAAATGTACCTGTTCTGCAGGGATGATCCTGTCATTATATTTCAAATCCCTTGTTGCACAGGCGTCTTCAATGACAATACACTTAAAACCAAGGTCTGAAGCGGCACGCGTGATTGCTTCCACGCACATATGAGTCATCATGCCGCAGATAACCAGCTGTCTGATTTCGTTCTGCTGCAAAAAAACCAGCAGATCGGTTTCAAGAAAGCTGTTGACATGGTATTTGGTTATTACTTTTTCATGTTCCAGCGGGGCAACATCAGCATGAATGTCGGCACCCTGGCTTGCATGATGGCGTATGTGAACGATGGTTCGCCCGGTTTCACGGAATTGTTTTAAGATCAGGGCTGCATTGGCACTGGCCTGTTCGGGATTTACCAGGGCGCCTTTGTTGCCCGGAAAGTAAAAATACTGTATATCAACCAGTGCCAGCGCTGTTTTAAGCGTATCTGCAAGCTGTGCTTTGATCCACTGAGAAGGCATTAGGAGTGAAATTACCAGTATCGGTAAAGATAGACAATGGCGGATTATTTTCATGACAATAAAGCTGGACTTCAAACCATATGCAAATCTAAACAAATCCGTTACACCTCATTCTTTTTTTTTGGGTGACAGAACAGAATGGTTTCAAGGTTTAGGGAAACGCTGTATCTTTGGAAAAACCAATACATCGCCTCCCATGGAAAACAATGTGATACTGGATGTGACCCGCGATATACGCTGGATCGGGATACTGGATGACAGCATTGTCACTTTTGACATCGTCATGGAAACCAGGCACGGAACGACCTATAATTCATACTTCATTGATGCTGACAAAAAAGCTGTTATTGAAACGGCGAAGGAGACCTTCAGCGATGTTTATCTGGATAAGCTCAGCAAGGTTACGGATCCCAAAGACATTAGCTATATCATCATGAATCATACCGAACCCGATCATTCGGGCAGCCTTAAAGCCCTGCTTGAAATTGCGCCTCAGGCCGTTGTCTACGGAAGCCGCCAGGCCATCACTTACCTTCAGGACATTGTGGGACAGCCTTTTTCGTATTGTTTTGTAAAGGACGGTGACACGCTGAGCCTGGGAAACAAGACCCTTCATTTCATCAGTGCTCCCAACCTTCACTGGCCGGACACCCTGTATACCTATGCCGAAGAGGATAAGGTATTGTTTACCTGCGATTCATTCGGGGCCCATTATTGCCATCCGGGCATGTTTGATGATCTGGTGGGTGATTACAGCGAATCATTCAAATACTATTTTGATGTCATTCTGAAACCTTTCAGCCCGTATATGGTAAAAGCCATTGAAAAGATCAGGCCGCTCGATATCCGGTGCATTTGCCCCGGCCATGGACCTATTCTCCGCACCACCTGGAAGGAGATCGTGGGGCTGACCGAGCGATATGCCGAACAGTATATTGCCGATTCGCTATGCGACGATAACCGGGTGCTGATTGCCTATGTTTCGGCCTACGGCTATACCAAACAAATGGCAGAAACCATTGCTGAAGGCATCAGGGAAGTGACCGGCCTCCATGTCACCCTTGCTGATATCGAGAAAATGCTGCCCGGTGACCTGGAAGAGCTCATCGTGAAAAGCAAATCCATCCTCATCGGATCTCCTACCATCAACCAGAATACCCTGCTGCCTGTTTACAAGCTGTTTGCATTGATCAATCCCATACGGGACAGGGGCAAAAAGGCGGCTGCTTTTGGTTCCTATGGCTGGAGCGGGGAAGCGGTTAAGCTCATTGAAAATCATCTGAAAGCCCTTAAACTGAATGTGGTGATGGAAGGAATCGTTAATAAATTCTCACCCGATGCGAAAAAGCGTGAACAGTTGCTGGAGTTCGGGCGGGCCTTCGCGAGACATATCCTGGAATAAGATTTCTCGCAAAGAGAATAAGAAAAAATGATTTCTCGCAAAGGCGCAAAGAGAATAAAGAAAAGATTTCTCGCAAAGACGCAGAGGCGCAAAGAGAATAAAGAAAAGATTTCTTACAATGACGTTCATTATTAATCTATCAAATAACAAAATAATATGAATAATGAATAATGAACAAGGAACATCGAACACCGAATGCTGAAGATAAGACAAAGAGCGCATTATCTTCGTTATTCGATATTCGGTGTTCCTTGTTCGATATTCAATTCCGTCATCTGATTTTTTT
>CAYMJH010000295.1:0-4294 GCA_964390385.1 uncultured Bacteroidales bacterium | reverse complement strand
ACCTCCATTCCATTTTTATTTTTCAGGATGAAATGGGACACATCACCTTCAGAAAATTGATAATGAAGAACCTGTTTTTTCGATTTATCCGCATCCGTTATGCAAGAGACCAGACTTGTCAGAACCAAAGCAAGTACACATCCCAGGGGGAAAAGCTGTTTTTTGCGAACCGGGGCAGCAGTGGCACCCAAATTCCCTTCAGTCCGGTTTTCTACACCAATCGGCCCGGGATTTTTATTTTCGAATCCGGTAAGTACCACCTTTATTTTCAGGGCTCTCCCGGAATTCTGGAATGCATTCTTTTTCATTTCTCAAAAACATTACGGAGCATACGGGGAAATCCGGTGCTACTCCCAATAGGTATACTGCGGGACTTTCATCCATTCACCCTCTTTCAGGGCGGATTGGTGGGCTACGATTCCAGGTACAGTCATATTCAGTGCCATGGCTATATCAACAAGCGGTTTACGGTCCAGAAGAATGGATGTAATGAATTCATCGGTCAATCTTCCATGAGAACCGCCGTGTCCGCCCGCTGGTACCCCGGGAGGGAGCGGTGGACGTTCTAAATCGGGGAGGTTTTTTTCATATCCTTTATATTCCTCATAGTAGGATCCTTTTTCTCCTTGTATCCTGCCTGTTTCACTGGCCATACCGGGAGTCCGGGTCCTGGCCATCCGTGCTATTCCACCATCTTTTGTACGGAGTAGTGCAATCTCATCCCTGAAAGGATTGTTATACCGGTTGTCTGCCGATTTATCCGGATGGTAAGGGTTTCCAATGCAGGACACCTCGGTAAAAGGCAGATCGGTTATACCGACATAGTAAGCATTGCTGTGTGTGGGATACCATTGTGCGGGCATTCCGACGCGCCAGTTTTTATACGAAGGCGTTCCACTTCCGTTAACCAGTCCAGGGCCGTGATAATACTCACCCTCGGCGTATACAATCTTGCCAAATCCCCCGGATTTATATATCTGGCGCATGGCATAGAGGTTGGCACGGAAACATGAAGTTTCAAACATCATGAATTTCAGGCCGCTCCGCCTTACTGCTTCAAACAGTTCCTCTGCATCTTCAAGTGATCCGAAAACAGCGGGAACTGCCACTGCCACATGTTTTCCATGGTTCAACACTTCGATACAGTGTTTTTTGTGACTCGGGGCATCAGTAGCCACAAAAACAGCTTCAATCCGGTCGTCCTTAACCAGTTCTTCCAGTGACGGATAGGTTTTATTGCACCTGGTTACTTCGGCTAGTTTTGCACAACGGTCAGGGAACAGGTCGCTGACTGCTACCACTTCCACATTGGGATGATTTTGGAATCCAAAAGCGGCACCAAAGTGGCTCGCTCCATAACCGACAAGTCCCACGCGTATTTTTCTGTCTGAAACCGGCATCCAGGTTTTATCAGTCTCCGGTTTGGGCCCGCTGTCTTCAAATCCTGCCACTTCCGGTTTGGTGAACTTTCCTTTTACAGAACATGCGTGATTTAATCCCAATATACCTGCCCCGGCTCCCAGACCAGCCAGCTGGATGAACCGGCGACGGCCGGAAGTCGGATTTAAACTATTTTCTTTCATCTGGAAAAATTTACGATGTTATTCATTTCAATAAGCGTATTATTTCTTCGGGGAATCCTGAATCATCCGGTTCAGTACATTGGCCGTAATTTTCTGAATTTGCTGATTTACCCCGAAGGTACGGCCACCAGGATTATGACCTGCCGGTGCTGAACGGCTGTAAGGATCCTTTGCATAAAGATACGGAGACTCTTCCATTCCGGCATCACCGGCCGGAATGTGCCCGGGTGGCTGTGACAATCCTTCCGACCACCAACATGTGCCGGCATTGAACACCCAGTTCCCTTTGGGTCCCTGATAGATGATGCCCGAATGTAACCTTTCAGTCTGGGAAAGTTCGCTTTCGGCTACCACAACCAGCCCTTTTATATCCGGATCAGGGTTGCCGTGGAACTCCCACCCGATCATGGCAGGGATCCTGTCGCCTTCTTTCAGTCCCGTTCCCTCATAAATCCAGTGGTCATGGTTTTTCACCACCCAGTCGCCGTAACCCACACCATAGGAATTTACTCCCATCAGTTTCGATTCGTCAAGAAAATTGACATTGGGTGTTTTTGCAAAAACACGACCTGGTCTGTCAAGAAAACTATCGTAGAACTGAATCTCCCCGGCTACTGAATTACCGCAAAGGAAGGCAAAACTCAATCCGTTGTCACGTGCCTTGGTTGCCTCCTCATACATCTTTCTTGACCAGTATTCATCGTGCCCCATTGAAATAAAGACTTTGCTCCGCATCAGGATTTCCGGGTCGAAATGCAGGTCGAGATTTGAGCAGTAGGTAACATCGTATCCCTGTTGTTCGAGCCAGAATACCAGAGGATGCTCCCATAACAGAAACTCACCTGAACCGGCTGACAGCGGGGCTTCCAGGAGCTGGCAATATTTCGCGTAGGGCCGGTCAAAGCTCACTCTCACATTTGGTCCGGTATACCATACCGATGTTCCCCCGTCGTCATATAGTGAATCCCTGGCGGGCCATTTGTTGTATGCCTGCCATGTCAGGTCGCTGACCTGGCATAAAATATCGGATGTACGCCGTTCCTTTACTACAAAAATTATATAACTCTGTTTGCCGAATTTTTCATCCCTCGATAATTTTCCAAGGTAAATCCCGCTCGGCCAATCCTCAGGAATCGTAAAAGTAACCGCACTTTCCCAGTTGCATTCCCGGAGGCGTTCCATGGACATCATCGGGACCGCCTGAGTGATACCGTCGAAGGGGCCTAACTGCGTCATGAACCGGGCACCTGTTCCTCCATAATATCCCATCCTGTAGATATCAAGCACAAACCTTCCCGGAGGATCCATGCTGACTTTCAGATCCAGGCTCTGCCCTGGATACAGGCTTGTTTCGGTCACAAATCCCTCTATGCTGATCGAACGGAGATTTCTCACCATCGGATAGGAAGCCATCGTGGCCGGGGATTCAAAACCGGTAAACTGCAGTTGCCATTCAACGGTCCCCTGCTTGCTGTTTTCCAGCTCAATGAGACCCGGCTTTTTCTTCGCTCCTGCTGCAGCAGTCTGACTCGAAAGAGGGAGAACAACTCCCCCTAATCCGGCAAGCGCTGCATTTTTAATCAGGGTTCTCCTGGAAATCTGGAATGACTTATTTTTCATCTCCTTGACCATTATACTTTTAATCTGACAATTATGCAATTTCAATCAATAACTGAACTGCAGGACTTTCATGAGTTCACCGTCTTTCAATGCCGATTGGTGCGCCACAATTCCCCCGACCGTCATATTCAAGGCCATAGCCACATCGACAAGCGGTTTGCGGTCCTGAAGTATTGCCGATACAAATTCATCCATCAACCTGCCGTGAGAGCCACCATGACCCCCTGCATCCACCCCCGGAGGGAGAGGAGGTCTTTCCAAATCAGGTAGATTTTTCTCATCACCTTGATATTTATCATAATATGATCCTTTAGTTCCCCTTATTCTTCCGGTCTCTCCGCCATAACCTTCTCCCCGGGAATCCATACTTTTACTCATCCTTGCCATTCCTCCATCATTGGTTCGGAACAGGGCAACTTCAGTGGAAAACCGATTGTTGTATTGATTTTCCTGCTTATAACGTTCAAAATCACTTGGCATTCCAAAAGCGAAAACTTCTGAAAAGGATCCATTCACAACACCGATATAGTAGGCAGTTGCATGAGTCGGATACCACAGGGGAGGTGAACAATGACGCCAATTCTTATAAGAAGAAATACCCTCTTCGTCATAATGCCAATACTCACCTTCTGCATAAACAATCTTCCCAAATCCCCCTGCATGGAATATTTGACGCATTGCATACAGATTTTCATGAAACATGGAGGTTTCAAACATCATATACTTTAAACCTGTTTGTTTAACTGTTTCATACAATTTTTCCGCTTCCTCCAAAGATCCCCAAACAGCCGGAACCGCACAGGCCACATGCTTGCCATTTTTTAATGCCAGTATAGCTAGCTTGGCATGACTGGGCGGATCGGTAGCAATAAATACTGCGTCAATACTAGTGTCTTTGATCAGTTCTTCACCCGATGGATACGTTTTATTGCACCTTACCCTTTCCGCCAGCTTGGCACAACGGTCTGGGAAAAGATCGCTTACTGCTGCAATTTCAACATTTGGATGATTCTGAAATCCAAACGCAGCCGAAAATTTGCAAACACCATAGCCAACAAGCCCTACACGAATTTTTCTATCTGAAATCGGTG
>CAYMJH010000294.1:0-4305 GCA_964390385.1 uncultured Bacteroidales bacterium | reverse complement strand
ATACAACCGGTCCATTGATTCGGGATCGCGAAGATGAACGTCGATCTGTCCGGCAATGCTTTCAAATCCGTTGACCGCAGAGCCCGTTCCCTTGTTCATCATAATGCCCTGGATCCAGGGGCCTGGAATATAGGTCAGTCCGTAAATGGCAGAAAGACCCCTGACATCCGGCATATTCTCCCTGGTGATCTGGGTATAGGGACCGGCCAGTCCCAGCATCTGAATCTGTTTGGTGCCCGTGATGGCATCTGTAAAGGCGACGTCAACGGAAGGATTGGTTTCAAAGCTTTCGCTGAGGTTACAACAGGCAGCTTTCAGCAATTCCTTCTCATTGATCTTTTCCACTTTGATCGGATCGATGGCACTGATCTGGGTGCCCCGCCTCCGGTGCACGATCTTAACCTCGTCAAGTTCAAGATTGCCCTTCATGACCACTTTTACAAAACGCCGGTCTTTCACCTCAACGGTATCGTTATGATAACCGATATAGCTGAAAACAAGCAAGGTATTCCCGGGTAAGGGATCGATGGCAAAATATCCGCCGGTATCCGTGGTGGCACCCTGTTGCGTGCCAAGCCAATACAGGTTCACTCCCACAAGAGGATGTTCATGAAGGTCATTCCTTTCTTCCAATACCCTGCCCCTGACAGGATCATTACCATGCTGCGCCGGCACGGAAAAAAACAAAGAGATAAAAAGGAATGAAACTATCGATTTTCGGAACATCACCACGAAGGGTTAATGTTTATGCACACCGTCCCGGTAGGCGCAACACCGGGGCAGTTTCATATAAGCCTCATCCGTGGCCTTTACCTTCTCCGTATCGTGACCTGCCTGGGCAACAGCGCGGTGTATGGCATCAGCTTCAATTTTATCAGACCGGTAAATAACCGTAAGGACTTCACTTTCCAAATCCCACTGCGTCCATTTGACTCCTTTGATCAGGGCAGCATTCTCAATCCTGCTCTTGCACATACCGCATACACCCGAAACTTTAAACTGTGTGGTATCAACCGCTGAGGTTTCCCGGGCAAAGGAAATGCCTGCAAAGGCAATGCCCAGGCATAATATCAATATAGGTTTTATGAATGTTTTCATCGGATAATCTTTTGTTAATCATTTTATTACTCATGATTTACCGGCTTCCCGGCCGGGAAGAAAAAGGACAGGATATCCGCGGGATGACCGGATATAACCATGCCCCTGAAGGAAAATTCAACGATTATCCGTAATAGGTAAGGGAACAATCCATGAGCCATATGGGAACCGGCTCAGGAGGAGGAAGATCATAATGAGGGTAAATTAGCGCAATGTCATGTATGGGAAGATCCTGGAAGCTCTTTTGCCAATCCATGACCAGCGCGGTTTCATATACAGACAGAAACATAAGCTGGCTGGCCAGCTGGCTGTCGGTTTCGGCTTTCAGCCAGTAACGGACATTAAGACAGCACCGGTCTGCCGCCATATCATGACCGCAACAGCAATCCACACCTTCTGCAAAGACCTGCACGGATGCAATGCTGCCATGACAATAATGGACCGTAAGCGGAAGCCCTGCAACCGCGGTCAGGTAAAACACCGAAAACGCTATGACCAGTATCCTTCCCATGGCTTTCTACAGGCAGCAAATATAGTTTACTTTATTAAACAGTAAAAGGCATAAAATGTTTTAACAATTTCTTTTTTTACATGAGAATTATTTCTATATTTGCATTTATATATATATGTATATATTTATATTTTAGTAAAAACATTGAATGGAAAAAATAAAAACATTCTTTAAACCCATGGTAATGAGGATAATACTGGGCATTGTAATCGGGGGGGTCGCCGGCTTTGCCTATTACAAACTGGTGGGATGCAGAACAGGATCCTGCCCTATCACTTCAAATCCCTTGTCAAGTATAATTTTCGGTGCTATCTTTGGTGCCTTAATTGCTTCCACAAAATAATCCATGGATACAAAGCCGATAGAAATCCGATACAACAGCCTCGCTGCCGAACCCTGCTGTCTTTCCTGCGGAAGTGCGGTACAATATGCCGGGGCCAGGGAAAGGGAGATTTGTGTCGATCTCGGAAGCGGCAGGGGCACTGACGTATTGCGGATGGCCGGAGAAGTCGGACCCGGGGGCTTTGTCTATGGTATTGATATTGCCGATGCCATGCTGGAAAAGGCCCGGCTGAACGCTGAAAAGCTTGGCATAACCAATGTTCAGTTCATCAAAAGCAGTCTTGACAATATCCCCGTTCCGGGCGGTATCGTCGACCTGGTCATCTCGAACTGCACCATCAATCATGCATCTGACAAGCAGGCCGTGTGGAATGAGATTTACCGCCTGCTGAAAAAGGGAGGCAGGTTTGTGGTGAGCGATATTTATGCCATGGAAGAAGTGCCCGATCACTATCGCAATGATCCTCAGGCTGTGGCTGAATGCTGGGCCGGGGCTGATACAAAGGATGCCTACCTGGAAACCTTAAAAAGGGCAGGCTTTATCAACATCAGCATACTGGAGGAATCCAATCCCTACAAGAAAGGGGATATCGAAGTATCGAGCTTCACGCTGGCCGGGACAAAACCGGCCGGATGCAGTTGCGGCTGCGGAAACTGAATTCATTACCGCATGGTTTCTTTACTTCATCATTCATTTGAAAAAACCATACGATGAAAACACTGATTAAAAAGAAGAAACAAAAGAAAACCAAGACGGCGCAATGCTGCGCCAAGAATTCCAGGGTTGTGGCAGGCTGTCATGATTAGAAGCTGATTGATTCATGCGCCTTTCAAGGCATAATATTGTAATCACCACCAGGGAAACCGGGCAATCCTATATCCTGAACCTGTTATCCGGGAATGCCGATCATCTTGAGCCCGAAGAAGCTGAACGCATCAGGAATGGCCAGGTATTGCCCGATCCCGGTTTTGCCGCCAAAGGATATGCCGTTGATGAGGCGGAAGAGGCTGCCAGATTCCGGAATGCCTACCTGAATTTCCTGGATGAAAGGGAAAAAGACGAGGTACAGCTTTTCTTTATCCCTACCTACGGCTGTAATTTCTCCTGTTCCTATTGCTACCAGTCAGGTTATTCCAATCCTTCAGAAATCCTGCATGAACAGGTCATTGATGCTTTCTTTTCCTACATCCGGTCTGCTTTTACTACAAGACAAAAATATATAACACTTTTTGGCGGGGAACCCCTGTTGATGACTCCGGTGCATTTCAGCGCCATGCAATATTTCCTTCAGCGCTGTTCTTCCGAAAGGATTCCTCTGGCCATAGTCACCAATGGCTATCACCTCGAAGACTATCTCGGTTCCCTGCAGGGAACAGCCATTAAGGAGATCCAGGTAACCCTTGACGGAACTGCCTCCATTCATAATACCCGTCGAAAACTGAAAAACGGGAGTTCAACCTTTGACAAGATCGTGGCCGGCATCGATAAAACACTGGAAGCAGGCATACCTGTAAACCTCCGGATGGTGGTTGACCGTGAAAATATCCAGGCCCTGCCTGAGCTGGCAAGGTTTGCGGTTGAAGCAGGGTGGACCCGGAATCCGCTTTTTAAAACCCAGATCGGCCGTAATTACGAACTGCATTACTGCCAGGATGTGCCGGAAAAGCTTATGAGCCGGTTGGAACTGTGGGAGCAGGTATATCAACTAGCCTTGCGGCATCCTGAAATAGCTGAATTTCACCAGCCTGCTTTTTCCGTATCAAAATTCCTCTCGGAAAACGGAAGGCTGCCCGACCCCCTCTTTGATTCCTGTCCCGGATGCAAAACCGAATGGGCCTTTGATTACACAGGCCGCCTGTATTCCTGCACCGCAACCGCCGGAAAAACCGAAGAGGCCCTGGGCACCTTTTTCCCCGAAATATCCCTTAAAACGGAAAGGATACGCGAATGGGAAAATCGCGACGTCCTGAGCATACTTGAATGCAGAACCTGCAGCCTGCAACTGGCATGCGGCGGCGGATGCGCCTCGGTGGCAAAGAACCGGACAGGACGGCTGAATGCATCCGACTGCAGGCCGGTGAAGGAGTTGCTGGAGATGGGGATGGAGTACTTTTTTAATATTTGTTGATTTGTTGATTTGTTAATTTATTGATTTACTGATTTATTGACTGAAATATGAAAGAAATTAATGCTGATGAATTTGAGAAGGAAGTCCTGCAGGCCGAAAATGCCGTAGTTGACTTCTATTCCACCGAATGCCCTCCCTGCGAGGCACTGGCTCCGAAGTTTGAAGCCCTGTCGGGCCTGTATGGTAACCAGGTAAAATTCATCAAAATTTTCCGGCAGCAGAATC
>CAYMJH010000293.1:0-4305 GCA_964390385.1 uncultured Bacteroidales bacterium | reverse complement strand
ATTTTGAAGACAGCCGGATTAAAAAATGTAATAATTGTTCTGGTGTCGGCACTTTTTTCACTTCCTGAAGCCCTGACCCAGGATGTCCATTTTACCCAGATTCATGCCGCGCCACTCTTGATAAATCCTGCAAACACCGGGGTGTCGGAGGTTGACTTCAGGCTGGTGAACAACTACCGGAATCAGTGGAGGCAGATTGAAGCCCCTTACAACACCTACAGTATTTCGGCCGACCGAAGAATTTTCTCCGGCCCCCGGGCGCTGGGCATCGGAGCAAGCCTGGTGCATGATCTTTCATCGGGCAGCTACCTGGTAACGGATAAATTTCATATATCTGTCAGCTATTCGCTGTTCCGGGGCAATCATCAGTTTGTCCTGGGACTGCAACCCGGACTGGTTTTCCGCAGGTTTAACCAGGATGAAGTTACCTTTGGATCTCAATTCAGTACGGTTGACAATCGGTTTAATGCCGGTCTGCCCAGTTATGAAAGCCTGCTGACGGACAGGCTGTTTTATTTTGATGGCAATGCCGGCTTTTTATGGAGGGCTGTCATGGAAGACTACAGGATGACTGCCGGTATTGCAGTCTTTCACCTGAACCGGCCGGCAGAGTCATTTTTGAAAAACAACGAAGAGGATCACCTGCCGGTGCGTTATCATATGCATGCCGGCATGCTGATCCCTTTAACAGAAAGAATCAGCCTGCATCCAATGGTACTTTACAGCGCCACTTCGGGAGCGCGTGAATTCATCGGGGGCAGCCTGCTGGGATTTTCCTTTCCCGCTGCCGGTCCGGTAAAAAGTATTTACGCCCTTGCTTCCCTGCGGGTTAATCCGGTAAGGAACATGGATGCCGTAATGATCGGTACAGGGATCAGCCTGCTGAACTTTGATGTTTTTCTCAGTTACGATATCAATATTTCAACCTTCCGGAAGGCGACCAATTTCTATGGAGCCTTTGAAGTATCGCTGGTTTACCGGAACCTCAGTACACGGTTAAAGGAATCCATCGAGCCATGTTACATGCTGTGAACAGGAATAGGATGTTGCATCGCAGGCAGACCGGCTTTTTATGGCCGGCCGTGGCCACCCTGCTTTTTGCCGGCCTGGTGATGAAATCCGCCGTTGCCTATGCAACTGATACGACCCGGACAATGGCCGGTGAATTGAAAAGGAATGCCGTGAGCCGTTATAATAAAGGCGATGTTTTCGGGGCCATTGAATCCTATGACCGTTATGTGAGGCTTGAAAAGGAAGACCTGAAGTCGTTATACCGCCTGTCAAGGCTTTATTTCCTGACGCGGCAGTACGGAAAAGCGGATACAGGCTTTACCGCTTTGTTGGAAAAGGCTCCGGAGAAATACAAGACAGCCTGGTATTACCGGGGCATCATCAGGCTGAACCTTGAAGAATATGATGCCGCCATTAAAGACTTCAGCCATTTCCGCAGGGTTTATCACCGGAAGCATGATCCTATGCAGTACCGGAAGCTTTCGTCTGCCTATGTTGAAAGTGCAAACTGGGCACTTTCGAACCGCGACATCAGGGACTCAGTCACCATTCAGCATCTTGGACCCGTAATCAACGGATCGCATATTGAATTCTCTCCTTTCCCCGTAAACGAGAATACTTTGCTTTACGGAGCACTTGTCCCTGATGAATACCAGTCAGGACGGCAGGTCCGTCAGCTCTATGTGGCGGAAAGGGACTCCGGCAGGTGGACCCAGGCGGGCCTGCTCGAGGGTCCTGTCAATGATCCCGGTCTGAATACAGGCAATGCGGTGATATCGGAGGACGGAAACCGGATGTACTTTACGCGAAGCCGGATCAACTGGCAGAACAGGGAAATCAGCGAAATATACCTGAGCCGGAAACGCGATGGGCAATGGCAGCCGCCTGTTAAACTGCCATATCCTGTAAACACGGAAAATTATACCAGCACCCAGCCGGCCATAGGCAAAAACCTGCGTACCGGTGAGGATATCCTGTATTTTGTTTCCGACAGGCCCGGAACGAAGGGAGGCCTGGATATCTGGTATACCGGACCCGAACGTCTTTCGGAAAATTACAGGGAGCCAAGGAATCCGGGAAGAAGTATCAATTCTGCGGCAGATGACTGCTGTCCTTTTTATGATCTGCAGACACGCACCCTGTATTTCAGCTCAGCCGGCAGGAATGGTTACGGAGGTTTCGATTTTTACCGTGCAACAGGTTCGGCCAACCAGTGGTCCGATGCGGTCAACCTGGGCAAACCCCTCAATACATCGTACGATGACCTGTTTTTTGTCCTGATGAAAAACGGAAGGGAAGGCTTTTTTTCTTCCAACCGTCCCGGTTCCGTTTCCATGAGCAACGGCACTTGCTGCGATGACCTGTTCTATTTTCAGTTTAATGAATGCACGCGCATTTCATCCTACGGGATCGTGCACAACAGCAGCAATTTTGATATATATGACCAGCTCAATGACAGATACCATCTTAATCTTGAGGTTCCGGAAGAAAATGCCTTGTTGCAGGGGGTCCCTGTTGACCTCTATCAGCTGGAAAAGGAAACCGGTGCGGAAATGCTGATCGGGCAAACCGAAACAGATGAGAACGGGCGTTATGCATTCAGCCTTGAAACCGGCAGGCAATACAGGATCGTCATCAAAAACTATGGTTTTTTTGATAAGGTGGTCAACCTTTCGACCGAAGGGAGTGATTGCAATGATACATTGATACTCAGTGAAACAGGTGTTAATTACCTGCCGGAGATAACAGTAAGGTTTAATGTATATTATGAACATGACAAGTACAGGCTGACACCTGAAGCCATCAATACCATCGACACCTCGCTTTTGCCACTGATCGACCTTTTTCCCAATGCCGTCATAGAGATAGGATCCCATACTGACAGCACGGGTACCGATGAATATAATATCAAGCTTTCGCAGCGGCGCTCTGAGAGTGTCGTAAAATACCTGACGGAAAAGGGAATATCAGCGGAAAGGCTGCAGGCAAAAGGTTATGGAGAAAGCGTTCCGGTTGCCCCCAATACTCACCCGGACGGCTCCGATAATCCGGAAGGCAGGCAGCTGAATCGCAGGACCGAGCTGAAGATCATCGGTGAAAGTAACCTCTTCTATGAAGATGAATGATACCTGCTCCGGATCCCGAACAACTGGAAACAGATTAGCAAAACAGATATGTACAAGACCCCAACCGCATATAAATACATGATTTGTGAGCGCAGGCACCTGCCTCTTCTTTTAACTGTCGTGATGACATCCGTCGTTTTTTCATTGCGGGCACAGCTTCCTGACGGAACAAAGGCCACCCGTGAATGGATCGATGTAATCACATCCAACCGGAACGAGGAAGAGTCATTAACTTATAATTCCGCTTCAGCATATTATACAGCTGATCTTTCTGTTGTGGCCTATATCGTCCGCAATGAAGAGGGCCTGGCCCGCTGCGATGAAGACGATCTGGCGACAGCCGTCAGTTTCCTGAATCAATATTTCAGTCCGATCAACCTGTCTTTCAGACTGGCCTCAGTAGCCTATGTAAACGATTATCATTACGGCATGCTGTGGGATGACAGCTCAGCGGTTGAACTGGTAAAAAAGCACAGCCGGGAAGGGGCTATCAACCTTTACCTTGTGGATTCCATCTGGATCGATTCGGTGAGGTGTTACGGATTTACGTTTTTCCCGGATGATACCACGCGGAACACTATCTTTCTTGATCAGGCAATGGTCAGCGGCAATTACCTGGTCACCCTGATGGGGCATTTCTTCGGGTTGTTGTCAACCCATGAATCCCTGGGCGGTGCTGAAAGGGCGGACCAGAACAATTGCGCTGAAAGCGGGGATTTCCTGTGCGACACCTGGGCCGATCCGAACCTTTTCGGCTGGGTTGACACTGCCTGCGCTTATACCGGCAACCATGCGGATATTATGGGCATACCCTATGTGCCATCAGTGGCCAACCTGATGTCGGAAAGCCTTGACGGATGCAAGTGCATTTTCACTGCGCACCAGTATAGGAGGATGCTTTATTATTTGAAGAATTACAGGGATTACCTGCGTTAGACAGTGAAAAGTGAAAAGTGAAAAGTGAATAGAATGCAGGCTACAGGCTACAGACTGATAGACTGATAGACTGATAAACTGATAGACTGATAGACTGATAGACTGATAGACTGATAGACTTGAAGACTAGAAGACTTGAAGACTTGAAGACTTGAAGACTTGAAGACTTGAAGACCAGCAGACCAGAAGACTTGAAGACTTGAAGACTTGAAGACTTGAAGACTTGAAGACT
>CAYMJH010000292.1:392-4316 GCA_964390385.1 uncultured Bacteroidales bacterium | reverse complement strand
GTCACTTGTCACTATATTCTCACTCCGCCTGCTTTCCCTCATCTTCCTTGCGCTGAAACACGGAGACCAGGATCATGATCAGACCAAATGCCAGCATGACAGCTCCGGTCCACAGATTTATGTTGATATCCAGCGACTTATGATACATATCAGGATCTGTTCTCGTCATGAATCCGTATAGGGCCAGGACTATGCCAAGAATTGAAAACATCAGTCCGATCGGAAGTTTAATATCAATACCCATGGTTATTCCTCCTTACCAGTAAATAATATTTAATACTATTGCTATGACCGCCACGATGATGGCCAGGAATGCAGGCCGCTGAAACCAGGCCACATCTTTTTCCTTGGGCCTCGGCGTCAAGGAATATACCAGGCCCTTTAACTCATCATTGGTTTTCTTCTGTTTCGTGGCTAATGAGATCAGGACAGTAACGACAAAGCAAACGGAAAAGGCCCAGATAGCGGTCCAGAAGTTCTGGGCCATCTCGCTGGGGTAAGTCTTCAGTACATTTTCAGCACCTCCCACCAGCCAGCCTCCTTTAATAAGGGTTGCGGCATTGGCAGGTGCGGATAAGCCATGATGTATAGCGGCGGCGGTTGTACCGCTCAACAAGCCGAAGAATGCACCGTGGCCTGTAGCTCTTTTCCAGAACATACCCAGCAGAAAAGTGGCAAACAGGGGTGCGTTGATGAAGGCAAACACAAGCTGCAGGAAATCCATTACATTATTGAACAACTTAGCAATATAGGCAGCACCAATACTGATCACAACTCCTGCAATGGTTGCCATCCGACCCATCCAGAGATAATGATTGTCAGATTTTCCCGGGGCAATATAGCTTTGATAGATGTCATAAGTCCATACCGTATTAAAGGCGGTAACATTGCCGGCCATACCCGACATGAAGGATGCCATAAGGGCAGTAAGGCCCAAACCCAGAACTCCCGTAGGGAAGAAATGTCCCAGCATCATGGGGATCACCTTGTCATAATCATAATCTCCGTTCTTAAGCGGAAGATCAAAACCGCTTTCGGGCAACGTGGTCAATGCCAGTGCGATCATGCCGGGCAGGATCACCAGGAAAGGAAGGAACATTTTCGGAAAAGCCCCGATCAGGGGAGTCTTTCTGGCAGCCATCATGGAGTTGGCAGCCATGGCCCGCTGTACAACCAGAAAATTGGTGCACCAGTATCCGAATGACAACACAAATCCGAGACCCATTACCATGCCGAACCATTCAACACCCATGGGATTGGCGTTGGAACTGTGCATATATTTCCAGGTATGGGTATAGGCACCTTCCCCGAATTGATGTGTGCCGCTCAGCGCTACGTCGGCCAGCCTGATCTTCAGTTCTTCCCATCCGCCGATACCTTTGAGCCCAAGAAAAACCAGGGGCAGAAAGCCTACCACAATAAGGAAAAACTGCAGCACCTCGTTGTAAATGGCCGAGGTAAGGCCCCCGAGATAAGTATAGACCAGCACGATCACGGCCGAAACGATAATACTCAGGGTGAAGTCCCACCCTATCAGGGTCTCCATCAACACGGCCAGGGCATACATCGAGATTCCCGATGCCAGCACCGTCATGATGGCAAACGAAAATGCATTGAATCCGCGTGTTTTTTCATCAAATCTGAATTTCAAATATTCGGGGACTGACCTTGCTTTGGATCCATAATAAAAAGGCATCATAAAAAGACCAAGGAAAATCATGGCAGGGATGGCACCAACCCAGTAAAAATGACAGGTTGCCCAGCCGTATTTGGCGCCTGAAGCAGCCATCCCGATGACCTCCAGGGCACCAAGATTCGTGGAAATGAAAGCCAGTCCTGTAATCCAAGCGGGAATTGATTTGCCGGCCATCAAAAACTGATGGCTCGATTTCATATACCTGCGCAGAATGAATCCGATACCAATGGTAAAAAGCACATAGATGCCTATGATAGCCTTATCAATCCAACCCAGCGCAAAATGAACTTCTGTATTCATTATAATAAGGTTTAAATTAATTATCGCTCATAGTTTAGGTACCATCAAATATAAAGTGATTTTTTGGAAATATGCAAACAAGGGGGAGAAAAGGGGAACAAGGATCACGGATTGCCTGTTATTAACTTATTGATTTATAAGAAGGTTGCCCCTCTCCTTAAAATTGCTTTTCAACCAGGATCATCAATCGTGTCGGATTTTTCAACACCAGGTTAAACAGGCGGTCCGTTGCCTTCCAAATGGAAAAGCCCAGGTACTGCAGCAGTATATAAGACTTCAGCATGATTAATGCCCTGCTGCTGAATAACCTGATCGCCGATCTGGATCCTTCTATGGATGCAAGGACAGGAAGGATATTGCCTTCATTGAAACTGTGCAGATGGGCACATACCGGAGTTGGTTTGTTGCAGTGAACGCAAAGGGTATACTCCATTTTTTCATTGTAAGGCGTGGTTATGATCAGTTTTCCTCCCGGTTTCAGCACCTTCACCAGTTCTTTTATAAACATGGCAGGATCGGCTGTATGTTCCATAATTTCACAGGCCACGATACAATCAAAGGTGTTTTCCCTGAAGGGAAGATGATAGACATCGGCAACTATGGCTCCATGCCCCTGAAAAGGATATTTCTTAACTGCATTGAAAGGATTGGCGGTTGAAACATCCATGGAACATAGTTTCCTGCCCGTTGATTTTAACTGCGAGGCCAGCCAGCCGTCACCGCACCCGGCATCCAGGATAAAACCTGCATCACGGGGAATTTGTCTGATAATAGTCTGGTGCAGCCGTTTGTTTTCATGCAGGTTTGATAAATTCAGGTGGATATCCTGGTAACAAAATAATTCAGCATCTTTATTATAATGATCGATATAGGAAAACGCCGTGTGATACTTTTGAAAGATATCCGGTGTTTTCAGGCCTTCTTTTTCCTTTTCGGGCAATAGCAGGGGGATTGAATCCCTGATCATGTATTTCTTTCCTGTGAAATGATCGGATAGGGTTTGGGCATTTTCATCATACACCAATTCCCTTTTGTTTTCCGGGCTCAACAGGTGGGGTAGCAATATTTGAATGTCATTCATTAGCGCACTGGTTTTCTGACCTTCTGAAACCTAATCTTGCAAAAATACAATTTCAGCCCTATCTTTAAACATTCTGTCTTTTTAATCTTTGATCTTTAATCTTTGATCTTTAATCTTTAATCTATCTTTAACCATGGGTTATTCTCCTTCATCTGCACGCTACTCCGCAATGGTTTATAACTATTGCGGTCGCAGCGGACTAAAGCTTCCGGCCATTTCACTGGGGTTGTGGCATAATTTCGGAAGTGTTGATCCCTATGAGGTTGCCAGGGATATGATTTTTGCCGCTTTCGATGCCGGAATTACCCATTTCGACCTGGCCAACAATTATGGTCCGTCGCCCGGGTCGGCTGAAGAAAATTTCGGGAAGATCCTATCCGGCCATCTTAAGGCTTACCGTGATGAGATCATCATCTCCACCAAGGCAGGCTACCGGATGTGGGAAGGCCCATACGGGGAATGGGGTTCCCGGAAATACCTGCTCTCCAGTCTCGACCAAAGCCTCAGGCGCATGAAACTCGACTATGTCGATATCTTTTACTCTCACCGGCCCGATCCTGATACTCCGCTGGAAGAAACAATGGGAGCTCTTGATCATGCCGTGCGCCAGGGTAAGGCTTTGTATGCCGGGATCTCCAATTACAAACCGGAACAAACCGCCCGTGCTGCTGAAATTATGCGCCGCCTTGGGACACCATGCCTTATCCACCAGCCAAAATATTCCATGTTCGAACGTTGGGTGGAAAAAGGACTGCTTGATGTGCTTGAAAAAGAAGGCATCGGACTCGTCGCTTTCTCTCCCCTTGCACAGGGTCTGCTAACTGACCGGTACCTGAAAGGCATTCCG
>CAYMJH010000292.1:0-382 GCA_964390385.1 uncultured Bacteroidales bacterium | reverse complement strand
CGAAAAACTGGTGATAATCCAAAAGCTCAATGATAGGGCAGAAAAACGCGGTCAGTCACTCGCTCAGATGGCTATTGCCTGGCTGCTGAAGGACAAACGGGTGACGTCCGTGCTGATTGGCTCAAGTTCGGTTGAGCAGCTGAAAACCAATCTCGGAGCATTGGATAAACCGGAATTCGATGCTTTTGAACTGCAGGAAATAGAGGCGGTGCTGGGCAAGTGAAAAGTGATGGAGTAGCTTTTTAGCGGTTTAGGAATCTAGCCTTTTAGCAATTTAGCGTTTTAGCAGTTTAGGAAATTCCTAAATCCCTAAACACCTAAAAAGCTAAACCCCTAAATCTCTGACTGCAAGACCGCATGACCAAATCACCAAATCACCAAA
>CAYMJH010000291.1:0-4342 GCA_964390385.1 uncultured Bacteroidales bacterium | reverse complement strand
GCTTCGAAGTTATGCCCCGTGTGGTTCCTCAGGTCAAGGGTGGAGCCGTTATAGATGGTAAGGCTGCCGCAAACCCTGTTGGGCTGGTTGATGGTAACGGTATGGTGCCGGGTGGCATCTCCGATGATCACAATCGTATTGGCATCGGGGGTTGTAGTGCCGGCAGGGCCTCCGACTGCCACCGACGACCAGGTTTCGGTATTGTCCCAGTCCCCGTTGTTCCCGGTGCTGTATAAAACAGGTATGGCACTGAAGGCGGACATCTCTCCGGCGGTATAGTCACCGTTTGCCGTGTAGGCTGTGTCATAGGTGATGGTGTTGGTGGCGTCGTTCACCAGCAAAGCATCGTTGATCACCGTCCACTCAATGGCGTCGTTGTTGCGGTAAACTGCCGGGATATAGGCGCTTTCGGTGCCTCCAATAAAAGCGTTGTCGTAGGTGTAGTTATGGATGACGGAACCGGCAGCTACCCCTGAAAATCCTGTGCTCCGGGTATTCCAGTAGCAGGAAAGGGAATTTGTACTTTGCGCCAGGGGATGCCTGGCATTCACCGGCCTTGTTGTAACGGTGCCATACGCTGAGGGTGCAACGCTGTATCGTATGGAGGCCGGGAGATAGTAATACGTGCTGTTGCCTGCATTGTAAAAGCCGGCCGGGAAAAGATAGGCACTGGTTCCGGTGTAGGCTTTGCTCACTCCGCCGTCAGAGACCAGTCCGGATGTAACGATCATCCGGGATGCATTAAAATTCCTGCCACTGCCCGTGAGGTCGTCGAAAATATCTGCCCCGGATGCAAGGGCAAGATTCGATGAACCGATATTCAGTCTTGCAGCTGTATTGGCGAGCCTCAGATCTCCCGTGACACCCGTATTGGCATGCAGGGTGACGGTTCCTGACGTTTTGTTCAGCGACAGGTTGTTAAAAGTACCCGTGCCGTCACCGTAAATATTTTGCGCGGCGGTTCCGGCCAGCTGAATGCTGCCGGCGCCGCTGACAGGCTTGAAATGTGTGCCTGAATGGGTGATGTCTCCCAAAACCTGCAGGGTGCGGCCATTGTCGATGAAAGTACAGCCATGGTCGATGTTAAGGCCGGCGTTAACGACGACAGGATTGGCCGGACTGGCATTATTGATGGTAAGGCCGGAAGCATTTTCCAGGCTGAGGTTATTCAGGTTGCCGCTGACCAGTCCCTGCATGTCAAACAGCTGCGGGCCGCTGCCGTTGAAAACGGTGGTGTTGGTCCCCGGGGTGTAGGTGGCAGCGCTATTAACGGTAAAATCATGCCCTACCGTAATATCTTCATCATTGGCAATGAAAACAGCATTGTTTTGGATGTTGAAATCGTTCAGCACAACCAGGGGCCTGGCATCCATGGCAGGTAAAGAAGGGGTGCCATATCCGTCGTAATCCATGAGCTGTGCGCTGTATGCATTGGAAGTGGCGGTGATGTTAAGGTTCCAGAAAGGGGCGCTGGAATTGATATAGGCATCGCGGTCGGCCGGTACGGTGATGTTAATGGATCCCCCCGTCAGCTTTACATTTTTTGCATCGGCACCGATCAGCAGGCTGAAGTATGTGCCTGAGCCGGCCGGCGGCGGATTATACACTGAATAGGATGTAGAGCTGAGTATATTGATGGTGCCCCCGCTCATGAAAAATACATTCTCGGGGTAAGGGATGGTCATGCTGGCATAAGCCTTAAGCGCCTCCAGTCCGCCGTCATAGTTGACATCATTACCGGTGATGTTCAGCGTACCTCCGAGCATATAGAAGGCTCCCCTGTGCACACCGGCGATGGCCGATGTACGCAGGCAATTGGTGGTGACCGTACCGCTCTCGATGATGAAGTTGCTGAACTCGCGCAATACTATCCCCTGCAATCCATTGGCATTCAGGGTGCCATTTCCTGTTATCCTGAGCTTGCCGTAGACAATCAGGGAATTGGTGCTGGCGGCCAGGGTGGTAAAAGTGATACTGCCATCATCGAGCCATAATTGCGCATCTTCGTCAATATTATAGACATTGTTGTAGGCCAGGCAGGGAAGACTGATGTTGGGTCCCAGCCTTACCGTGCCCGAAAGCAGGCCCAGGGCATTATTATTCGGGATATTGGGGGGGCCGACGGTTGGGGGACTGGATTGCTGGTCATTCCTTCCATACAGGAAAAAACGGTCCGGGCCATCGGCATCAATATTCAGTACATAGGTCTGGTCCGTTCCTTTTGTTATTACAATGCGGTAAAAAAGCGTTGAATCGTAACACCATAACTGCTGGTCGGCATTGGCATTGTTAAAATAAACATCAGAACTCCCTTCACCGGGGTTGGAATCGTAATCGGGTGCTGTCCTGGCGGTCAGGCGCACGGTGCCGTAATTGGTGAGATCGCCGCTCAGGTAAATCTGGTGCCGGTAGTTGCTTGTTCCGACCATCATCCGGGCATTCGCGCCAATGAAGGTGTTGCCGTATATCCTCACCGTTCGTGCAGCGCCAAAGAAGGTGCTCCTCCCGATCTTCAGCGTGCCCCTGTTGATGGTGAGGTCACCGTTGATGGTGAGGGCAGTCGCGTTATCATAAAAGAATTCATTGGCTGTATTGTTCAGGTTAAGGATCAGGTTGTTGTAGGTGAATTGTGTGGGCGTGAATCCCCCCATGTTATAATACTCAACCGTGCCGCCTCCTGCATTTACAAAAGTGCCGGCAGCGAAGGCCGGAAAATTTGCCGTAGAAAGCCTTAACATGCCTGAACCGCTGAAGGTGCCAAAATTATGCGCGTTGGTGTTGGTGGTGAGGTCGAGCACAGCCCCTTCCTGTATGGTAAAGCCGACCGTGGTAATGGCCGGTACCGCAGGCTGAATGGTGACCACCCGGCCGTTGAGGATGACTACCGTGTTGTTGACGGCAGACGAAGGCGTGAGGTGGGAAGGATTCACCAGTGTTGTCCCCGAGGGATCTGTGGTCCAGGTCCTCCAGTCCGTCCAGTTGCCGGTTTGATAACTATACCAGGCGGTTTGTGCGGCCGTGCCCAACATGAGCAAAAAGGAGAATGATAAAATGAGGGCACAAGGCCGAATGATCCGGTTTTTAAAAGCTGATGGTTGCATGGTTCCTTGGATAGAGTTTCTCATGGGTTGGCAGATATTCATGTCTGATCGGAATCTGATCGGAAGCCAATAATACGAATAATATTTATAAGGTATCCCCTTACAATATTGGTAGTTATTAACACAAAGACTCAAAATCCGGTATCCGCGGCCATAAATACCTCAAAAACCCTGACAGGACCTCCTTCCATTAAAAAAGGAATACTTCCCTACTCAATTCTAACTACTAACTTCTGACTTCTATTATCCTGACTGAAATCATACCGGAAGCCTCCCTTTTCCTCTATCTTTGAGCAATTAAATATTCTTGGTTATGAGCAAACTTGCCGTAGTTGCCCTTGGCGGGAATGCCCTTCAGCGTGACTATCAGAAGGGCACCATTGAGGAGCAGGAACAGAACACTTTCGAGACGCTGGAGAACCTCGTCTTTTTGCTGAATGACGGATATGAACTGGTCATAACCCATGGTAACGGTCCGCAGGTGGGTGACATCCTGCTGAAGAACGACGCAGGCGAGAAAGCTTATAACATCCCGCAGATGCCGCTGGATATTTGCGTAGCGGGAACCCAGGGCGAGATCGGCTATATGATTGAAAGGATCCTGCGCAATGTGCTCAACAAGCACGGCCTCCGCAAAAATGTGGTCAGTCTCATCAGCCAGGTTATCGTCAATCACCAGGGCGAGGCTTTTAAAAATCCCGTGAAAAGGATCGGTCGCATTGTTCAGCAGGAAGTGGCGGATCAGTTGTCAAGGGACAAGGGGTGGGTGTTCAGGGAAGAGCAAAAGTCGAGCGGCGGACTGAGGCGTGTTGTACCCTCCCCCGAACCGCTGGACATTATGAACAAAGGTATTATCCGCCAACTGGTGAGCCGGGGAAATATTGTCATTGCGGCGGGAGGAGGAGGCATACCGGTTTACATTGATGAGCGTAATGATGTAAGGCCTGTCGAGGCTGTGATAGACAAAGATATTGCTTCTGCACTGCTGGCTTCTTCCATCGGAGCGGAGGAGTTATACATCCTCACCGATGTACCGTATGTATACCTGAATTACAAAAAGCCGGGCCAGCAGATAGCTGAATTCCTCGATTACAGGGATACGGTAAGGTACCTCGAACAGGGTATGTTTGGCGAAGGAAGCATGAAGCCCAAAATTGAAGCCGCCCTCTTCTTTCTGATAAACGGCGGCAGGAAAAGCATTATCACGGAAGCTACAAAACTTGAGGACAAGCGGTTTGGCT
>CAYMJH010000290.1:0-4353 GCA_964390385.1 uncultured Bacteroidales bacterium | reverse complement strand
AATCCATTCCCAATGATTGGAAAAACTAAAGCTGATTTTCTGGCATGACCGGCAGAAACCAAACCACAGGCACAACCAATCGCCCCTCTCCCTTGGGAGAGGGGTAAGGGGGTGAGGTGTTAACGGGAACGGGGGTGAGGCCCCTCCCTCACTGCTCATGCTTAAAGTACCTTTTCTGGAACACAAGTATCGCAATCACCCCGGTGGAGATCGACGTATCGGCCAGGTTGAAGATGGGCCTGAAGAACACGAATTCCTCCCCGCCGATCCAGGGGATCCATTGCGGCCAGTGGGTGTTGATGACCGGGAAATAGAGCATGTCAACCACCCTGCCATAGAGGAATGACGCATATCCGCCTTCTTCGGGGAACAGCTGCGCAACGGTGGTATAGGTGCTTTCATTGAATATCAGGCCGTAGAAGGCGCTGTCGATGATGTTTCCCGCTGCCCCGGCCAGGATGAGTGAGATCCAGATGATCAGTCCGGTGGGCACTTTCTTGCGGATCAGCTGGTGGAGGTATATGGATATGATGATCACGGCCACCATCCTGAAGATGGTGAGGGCCGGCTTGCCGAATTTTCCCGGCAGGTCAATGCCGAAAGCCATACCCGGGTTCTCGATGAAGCGGATGAGGAACCAGTTGCCGATCACGTGGATGGTCTGGCCCATGGTCATGTGGGTCTTCACCCATATTTTGAACACCTGGTCGAGTGCCAGGATGGTGACGACGATGAGAACGGACAGGATGGTGAGGTTGCGTTTTGACATAGATTTTCTGTTGAATTTTATTTACCGCGAAAATATAATTTTAACCACATAAGTGCACAAAAGGGCACATAAGTTAATTTCCAAATGCCGGTATTCTTAGTTTTTTGTATTCTTATGTGTCCTGATGTGGTTTAAATTCTTTTGTATTTTATGTTTTAGTGGTTATCCTGTGATAGGATAAAAAAAATGATTGGAACACGATGGTTCCAATCATTTCATTGTTTTTCACTCCGGCCGCTCAACGTTGCTTTTGTTTGGCATCGATCGAAAGCGTCGCATGGGGTACCGCCCTCAGTCTTTCCTTGGAGATCAGCTTGCCGGTCTCGCGGCATATGCCGTAGGTCTTGTTCTCGATCCTGATCAGCGCAGCCTGCAAGTGCTGAATGAACTTCTGCTGGCGCTGCGCCAGCCGGCCGGCCTCCTCTTTTGACAGGGTCGCGGCTCCTTCCTCCAGCACTTTGAAAGTAGGGGAAGTATCTTGCGTGTCATTGCTTTCACTTTGGGTGATGGCGCTTTTCAGCAGCTCAAAATCCTTTCTTGCCTTGTCCAGCTTTTCAAGGATGATCTGTTTGAATTCCTCCAGTTCTTCGTCGGAATATCTTGTCTTTTCTGCCATGATACTGGATTATTGGTTAATTAAAAATAGTTAAAAAAACTTGAATAAACATGTAAAAAATTAAATCTTACTAACTGTGATGAGGGTCGATATAGTGTCATCTATATCAACCGTTTTTGCGTCGTCCGACTCGATTTTATCAACAAGGCGGATGGTTTTTGCCAGTGTCTGCGACTTGATGTAATCGCCGAAATGCTCCACCGATGCCTTGATCTCATCGTGATGCCTGATGGTGATGGCGATCTTGTCCGTCACCTCGAAGCCGCTCTCCTTCCTCAGGTTCTGGATGCGGTTCACCAGTTCCCTGGCGATGCCTTCCTCTTTCAGGTCCCCGGTGATGTTCACGTCGAGGGCCACGGTCAGCCTGCCTTCCGAAGCCACCAGCCATCCGGGGATGTCTTCGGAGGTGATTTCGACATCGGGCAGGGTGAGGGTTATCTTTTCGCCGCCCGCGGTGATGTCGGCCGAACCCTGCGATTCGAGCCGCTGGATGTCCTCCTGGGTAAAGGAGGCAACGGCCGCCGATATGTCTTTCATCAGCTTGCCGTAGCGCGGACCGAGTTGCTTGAAGTTGGGCTTGATCTTTTTGATGAGCAGTCCCGAAGTGTCCTTCAGCAGTTCGGCTTCTTTCACGTTCACCTCGGCGAGGATCAGGGATTTCACGGCTTCGAACCGGCGGGCAAAGCCGTTGTCGTACACGGGCACCATGATCTTCTGCAGGGGCTGCCTTACCTTGATGTTCACCTTCCGCCGCAGGCCGAGGACCATCGACGACATCTGCTGGGCGATGTCCATCCTTTCTTCCAGGTCCTTGTCAATGCAGGAGGCATCGGCTTTGGGGAAGCTCACCAGGTGAACCGACGGTTCAGCGTGCCGGCCCGTCACCCGGTTCAGGTCCCTGTAGATCTTGTCCATGTAAAAGGGCGCCAGCGGCGCAGCCAGCATGGCCACGGTTTCGAGGCAGGTATAAAGCGTCTGGTAGGCCGCCACCTTGTCATCGGTGGTTTCGCCGCCCCAGAAGCGTTTGCGGTTCAGCCTTACGTACCAGTTGCTCAGGTTTTCCGTCACGAAATCCTGTATGGCGCGGCCCGCCTTGGTAGGCTCATAGTCTTCGTAATATTCAGTGACATCCTTTACCAGCGTGTTCAGCAGCGAAAGGATCCACCGGTCGATCTCAGGTCTTTTTTCCAGGGGTATCGGCGCTTCCGAAAAGGTGAAGCCGTCGATGTTGGCATAGAGGGCAAAGAAGGAATAGGTGTTGTATAGGGTGCCGAAGAATTTGCGCTTCACTTCGTCAACGCCTTCGATATCGAATTTCAGGTTGTCCCAGGGCTGGGAGTTGGTCATCATATACCAGCGGAGCGGGTCTGAACCATGTTGGCGGATGGTCTCGAAAGGATCGACGGCGTTGCCCAGCCGCTTCGACATTTTGTTGCCGTTCTTGTCGAGCACCAGCCCGTTGCTGATGATATTCCTGTAGGCAACCGAGTCGAAGAGCATGACGGCGATGGCATGGAGGGTGAAAAACCAGCCGCGGGTCTGGTCGACTCCTTCCGCAATAAAGTCGGCAGGAAAAGAATCCGGCAGCCGCAGGCTGCCAAAGGGGAAATGCACTTGAGCGTAAGGCATGGCGCCGGAGTCGAACCAGACGTCGATAAGTTCCGGTTGACGAATCATCTTTTTTCCTTTTGATGAAACCAGCACGATCTCATCAACAAATGGCCTGTGCAGGTCGAATTTCTCATAGTTGGCGGCTGAGTTGTCGCCTTCCACATAATCTTCGAGCGGATTACCTTTCATGAAGCCGGCCTTCACCGACTTGCCGATCGCGGCTTTCAGCTCAGCCACGGAGCCGATGCACAACCGTTCCTCACCGTCTTCGGTAGCCCAGATGGGCAATGGCGTACCCCAGAAACGGCTGCGTGACAGGTTCCAGTCCACCAGGTTCTCCAGCCATTTTCCGAACCTGCCCTTGCCGGTCGACTCGGGTTTCCAGTTGATGGTGTCGTTGAGTTCGATCATCCTGTCCTTCAGCGCCGTGGTCTTGATGAACCAGGCGTCGAGCGGGTAATACAGCACCGGCTTGTCGGTGCGCCAGCAGTGCGGGTAGGGGTGCACCTGTTTCTCAATCCTGAAGACCTTGTTCTCTTTCTTGAGCTGAACGGCAATGTCGATGTCAACGGTAGGGTCGCCTTCCTTCAGGGTTTCATCGTATTCGTTCTTCACATAACGGCCGGCAAAAGCGGCATATTCATCCCGGTTAACGGATTCATGTATGAAATTTTCATCGAGGTCGTGCAGGGGAATGAAGCGCCCTTTCCTGTCGACCAGCGGACCGTGGTGATGATGTTTATCCGATACCAGCAGGGGAGGTACGCCGTTTTTGGAGGCCACCCTGAAGTCGTCGGCGCCGAAGGTGGGGGCGATGTGCACGATGCCGGTGCCGTCTTCGGTGGTGACGAAGTCGCCCGTCAGCACGCGGAAAGCGCCGGGACCGGGATTGACCCAGGTGATGAGTTGTTCGTAGCGGATCCCTTCGAGACTGTTTCCCCTGCATTCATCGAGTACCCTGAAAGGGATCTGCTTGTCGCCGGGCTGGTAGCCGGCCAGGTCGAGCTCCCTGTTCTTATCGCTGAAATGGGAGGGGAGCAGGTCTTTGGCGAGGATCACCGTCACCGGGGCGAAGGAATACGGATTGAATGTCCTTACCCTCACGTAGGTGATGTCAGGTCCCACCGCCAGGGCCGTGTTCGAAGGCAGGGTCCACGGCGTGGTGGTCCAGGCCAGGAAGTATACGTCAGCGTCGGTTTTCCTGAACAGGAATTCCGATTTTTCGTCGCGGATGATCCTGAACTGTGCCACGCAGGTGGTGTCTTTCACATCGCGGTAACAGCCGGGCTGGTTCAGCTCATGTGTGCTGAGCCCCGTTCCGGCGGCCGGAGAATATGGCTGGATGGAATACCCCTTG
>CAYMJH010000289.1:0-4426 GCA_964390385.1 uncultured Bacteroidales bacterium | reverse complement strand
TCGCCTGATCATTTCACCCTTCATGTCCATCCTACCAATGATGCCTGGTGCCGCGATCATGGTCCTGCTTTTGTGACTAACCGAAACATAGGGTCAAAGGCAGTGGTGAGCTGGCTTTACAACGGATGGGGAGGAAAATACGCGGCTGAGCTGGACACCCTGATCCCTTCACGGGTAGCCGCATTACTTGGTCTGCCTGTCTTTTACCCGGATATAGTCATGGAAGGAGGTTCGATTGACGTCAACGGTAAGGGAACGCTTATCACAACTGCCTCCTGCCTGCTCCATCCCAACCGAAATCCTGGTCTTTCACAGGCGCAGATCGAGGAATACCTGATCCAATACTATGGCGCGGATAAGGTATTATGGCTGGGTGACGGCATTGAAGGCGATGATACCGACGGGCATGTTGATGACCTTACCCGGTTTGTCAATGAGAATACCGTCATCACCATGGTAGAACCAAACCGCTCTGATAAAAACCATGAACCACTGAAAAAAAATCTGGCCGCATTGAAAAAAATGAGAATGGCCAACGGGAAACAGATGAATATCATCGAATTGCCTATGCCTGAGCCCTTGTATTATGAGGGACAGCGTCTCCCCGCTTCCTATGCCAATTTTTATATGGCCAACGCAGGTGTGATGGTACCGGTTTTCCGGTGCAGGCAGGACGACATGGCCCTCAGCATCCTTTCGGAATGCATCAAAGACCGTCCGGTCATCGCGATCGATTCCACGGAGATCATTTGGGGCCTGGGAAGCTGGCATTGTCTGAGCCAGCAGGAACCGGAGTGAGTATTAATTGATTTGCTTCGCCCTCCGTATCCCGGTACCCCGGGAGAAGGAGGGGTGATTTGCTTCGCCCTCCGTATCCCGGTATTCCGGGAGAAGGAGGGGTGATTCACTTCTTTTTTCTTGAACTCCGCAGGGCCAATATGATGGTCAGGAGCAGAACCGAGCCCAGGATGATGGAAAGGATCAGGAAGGTCCGGCTCCGGTGTTGCTCTTTTTCATATTGTTTGTTGATGGTGTTGATATACATATCCGCCATCTTATTATTGCCTTCGGCTTCAACCATGTCTTTTCTCTTGAGCACTTCCTCGCTGAGCTTGGATAGGATTTCCTGTGTTTTTTCAATATTCAGGTCCATTTCATTTTCCGATACCGGAAATTCAATACTGACAGACCCGAGGTCAAGTGAATTCAATTCTTCCTCCAGTTCAGCGGCCTTCTCAAATTTTTTAATGGCCTGGTAAACAGCAGACAGGGCTTTCAGGGTCTTTCCGTAAAGCGCATCGTAATCAAGGCTGTCGGATATCCGTATGCTTTTTTCATAAAATTCCATCGCTTTTTCATGATTGCCCGACCGCCGGTAGGCATTCCCCATATTAAACATGGTCACCGCGCGGCCGTAATCATATTCACCGGCTTTTTTGGAAGCCAGTGACCGTTGGTAATATTCAATGGCATCTTCATATTTGTTATTGATGAATAACAAATTGCCGAGGTTATTGAGGGTCATGGCAGCCTCTTTCCTGTTTCCCGCCTCGTAAAGGTTTTTCATCGATTCCTTGAAGAATTTTTCCGCTTCAACCAGGTTTCCCATTTCATAATGGGCAACACCAAGCTTATTGTAAACAGGGCCCAGCGCCTCCTTCATATTCAGTTTCTGTATGATCTTTACGGCTTTTTCATAGGAAACAATAGAGCTTGTCAGGATCTTCTGTTTATAATAAACGTTCCCCAGGTTGTCCATGACATCTTTCAGTCCCGATTCATCGGCAATGCTGTCCTTGAGCTTGGCTGACTGCTGGTAATATTCGATGGCATTCTTGTAATCGTACGTGACCTCATATACGCCGGCGATATTCGACAGGACTTTCGATGCACCTGCCTTGTCACCGGCCTTTTGCTTAGCCGACAATGATTTTTCGTAGCTGGTTATGGATTGCTGAAAGTCTCCCGATTCATAATATGCATCGGCCATTTCCTCGTAAACACCGGATATGATTTCGTGTCCTCCGTATTGTTCTTCAATCTCCACTGCTTTCTGATAATACTTGATGGCTATTTCCTCATCCTTGGCCTTTCTGAAAGCATCGGCGATTTTACGATAAACAGCAGATCTGGCTAACATGTCCTTGCCTTGTTCAGCCTTTTTCAGCTCATCGGCAAAAGCTTCAAAGATGGCTTTTCGTATGCTGTCCCTGGCAGATTGCTGCTGGCGGTCGGAAAGGAATTCATTGAATTCCGTCTTTTCCTGAACGGCAGGCTTTGCCCTTTCAGCGTCGGCAGCCTGTGCTTTCCTCAGCGCTTCCTCTTCCTGTTTCCTGGCCTGTTCCACCTTCTTTTTTACTTCGGCCAGTTCCTTTGTGCCCAACGTAGCCTCAATGCTTTGCATTTTCAATTTGGGCTCATCTTCGTAGGGCATTAAATCGGCGGCCTTTTCATACTCGAACATGGCAGCAGCATAATTCTTCTCAGCAAGGAAATTATCGCCTTTTTTGATATGTTCATTATACAGGGCTTGTTTATCCGTCTGCCTGACCGCAATGAAAGAGTCAGCAGCGGTTCCCGGAAGGGAAACGCCATGAATCAGAACCAGGCTAAGCACAAAGGCTGACAATAAACTTCTGATGGATTTCTGCCTTTTCATATCATTCAATTGGTTAATATCAGTCATTACTACTCTCGTATGCAAATATCTGAATAAGTTAACATTTTTTATATAAAGATATTAAAGGTTTTTAAACAAACATCATTATTAATAATTTCCCGATTATTCACTTTTTTTTGTTAATTTGCAGCATGCCAACACAGGCTAAATATCTATCATATGGAGAATAACAGGGAACCGAAATCCGGCATAACCATCCAAAGCATAACCGGCAGCGTGAAAATCTCATCGTTGAAACTGGGCAGTAAAATAAGGCTTGCCTTGTCGGCCAGCCTCCTGGGTGCTCTCATCATCCTCATTCTCTTCGCCTGGTTCAGGCAGCGGGCTGCCTCCCTGTCGTCAGGCTATGAAATGCTTGCGCTGATGGAGAGCGTAAAGAAGCAGCATGTTGAGGACGAGATGTCCAGGGTCCGGAACCAGCTTCAGCTCTTTGTCACCGATTCCCGTACCCTGGGGGCATTCAGTTCTTTGTGCCAGGGATTCAAGGACATCGAATCAGACAATTATTATTCTGACGATGTCGCTTCCCTGAATGATATGAGGCAAAAGCTCGAGAATTATTTCATCACGGTTTTAATCCCTCAGATTGAGCTCAAAACCACGGATCATTATGAACCGGGAGATTTTTTATCAACCGATAACAAGCAAACCATTCTTCAATGCCTTTACCTGGCTTCCAATGACAGGCCCCTCAGTTTAAAACAGGAAATAACGGGAGCAGGTGACGGAAGCCTGTATTCAGGGATCCACGTGCAGCATCAGCCCTGGTTGCTGACCTATGCCAGGAAAAACAAGATCTCTGATATTTATTTTGTTGACGCAACAACCGGCTATGTGTTTTATTCATTGAGAAAACATCCCGATTTCGCCACCAACCTTTTCAGCGGCCGGTATAAGAACAGCATGCTTTCCAAGGCTTTCCGCCTTGCGATTTCCAAAAACGCCAAAGGAAGTGTTTATGGCACGGATATGGACCGGAGAATTCCCGGTATTCTCCCGCCCTGCTTTTACATGTCTGCCCCGGTGACACAGGGAAACCAGATCATCGGAGCCGTGATATTCGGCATGGATTATGATTTTCTTGATCATTTAGCGGGCAACGGCAGTCTTGCCGGATCATCGAAAATGCCTGCCATTTCAACGGTGATACTTGGATCTGACAGGGTTTACCGGAGCAATGATCCCGGTTTCCTTTCCAATACGTCACGTTTCCTGAAAAAATTACGCTATAACCTCCCCGGGGACAATATCACAGCTATTGCAAAATCGCATTGCACCGCAATGAACCTGACGGTCAACGGGAAGGTATTCACCAATGCCGGCCTTGGAATCGCCGGGAAAGGAAAGTTCAAAACGCCTGCCGGCAGAACGGCGATATGCTCTTATACCCCCATAGAAAAGACGGGGTTAAACTGGATCCTTCTGATCCAGGCACCCCTCAGGGAGATTCTCAGGCCCGCCCGTTCCCTGGTCTGGTTATTGTCAGCTCTCGGCCTTGCCCTTCTGTTATTGCTGTATTGGCTGAACTCACGCTTCAGCAAAAGCATAGCGCTGCGGGCCCATGCTGTTCATGAACTACTGTCCCCGCTCGCTGACGGAGAACAGACCGATGCATCCATGCCAAAGGCCGGGGATGAGCTCGACCAGGCTCGTCTTACGGCAGACCGGATGGTGAAACGATTTGGCGATGTGGCACAGTTTGCCTCCAGTCTTACCGAAGGCAGGCTCGATTCAGATTTTGCCCTC
>CAYMJH010000288.1:975-4458 GCA_964390385.1 uncultured Bacteroidales bacterium | reverse complement strand
CTTATCATGATAATGACCCATAAGGAAGGAACTACGCATGATAATTACATCGGTGCCGTGGCACACCATGTTATTAATGAAGCAAGCATGCCGGTGCTAAGCCTTACCCATAAAGCGGCATTTTATCAACCCGATGAGATCCTGTCTTTCATTGACCCGTTGAATATTTTCAGACAACATGCCCGGTCCATGGAGAAAACGGGTCTCTTCGGCCGTATCTTCGGAAGATGATATTGCAGAATGGCATCAGGATGCAGGTTCAATGGTCTTGATCTTTTTTCCTTTTTTCCCGGGCACTTTCAATTTCAACAGAAAATAACTTAAGGAAAGGGCAATGATCATGATGGCCAGTCCTATAAGTTCCCAGGTATCGTATTTATCAAAATTCCATACGATAACTTTCCTCGATACGGCAATAATGGCCAGCAACAATACCAGCTCGACATGCAATACATCCTCCCTGAGATAGGCTTTGATGGTTTCAAGCAATTCGAGACCGATGAGCACGATCAGGAATATGCTGAACAGGTCCATCAGATTGTCGGCCTTTATGATGAGATAAGGCTTTGTGCATAGTTCCCTGGCGATCTCATAAATAATATCGACTATGGACAGCAGTAACAACAATGAAAAAATGACCACCATGATGATCAGGATCATTTTTTCGATTTTGTTGATGTAGTTCAGAACAGAATTGTTGTTTGGCATAGAGGCATTTGTTTAACAAATTTGTAAAATTGCTGTTAATAAATATAGTAAAATCCGGAAAGTGAAACATGGCCATGAGTAAAAATATCGTCCTGTCAAAAGATAATATTGAGGAAATCAATGAACAATTCAGGGATGCAGATCCGCTCTTTTTCCTGGAGTCCCTCTGTCAGTTGGAAGAAAACAAAATTATCTTTTCATCCAGTATGGGGGCCGAAGACCAGGTGATCACGGATATGCTTTCAAAAGTCGGCAGGAAGGTCAGGATCATTACGCTCGATACCGGCAGGCTATTTCCTGAAACCTACAACGTTATTGATCAGACCTGCCGTCATTACGGCATGGAGCTGGAGGTGCTCTTCCCCGACCGCGAAGCAATTGAGAAAATGGTAAACAGCAAGGGGACCAACCTGTTTTACGAGAGTGTTGAGAACCGTAAACTTTGTTGCCATAACCGCAAAATCATTCCGTTAAAAAGAGCGCTGTCAGGCATGAAGGCCTGGATAACCGGTATCCGCAAAGATCAGACCCTTAACCGGTTTAATACGCAGATGGTGGAATGGGATGAATCTTATCAAATCGTCAAAATGAATCCGCTGTACAAGTGGACCGAAAAAATGGTATGGGACTATATAAAAACGAATAACGTGCCTTATAACGAACTGCACGATAAGGGATTTCCAAGCATAGGCTGCCAGCCCTGCACGAGGGCTGTCAGTCCCGGTGAAGACCCGAGATCGGGTCGCTGGTGGTGGGAAGACCAGGGGCACCGGGAGTGCGGATTGCACGTGAGGGAAGGGCAGTGAACAGTGAACAGTGAAAAGTGAAAAGTGAAAAGTGAAAAGTAATAAAAAGCTATTAGCTGTTGGCCATTTGCCAATGGCTAAAAGCCAAATGCTAACAGCCTAACAGCCTAACAGTCTGACAGCCTTTCAGGTACTGCAAGGTAACCTAACACGAAAAGATACGTATTACTATAAAAAAGTCTTCTATGGCCAACGGTGCCAGTTTTATAGAACATAAGGGCAGGGAGATATATTTCATTGACTACTCTCACATCAAAACCACAGAGGCTTTCCTTGAAGTGATTAAAGGCACTAACGCTTTCAGGGAAAAAGTCAAGGCCAGCGGGAGAAAAGATATTCTTATGCTGGTTGACGTTACCGGCAGTTATGTATATGGCGAAGTTATGGAAGCACTGAAAAGGTCAGGTAAGGCAACAAAACCGATCACCAGGAAAGAAGCGGTTGTCGGTATTACCGGCGCCAAAAAAACACTGCTCAGCATATTCCGCCTTTTTACAGGCCTGCAGCTCCGTCCTTTCAACACGATCGATGAGGCAAAAGAATGGCTTGCCGGGGAATAATCGCTTCCCTGCCGATAGCTAAAATTCAAAACTGTTATAGATTTCCTGCTGGATCTTTGTTCGGATATTCATTTCCACCAGCTTGTTGTTACCGGCATCAGGATAAATCCGGTTGGAGAGAAAAATATAAACCAGCTGACAGGTTGGATCAACCCAAACGAATGTACCGGTAAATCCGGTATGGCCGTAACTGTCGGCTGACACTGAACGACAGGCAGGACTTGGCTTTGCCTGGTCGGGTTCGGGTTTATCGAATCCTAAGCCGCGTCGGTTGTTGTTTTCTCCGTTTTGCTTTGAGGTGAAGAGCTCAATCGTTTCAGGATTGAAGTACCGAACGTTCCCGTAAGTTCCTTTGTTTAAATACATCTGCATGATCTTGGCCAGGTCGTTGGCATTGGAAAACAAACCGGCATGGCCTGATATTCCACCCATCATAGCCGCGGCAGGATCGTGCACATAACCTTGCAGGACCTGCTTACGGAATACCTGGTCATCCTCCGTAGGCATTATTTTATCAGGGTCTGTGGTTTTCAGCGGATTGAAACACAGGCCCGACAATCCCAAACGGTCATAGAATGTATGATCCAGGTACTCGTCAAAGGAAACGGACGTGAGGTTTTCGATCATTTTGTACAGCAGTATGAAACCCAGGTCGCTGTATTTGTAATGAGGTCTTTTATCAACATCAGAATGACTGATGACTGCCAGTATCGTATCATGCATGCTGCCGGAGGCGTAGATATCCCGGGCCACGGGATAGGGATGGGTGTCGCCCGGCCGGGTAGAAAAATAATTTTTCCTGAACCGTGTATACCTGGCCAGGTACTGGTTGGAAGAAAGTTTAAAGGGATAAAGGGGCGAAATGTTCTGGCTGATCAGGGCATGGTTTGAAAACACTGGTTCCAGCGTATTGATGTAAAAGGGGATCCAGCTGGCCAGTCCTGCTTTATGCAGCAGAATATCGCGGATGGTTATATCTTTTTTATTGGTTGAATCCAGGAATTCAAGATATTTTGAGAGGGGCTTGCTGATATCGATTTTCCCATCCTCATAAAGTTTCATTATGGCCGGAACCGTTGCAGTTACTTTGGTAACCGAGGCTATGTCATACAGATCCTCAAGGATTACAGGTCGGTCTGATTTGTATACCGGATTGCCGTATGCTTTGTGAAAAAATACGATACCTTCCCTTGCCGCCAGTATCTGGCATCCCGGCATGGCCTCCCGGAGGATGGCGTCGTTTACAATGGAATCGATACTTCCTTCAAAGGCGGGATCTACCCTGCATTCCAGGGGGCTCCCGTATTTAAGGCGTTCCAGGGTTTTGGTATCAATGCCACTGCCCTCAGGATAACATGAGGCAGGGGTAACCGGCAGGTTTGCGTGGCCGGGTATGGCGCCGAAAATCA
>CAYMJH010000288.1:0-943 GCA_964390385.1 uncultured Bacteroidales bacterium | reverse complement strand
GGTTTCATATTTTCATAGGAAACGATGACGGCTGTGGGTTTTGAAGTCTGCCTGAAACGCCCCAGCAAATAAGGACTGGCAAAAAGATCGAGAATAACCGTGTATTGCCGGTTTAAACTGTCGACTAGCGACACCAGGGTGTCCGGAAGGCCGAAGTCGCGGTTTGACCTGAGATTATCGGTATGAAGGCTTACGATAAGCAGGTTGTATTTTTCAGCAAACGAAAACAGGCTGTCGGTGGAGATATCGCCGTTGACACGGTAATGAAGGGTATCCACCCGGGTATACAGTCGCAATGCCTGCTGGAATTCTCCACTGCCGGCATCTCCCAGCGCTATGGAACCGATCTTCAGCGTGTCTATCCGCTGCAGGGGAAGGATGTCGCCCTGGTTGTAAATAACCGTCAGGGCACTGCCGATGATCTGCCGGTTGAGCATGTCATATTGCGGCCGGTTTAGCTCTTCTGTCAGCTTCTCTGTTTTCACCGGCCGGTATTGGCTGAGACCGGCCCAGTATTTGGCTGCCAGTATCTTTCTGCACCTGACTGTGATATCTTCCTCGCGGATATTGCCCTTTTCAACCTCTTGTTTAATGGTCTTTATGGCACTGTTAACGTCAACGGGCATTAAAATGATGTCGTTCCCCGCAAGGAAAGCTTTGATTACCGCCGAATCCGGCGTATAATTATTGGTGATTCCCTTCATGGTCATGGCATCGGTGAAGACCAGTCCTTTAAAGCCCATTTCCTGCTTCAACAAGGTATCAACGATGAAGGTTGATAAGGAGGAGGGGATTTTACCGAGGCTGTCGAGATACGGAACATTAAGGTGTCCGGTCATGATCCCTGATATTCCGCTGTAAATAAGCTCCTTGAAAGGGAATAATTCAACACTGTCAAGCCTTGCCGTATTATGATTGATGACCGGCAGGTCGAGATGCGAAT
>CAYMJH010000287.1:0-4489 GCA_964390385.1 uncultured Bacteroidales bacterium | reverse complement strand
TTTTCAAAAATGTCGAAGGTCAGTTCGGTGTGCCGGGGATGGTTTCTGTGAATCACCTGGTTGTTGGGTATGGCGATGATCATGGGTACGGCTTTCCCCTCAGCCAGCAGGTTGTCCATGATAAAATTCACCCTGCCGTCGTACACCCAGTTTGACGGGAGTTCTCCGCTTCCACCCAGCAAATACAAAACCGGATATTGCTTCTTCGGGTCATAACCGGGAGGGGTGTAAACATAAAGTTCCCGTTCACCTTCCGTAACATCCGAATGATAAACATGCCGGGTTACATTTCCGTGGGGTACTTTTCGTGCGTCGTAGTATGCCGGCCCGTCGCCATGCACAATCAACTCACTGTAGGGAGGCATGGCCGTAAAAGCTGCACAGGTATTGGACGGATCGGTTATCTGAACACCATCGACATTGAGGTGATAGGCATACATATCAGGTGCAAGCGGGCCTACAGTCAATGTCCAGATGCCATCTTCGCCTTTGGTAAAAGGAACTTGTTCATTCGTTTTTCCAAGCGCTGTAAGAATGGCTACGCCTGTCAGCTTTACCTCCTGGGCTTTCGGCGCCTTCAGGCGAAAAGTAACAGTCTGGTCATCGTGTACCTCCGGCGAGTTCAACGGGGCACTGAAAGGGATCAGCCCTTCCGTATTTTTTTGCGGATCATAATCAAGATTGACGTTGGCTTGTTGCCCGCAAACAAATGCCGGCAGCATCATGGGCAGCAGGATCAGACGTTGAAACAATTTTGTCTTCTTATTCATTGTTATAATTTTATAATGATGTAAAGCAAGAGGGAATGGAAATATCGCTATTGAAAAACCCTGGATGCAAAATCGTGCAGTGATTTTCTCCAAACCTGCCATTCATGATCACCGGGAAAGGAATTGAATTCAATTTTCAATCCGTTTTCTTTCATATTAGCTACCGCTTTCTTTGTATATTCCATTCTGGGATCATCTTCCCCACAGGAAATGTAAAATAAATCGAGTTTTTTGTTAAACTCATCCGATTTGGACAACAAACCGGGGATTTCTGTTTCTGCATTGAATACTTTGCCGGAAGGATTCCGGATACCCCCGAAAAGACCTGAACTGAAGACACCCACGGAACTGAAATAATCAAGGCTTTCGAGTCCGACATAAAATGATTGTCCCCCTCCCATTGATAAACCACAAATAGCACGGTTTTTAGCATCGGCCAGTGTCCGGTAGTTTTCATCGATAAACGGCACAATGTTTTGCGTAATTTCCATTTTAAACCTTGTCATTCCTTCACTGCTGTATGATGCAGCACCTCCTGTCCTTGTATTTCCGTTAGCCATTACCATAATCACGGATTTGGCTTTTCCTTCGGCTATCAGGTTATCAAGAATAAGGGCTGTTTTACCCTGTTCAACCCAGCCGGTTTCGTCCTCGCCTCCGCCGTGCTGAATATAAACTACCGGATAATTCTTTTCGATGTTTTTATCATATCCGGGAGGGGTATAAACAAAAAGTCTCTTCCAACATTCGTCCACTTTGGAATAGTAATACCTTGAACTGGTCGAACCATGAGGAACATTCTTAATGGCATAAAAGTCAACTCCTTTTTCGGGTATGTCAATGGCACTTGTCATTTTCCCTGTACCATAGAACGACTGGCTTGCAGGATCGGCAACCGGTACATTATCAATCACTAAAAAATAATAATGAAAACCGGGTACAACGGGCTCAGTGCGGACTGTCCATACACCATGGGTATCTTTCACCATATCATATTTTTTGCCCAAATCAATCTGCAGCTTTTGGGCATTGGGTGCTTTCACCTGAAAAACCACACTGTTGTCGGGCATAATGCACGGACACTGGTTCCGGTTATTGTTTGTCGGCGCAGGGAATGAGTTTTCCGCCAGCTGTGCTTTGGCAAATCCAACCGATAACACACATAGCATCATTGAAAAGGCAGATGCAGCGATGTAATGCCTGAATCTGAAAAATCTCATAATTTACAATGTAATGAAATGCAAAAAACTATCTAAACAGCAATTGTGCATACTGGTGCAAGGATCTGCGCCATGTTTGCCATTCATGTGCTGTACCTTCCGATTCATAGTAGATGTATTGAATCCCCTGTTTTTCCATCATCTTTCGAAAAGCACCTACGGAACCGGGAAAAGGGTCCGGTTCTTTTGTTCCCAACCCAAGCCAGAAAACATGGATTTGATCGTTGACTGCTTTACCGTCATTGAATTTTCCATTCAGAAAAGTAGCAGGGTCAACTTCGTCGGAGCTTGGAAAATTCGATGTGCCGCTAAAACCGCCATAATAAGAGAATTTATCCAGGTTATTCATGATGATCCGCATCGTTTGGTTGGCGCCCATCGACAGACCTGCAATTGCCCTGTGGTCGCGATCGGATATGGTTCGAAATGCTGAATCGATCATGGGTATGATTTCATTGATCATGACCTCTTCAAAAACGGAAACCGGACGGGCTCTGTTTTCTGTATTCGCGCCACTTTGTGGTTTATAAGCGTAGCCGTTATCCATTACAATCATCATGGGCACTGCTTTATGTGCAGCAATCAGGTTATCGAGAATCAGGTTTGCTTTTCCTTGTGATGCCCATCCTGTTTCATCCTCAAAGCTTCCATGCTGAAGATAAAGCACAGGGTAGCGGATTTTCGTGTCTTTTCCGTATCCGGCAGGGGTATATACAAAGCAACGCCTCCATGAACCGGTGATTTTCGAGAAATAGATTTTTTCGCTTACCAGGCCGTGAGGGACATCTTTCAGGGCATAAATATCCTGATCTTGTGCCGGAATTTCAATGCCGCTTCCCCAGCGGCCGGCTCCGTAAAAATATTGAGTTCCGGGATCAGGGACTGACGCACCATCGATATTCAACTGGTAATAATGAAAGCCTTCGTCCTGGGGAGCTGACTCCCCAGTCCAAAGGCCTTCTTTGTCTTTGATTAAATCATATTTTACCGCGCCAATATCAAGTTGCACTTTATTGGCTTCCGGTGCAGCGATCTGCACACGTACCCGGCCTTCGGAATTAACCTGGGGGAATTTCTTTCCGGGCTGGTTGACCGAAGAAGGTTTAAAATCTTCTGCCACAACCGGTTTTTCCGGCTGGGCAGGACAGATTCCAAAAGATATCAAAGCAGCAAATACAATTAAACAAAAGCGCTTATGCATGATTTTCATATTATTTTTTGAATAACAGCGGTGCCAGCTGGTATAAACTGCGGCGCCATGTCAGAAACTCATGCGCCGTATTTTCCGAGACATAGGAAATTGCATTAATACCGGAATCTTTCAGCGCGACTGCCGCATCCTTAACACGGTCGGGTCTCTCTTTACTCCCGCAACTCAGAAAAATGAGCTTCACTTTCGATTTGTCCTTGAGATCATCAGGCGCGTATGTTCCTCCGCTCAGCAATGCATAATGGGAAAAGACTTCCGGTTTATTCAGCGTGATCATCTTGGTTTCCATACCGCCCATTGACAGACCTGCCATAGCACGATTCGGTTGATCTGCAAGGGTATTGAAATGGGCATCAACATAAGGAATCAATTCGTCGACCAATACAGTCTGAAACGGGGTAATATCAAAATTTCTGAGCCCGCCAAACTTGATCTCGTTGGTCATTCCATAAGTCATTACAATAATAAAAGGATTGATTTTACCTTCGGCAATCAGGTTATCCATTATGAGGTTGGCATGACCCTGGTTGGTCCATGCGGTTTCATCTTCACCCCAGCCATGCTGCAGGTAAAGTACAGGGTAGCGCTTCGACCGGTCTTTGCCATAATCCGGAGGGGTATAAACAAAGGCCCTGCGTGAGGTATTCGTGCTTTTCGAGGGGAAAAGAATCTGCACTACATTGCCGTGCGGAACATCTTTAAGCGCATAGAAATCCTGATCATGAGCGGGAATTTCGATTCCACTTTCCCAACGTGTGGAACCATAAAAATTCAACGTTCCCGGATCATTAAAAACTCCACCGTCAACGGTCAGGTGATAGTAATGAAAGCCTTCATCCATAGGGCCTTCGGTTGTTCCAATCCAGGTTGAGTCTTCAGCCATTTTTAGATGTGTGCCGCCTCTGCCGCCCAATCCAAGGCTTACATGTACATGTTGAGCAAAAGGTGCTTCTATGCGGAACCTGGCATAGCCCTGTGAGTTAACCTGCGGGTATTCTTTCCCGGGCTGATTCAGGGTGGAAGGTTTAAAGTCTTCAATTATGGCTGGCTGGCTCGTTTGTGCAAAACAAAACACGCCTGTTGCGACCATATAAAATACTGAGATAATAAGTTGTTTTTTCATCATTAAAAGATTTAATTTTTGAATAACAGCGGTGCAAACTGATAAAAGCTGCGTCTCCAGGTTTGCCATTCATGTGCCGTTAAAGGAGAAACATAGAAATGGGCGTTCATTCCGGCCTCTTTCAGTTTCTCGGTGTTTTCTTTGGGATCGCCGCCAAAGCCGGCCC
>CAYMJH010000286.1:0-4497 GCA_964390385.1 uncultured Bacteroidales bacterium | reverse complement strand
AACCAATATGATCGCTTTTCTCTTCAACAGGGTTCGGTTTTATCAGGTTACACTCTCAAAAATATAGAATTAATGGCAAAGATGCCGGTAAAAGATATTAACAGCATGTTATACTTCTTTTTTGCCGGGAACATGGCTTCCCCTGACTGATGCATATTATTTATTTTCAGTGCATAAAGGGATCTCAACCGTGAAGGCCGTTCCGCGCTTTATATCTGTATGAAACGTAATACTGCCGTTACAGGTTTCAACAATATTCTTTACGATGGCCAGTCCCATACCCATGCCGCTGCTCTTGGTGGTGAAATTGGGGGTGAACATCCTGCCAAGCAGCTCTTCGGGTATGCCCTTGCCGTTGTCGGCGATGGTGATCACGGCTTTCCCGCCGGCTTTTTCGAGGCTGAGCTTTATTTTTCCCGCCCTGTTTTCAGGGATGGCCTGGATGGCGTTTTTGACCAGGTTAATGAAGACCCTGGAGATCTGTTCTTTGTCGGCCATTATGCAAATGCTTTCATCGGAGCAGGCAAAGCCGAAGGTGATATTTTCGGTGTTCGAGAACAGGTCTATCGTATTCCTGATCACTTCGGCCAGGTTGATCCTTTCATTCACCGCTTTGGGCATCTTGGCAAAATTCGAGAATTCCGAAGCGATCTTGGAGAGATCGTCGATCTGCTGCACCAGGGTCCGGGAGACCTTTTCGAGGTGCCGGTCGAAATCTTTTCCCCCGTCCTGCCATGCCTTCTGTAATTGCTGGACACTTAGTTTCATCGGGGTGAGCGGATTCTTGATCTCATGGGCGATCTGTTTCGCCATCTCGCGCCAGGCGCTTTCGCGTTCCGACCTGGCCAGCATTTCCACGCTGCGCTCCAGTTCCCTCACCATGCGGTTGTATTCCGCCACCAGGTTGCCGATCTCATCCTTGCCGCCATAGGTTATGACTTCGTATTGCCTGCCCAGCTTGATCTCACTGAACTTCTGCTGGATCATCCTCAGTGGCTTTGTGATCTGTTCGGATATAAAAACGGCAATCGCAAGGGTCAGCAATATCAACAAAACATACACGTTGATGATGGCTACGGTAAGGGTGGAGATATCCTTGCTCAGCACGTCCTGCCGCGTGAAATAGGGCAGGTTCAGGTAGGCCATCAGTTTATTTTCGGCATTGATGTAGGGAACATAGGCTGAGAGGTAGGACAGGCTCCCGATTTTTTCATGGTTGACCAATTCAGCCTGCTTCTCTTTCGTCATCGTTTGAAAGGCAACGGAGTTCATTTTTTCACCCATCAGTCCCCGCTCAAAGATCTCGGGCCGCGAAGTGGCCAGCAGGTTACCCGAAGGGTCGTAGAGGTTGATATCCGTGTAAAACACATCCGAGAATTTCTGCAGCAGCTGCCCGAGATCATCATAGCTGTCGCCTGACCAGCCGGCGGTGATGGGTGAAACGTAAGCCAGCTTATGGTCTATCTCTATATAAACGGACTGGATCTTTTCGCTCAGGATGTCGTATTGTTTCTTCTTGTATTGCTCAATACTGAAATAAATGGTCCCTCCCCCGATAAGGATCAGGGATAACAGCAGAACCGAAAGGATGGAAAACTGGATCTTGTTCTTGAAATTGAAGATGATGTTTTTTTGCGGGGCGGCCAGGTACCGGATTGAAATGAACAAAAGGACCAGCAGGTAATAAAACACAAAGATATAGGAAAAGGAAACCAGCCGGGTGAAAAATGTCTTGGAGGCTTTGCTTACGACGATGGTGTTGTCCCTGTCGATGGGAAAAACCTTGTGGTCATATCCCTGGGCCGTGAAACCGGCCTTTTCATGTTCGTCAAGGGTAAGACTGTACTGGTAGCTGCCCTCCTGGGCAATCAGCCGGTCCTTGTGATACTTGGCATAGGAATAGTCGTGCAGGATATTGCCCTGGCTGTAACCCTTCTCTACGATCAGCAGCTTCGGATAGCCGAGTTCTTCCGCTATCAGTCTCGATTCAAGCTCGATGAACAGGGTGACTTCTTCCTTATTTTCCGGTTTAAGGTATTTTATCCTTCCCAGATAGTTGATCCTGCCGTTCAGGGTGTCGATATAATAAAAATTGGTATTGGCCAGCTGCGATCCCTGGGATCCTCTTTCCTGCAGCAGTTCGTCGAAGAACTCGTAGCAGTTCTTCCTCGAGTCGATCAACAGGTCGTACGTGGGTTTGCAGTCGGTGAAACGCAGGGAATACTTACTCCAGAAGCCTTTGAAGTAGTTTCCCCTCAAATGGTTGAAGATGTCCTCAACACTGAAGTCGAGGTCGAACAGGTAGCCAGACAGGGTGGTGTCATTCACCATTTTTTTGTTGAGTCCTTCCAGCAGGTATTCAGCCACGACATCATGCTCTGAGGTTACGGTTTCAGACAGATGCTTCATATAACTGTCTTCCTTCAACTCGGTGTATCGTGAAATGAAATACACCGAAAAAACGGCAAACAGGAAGACGAAGACCAGGAGTACGGAATAGCTGTAGGATAAGGGTTTACGATAATGGATCAGGGCCAGGACGGTAAAAAACAAAAAGAAACCGGTAAAGGAAACAGGATCGGCGGTGTAGCCCCTCCATACCAGCAACAGCAATCCGGTGCCGTATAGGAGGGCAAAGACCACGATCAGCGTCCAGGCCCGCATTCTTTCACGGGCGAGGTTCAGGATATGGTCGGAGAGCATTACCAGTCCCGTCAGATGCAAAGCCACCACCAGGATGCCGATAAAGGTATAAACGGTGATACCGGTCACCTTAAAGGTTTCGAAGTTGATGCTTGAGTTCAGGATCAGGGAGGAAAAGAGATAATGTGAAAAAATAAAATAGGCGGCCAGCACCGTCATCAGCACAACGATTACAAAACGTGGCTTCCGGGGTTGCTGTGCCGATATAAAACTGCCATACCAGAAATCACGCCGGAATCTGAGAAGGAGGAAAATGATCAGCATGGAATTCAGCAGGACATCTCCCAGTGACGGCATGAACAATGACCTGGCAAAGATAAAGGGGCCGAACAGCTCCAGGTTATACAGGGCTCCCGGGAACAGGCTTTTAACCTGCCCGAGCCTGCCTGCAATCAATACCACTGCCAGCAGCAGGAAAAGGCCGTTTTTTAACGGCCCGTTGGATACCCGGTTGAAAACGGTTGCCACCAGCAGCAGAAAGAACAACAGGACAAACAGGTAAAGCACAGGGGGAAGGTACCGGGCCAGTCCCGGGTATTGCAAGGCTCCGTCAAAGGCCAGTGAAAAAAGATAGTGGTTGTCCGCGTCGTAAAGGATCACATCACCCTTCGCGGGAGAAAGAATGATCTGTGCGGTATAAGGGATGTCAAGGTCACGCTGAAAGGCATTCTGAAGATATTCATTCTGGTAGGGATATTCATCCTTGATCTTCAGCAGGCCTGCAACAACGGTGTCAGCTTTCGTGAATTTCCTGATAACGTACCAGGTGTTGGAGATAAAGGAAAAGCGGGAGCTGTCAACCCGTATATTTTGCATGGCAAAAGCCGGTATCCTGTTGTCTGACCAGTATACCAGGCTGTCATCCCGGTATGCCAGGAGGATGATGCCCTTTCTTTCTGTTTTTTTCAGATCGGCCATACTGCCGGTGGCATAAAAATCAGCCACCACCTGATCGAGAATGTCAAATTTTGTGTTCAGTTTGCGCTGGATCTTCTCCTGGTCGCCATGGGCATATACAAGTTTTTTCAGCAGCGTTCCCGAAGAGAGGGCGAGGATCACAGAGGCCGCAAAAAGCAGCAGGGCATGCCTGATATTAAACTTTGACGTCATACCTGTAAATATACGATTCTGTCAGATATGATGATAGGGCTCGCCTTTCAAAATCGTAAAAGCCCGGTAGAGTTGTTCTGCAAAGATCAGCCTTACAAGCTGATGCGGGAATGTCATCGGGGATATCGAGATCCTTTCAGGCACCTTGTCATATACTTCCTTTGAAAACCCGTAGGCTCCGCCGGTTACGAAGGTCAGGTTTCTCACACCCCGGTTCATGCAACGCTGCAGGTATTCCGAGAAGCCTGCAGAGGTCATTTGTCTGCCGTGTTCATCGAGCAACACCGGCATGTCGGAACCTTCCAGGTGCCGGAGGATATGTTTTCCTTCCTGTTCTTTGATGATCTCGGGTGAAGCCGGTTTGCCGGCTTTTACATCGGGGGTGCAAACCATCTCCACCGGCAGGTAACGCGACAGTCTTTTCATATAGTGGTCAATGCCCTCGCGCAGGAAGGATACATTGGTGGTCCCGGTATTTAGCACCTTAATTTTCATTGTATTTCTGATTATTAATTTTAATTTTACGGCCGGTAAATTCTGGCTTGTTTTTTGCTTTGGATAAGGACAAACGAACTTAATGATATTGGTTTGAAAAACGTATGTCAAAAATCAAAAACCATGAACAAAGTCGGGCAAACGGGTAAAATATTGCTGTTGATGATGCTGCCTGCCTTTTTTATGCAG
>CAYMJH010000285.1:0-4508 GCA_964390385.1 uncultured Bacteroidales bacterium | reverse complement strand
CCAAACATTTCAATTCAATGGGGAAGAATAACACGGCCATGAAAGAACTGGCAAAATCGTTACAGGGGGATGTTTTTACTGACCATACCACCCGCATGCTTTATTCCACTGACGCTTCTGCATACAAGGAAATGCCGTTGGCCGTTGCCAGGCCGAAAGATGCCGGAGATATAAAAAAAATCATCACTTACGCACGTGACAACAAAATTACCATAATCCCCCGCACAGCCGGCACTTCACTGGCCGGACAGGTGGTTGGAAACGGCATGATCGTGGACGTGTCGCGTTATATGACCAACATCATCGAGCTTAATGAACACGAGAGCTGGGTGAGAGTGCAGCCCGGCGTGGTGCTTGACGAGCTCAATCTTTACCTGAAGCCTTACGGCCTGTTTTTCGGACCTGAAACTTCCACCTCCAACCGCTGCATGATCGGCGGCATGGTCGGAAACAATGCCTGCGGCGCTCATTCGCTGATTTACGGAAGCACGCGTGATCACCTCATTAGTGTCAGGGCCTTGCTAAGCGACGGTTCTGAGGTTGAATTCAACCCCCTTGACAAAAAAAGCTTTTTCCTGAAAGCTGAAGGCGTGGATCTTGAAAGCCGCCTGTATAAGCATATTTTTGATCTGTTGTCCGATCCTTCCAACCAGTCAGAGATCCGGAAGGAATTTCCCGATCCTTCGCTGGAGAGAAGAAATTCGGGATATGCTCTCGATCTCCTTTTAGAAACCGATCCCTTTACCGGCAATGACAAGCCTTTTAACTTCTGTAAGCTGATCGCAGGATCAGAAGGGACCCTTGCTTTCATTACGGAGATAAAACTGAACCTGGTTCCCCTGCCGCCTAAAAATAAGGGACTGATATGCGTGCATCTCAATACCCTGGAGGACGCCTTGCAGGCAAACCTCATTTGCCTGAAATATAAACCGGGAGCCATCGAATTGATGGACAGCAACATCCTTGAACGAACCAAAGCCAACATCGAACAACGCCGGAACCGGTTCTTCATACAGGGGGATCCGGGTGCCATCATCATCGTTGAATTCGCACGCGAGTCCATGGAAGAGATCCACTCCCTCAGGGAAATGATCGTGAAGGATCTGACGGCTGCCGGATATGGTTATCATTTTCCCCTGGTCACCGGTGACGACATCCAGAAAGTGTGGGCGCTTCGCAAGGCAGGGCTTGGAGTTCTGACCAATATGCCCGGTGATGCGAAACCGGTGTCCCTGGTGGAAGATACGGCGGTAAAACCGGAATACCTGCCGGATTATATCAGGGATTTTAAAAACATTCTCGCTACCCATAACCTGAACTGTGTCTTTCATGCCCATATTGCCACCGGCGAGCTGCATCTGCGTCCTGTATTGAATCTGAAGGATCCGAAAGATGTTCATCTTTTCCGGAAAGTCGGGGAGGAGGTTGCTCACCTGGTGAAGAAATACCGGGGTTCCCTGAGCGGTGAACACGGTGATGGCCGGCTGAGGGGAGAATTTATTCCCGTGATTGTCGGAAACAGGAATTACCAGTTGATGAAAGAGCTGAAAAATGTATGGGATCCTGACCATGTTTTTAATGCCGGGAAAATCGTCAACACCCCGCCCATGGATACCAGCCTGCGTTATGAACCGGGGATCCGGGTGACGGAGATGAAGACGGTTTTCGACTTCTCGCCAACCCAGGGCATGCTTCGCATGGCTGAAATGTGTAACGGTTCAGGCGACTGCAGGAAATCATCCATCATCGGCGGTACCATGTGCCCCAGCTACCAGGCATCCGGGGAAGAAAACACCACCACCAGGGCCAGGGCTAATGCATTGCGGGAATACCTCACCAATCCCACCAAAACCAATTCCGTTCATATCGGGGTGGTGAAGGATATTCTTGATCTGTGCCTTTCCTGCAAAGGCTGCAAATCAGAATGCCCGTCAAATGTCGACATGGCCAAGCTGAAAGCCGAATTCCTGCAGCATTATTATGATAAAAAAGGTGTCCCGGTAACCGCATGGCTGATCGCCAACCTGGCCAGGATACAACAGTTCTTTTCCTTTGTTCCCTGGCTTTATAACGGTTTTCTCAGCCTGAAGCCGGGGCAAGCCCTGCTCAAGAGCTTTATGGGCTTTGCCCGGCAGCGGACCATGCCCCTGCTGTCAGGTGTCTCCTGGAGAAAATGGCTTCGGAATAATCTTGAAAGCCTTAATGCCGGCCTGCAGACGCTTGACAAAAAGAAGGAAGTGATCCTCTTTGTGGATGAATTCATTAATTTCCTTGATGCAGAGATCGGCATTACGGCTGTTCAGTTACTGCATCACCTGGGCTATAAGATCCGTGTGATAAGGCATGCAGAGAGCGGGCGGACGAGCATATCCAAGGGTTTGCTCCGCAAGGCGAAGAAGATAGCCAACCGTAATATTGCGGCCTTCAGTCCTTATGCCGGCAATGGTGTTGCCATTGTAGGGATTGAACCCTCCACCATCCTTTCATTCCGCGATGAGTATCCCGACCTGGTGAGCCCGGAACTTCGCGAAACCGCCCTGATGCTTGCCCCGAAGTGCATGCTCATAGATGAATTCCTGGCAAAAGAGGCGGAAGAAGGCCGTATCGACAGGAAACTTTTTACCACCGAAGAGAAAAGGGTGAAATTTCACGGACATTGCCAGCAAAAGGCCATTACATCGACAACGCACACCCAGAAAATGCTTTCCCTCCCTGTCAATTACAAGGTCACCGAGATTAAATCAGGCTGCTGCGGAATGGCAGGAGCCTATGGTCTGGATAAGAACCATTATGAATTGTCAATGAAAATCGGTGAAATGGTTCTCTTCCCCGAGATCCGCAAAAGCGAACCCGGCACGATCATTGCCGCGCCGGGCTTCAGCTGCCGTGAACAAATCCTCGACGGCACAGGCGTGCACGCACTCCACCCGGTCCAGGTTTTGTATGACGCCCTCGTTGCAAAGTGATCCCGGAGGGACTAAACCTCAACCATGCAGGCTTAGAGCTGCTTGGTCTTGATCGAACAGCCGATGGCTTTGGTCAGTTCCGGATCCGGCGACTTGCCTGACAACACAGCCTCAATGGCATCTTTCAGATAGGCTTGCTTAACCTGGGAAGCATCCCTGTAATTATCGTCTATGGCTCCGACATACCTGACGAGGAGATCCTTACCTTCTTTTTCCAACAGGTATATATGCGGCGTCCTTTCTGCTCCATAGGTTTTATAAACGGATTGCGCTTCATCAAAAAGATAAGGAAAGGTATACTGCTTTTCCTGCGCCCTTTTCTTCATTTCTTCGAAAGAATCACCGGGAGATAAGGCAGGATCATTTGGATTGATGGCAATAACCGGTATACCCTTTGGTTTGTACTCCTTGTCCAGCGCAATCAGCCTGTCCTGATAAGCCTGGGCATAAGGGCAATGGTTGCAGGTGAAAACAATCACAAATGCTTTGGCAGACTTGTAATCACTTAAACTGACATATGTCCCGTCGATATTTTTCAGTTTGAAATCCGAGGCTTTGTCCCCGGGCTGGTATCCACCGGCAGCCAGGCCGGTGAATATGAACAAACCCGTCAGTACGATCATCAATGGCTTTTTCATGGTTGCATCATTATTGGTTTAACAATATTTTCCAGTTCTTCATAATGTGTTTTCCGGTTCAGGAATATCCTGTTTTCTTTTTTATATACCAGGGTTGCAGGTATTGCACCGCTCCAGCTACTGTCGACTTTATTGATCCAGTTGTTGAAATCAGGATCATCCAGCAGCAAGGTTTCGGCTGTGACTTTGACCTGGTTGAGATAGGGTATCAACCTGGTTTCAATATGATCAGGCATGTCGAGACTTACCAAAATAACCTTTACACGTTCTGCCCCATAGGTCTGGTGGAGTTTTTCGAGATCAGGCATTTCTTCCCTGCATGGAGCACACCAGCTGGCCCAGAAATTAATGACATAGGTGGTGTCGTTTACAAGATGCAGCCTTGGCTCAAATGTCCTGAAATCGTATACCGGGATCCCTGAACGGACGGTATTTACGAACAAGCTGAGCATGGAAAGCAAAACCAAACCTTTCATGTTGCTTTTTTTATTATTAACAACGGGTTACCGGAAAAGTTCTCGGGAATATTCCTGAACTTTTTAGCGAAACGTTGAAAAATTGATTTAATTTGACAGGAAAATCACAGGGATTATGAATAAAAGGGGATTTGCAAGTGACAACAATGCGGGCATCCATCCTGATATCCTGGAGGCTCTGATAGAAGCCAATGAAGGCCATACCGTAGCCTACGGGGATGACCCCTATACCCGCAGGGCAAAAGATTTGCTGCAGGAGCAATTCGGCAGTCAGGCTGAGGTGTTCCTCGTCCTCACCGGCACCGCTGCCAATGTACTGGGATTGTCAGCCCTAACGCAATCCTATCATGCCGTTATTTGTGCCCATACAGCCCATATCGCGGTGGATGAATGCGGCGCACCTGAAAAATTCACCGGCTGCAAGCTGA
>CAYMJH010000284.1:0-4548 GCA_964390385.1 uncultured Bacteroidales bacterium | reverse complement strand
CACAGGTACAACAGGACAACTCTGGAATGAATCCTATACCGTTATCAGTGTTCCCGAAAAAGCCGACAGGGTTTGGCGTGCCCTGGTTAAAAACATCACTGCCGGTCGTGCCAACCGCCTGTTCAGGATTCATTATTCCGGCGTTGAAGACATCGATCTGCCCTTGTTCATGGTGATCCGGAAAGTTTTCGAAAAAGGACCGGGATTTCTCGAAAACTATGCCGATGAGGATATACTGGCCATCAGGAAGGCAGACAGAAGGGTTTCGCGCGAAGCGGAAAGGGTAGCGCAATTCATCCGTTTTCAAAAAACAGCCGATGATATTTATTTTGCTGCCTATGAGCCCGATTACGATGTAATCCCCATGGTACTGGGGCATTTTCGTGACCGGTTCGCAGATCAGCACTGGATGGTGTATGATACCAGGAGAAAAAGAGGTTATTACTACGATGGCCGTGAAGTGCAATGGGTAAGCCTTAGCAGCGACAAGATCAACATTTCAACGGGAGATGTCGATTCCAGCGTTTTGTCGGAGGATGAGATCCTGTTTCAGCGGCTCTGGAAACAATATTTCCGCTCGATATGCATCGATCAGCGGCTCAACCTCAAGCTTCACCGCCAGAAAGTGCCCAAAAAGTACTGGAAATTTCTCACCGAAAAAAAGAATTGAATCATTAAATATAGAATAACTCCCCGGCATTATTTCCTTCGGGTTGTTGATAATGAATGGCACGATGCAAAACGAGGAGATGACCAGGAGGATGGTGATATCAAAATAGTTGTCAAAACTGACGCAACCTTTTTCGGGCCCTGTTCATCTCTACCATGAATTCACTTTTCAATCATTAAATCACCAATTTATGAAACAATATTCATTATGGCTGTCAGCAGTAGTTTTAACCATGCTGGTGATAAACTGTACAGAGGAAAACGATATTAACAAGACCAAGGACGATAGTGTGGATAAGTATGGGTATACCACATTGGACGGTTCAAGGGAATCGGGATCCCCGGAAGGCTCGACATGGGAAGGCGGAAGTCCGGGTGGTTCCGGCCATAGTGACTCGTCACAGGTAACTCCTCCCGAACCCGGACAGGTAACAGCTGCTGAATGGAACGATTTGAATAACTGGGACTTCTGGGCTGACCTGGGGCAGCATCAGGATTTTGTGCAGGCACAGAACAACTGGCTGTTTAAAAACTTTTCGCGATATTCTTTTCTTGTTAAGGATCAGAACGATCATCCCCTTATTGATTGTGAAATAAAACTGATGAACCACCAAGGCCAGATCCAATGGACAGCCCATACCGACAATGAAGGAAGGGCTGAACTATGGCTTAATCTTTTCGGGCAATCTGAGAATAATCCGAAAGCGGTCGTTCTTTTCAAAGACGATGTTAAAGAAATAGAAAACCCGTTAGCCTTCACAGAAGGGTTGAATGAGGTGAAAATGGGAATTCAGGAAGAAGCCCTGCTCAGTGCCGATATTCTTTTCGTAGTAGATGCAACCGGATCGATGAGTGATGAGATCAATTACCTGAAATCGGAATTGCTGAGTGTCATAACCAGGGTCGAAAAGCTTAATTCACAGCTCGATCTAAAGCTTGGGTCAGTTTTTTACCGTGACGAAGGTGATGCTTATATCACGCGCGTCACTCCCTTCAGCGATAATATTCAGGCCACTGTTGATTTTATAAAGGAACAAAATGCCGATGGAGGAGGAGATTTCCCCGAAGCCGTTCACACCGCACTGAATACTGCACTCACCCAGATGAGCTGGAGTGAATCAGCCCGTACCCGGATTTTATTCCTGCTGCTGGATGCACCCCCGCATAATACGCCGGGAATCATCAATGATATCAAATCATCGGTTTATGATGCTGCGGAAAAAGGAATTAAGATCATCCCAATCACAGCCAGCGGCATCGATAAAGACACTGAGTTCCTCATGCGGTTTTTTGCCCTGGCCACGAACGGCACCTACGTTTTTATCACCGATGACAGCGGAATCGGCGGTGACCATCTGGAAGCCACCGTGGGAGAATATGAGGTAGAACTGTTAAACGATCTGATGGTAAGGCTGATTGATAAATACACCCGGTAGGTAAGTCGTACAGTCGTGCAGTCTTGCAGTCGTGCAGTCAAAACAGGCTGTAAGGCTACAGGCTGTGAGGCTATTAGGCAAATAACGGTTACGGGTTACAGGTTACATGTTATGGGTTACAAGTTACAGGTTACTGGTTGTTGTCTTCATCAATACTTCCACACCGTAACGCCTGCCCTGGGTATGGTTATGCTGCCAATGAGCATTTTCGTTCCTTCGGGCAGGGGAAGAGTATAATCCCTATCTGAATAGTTTACAGCAATTCCAAAACCGTCCCGGTATTCCACCAGGATGCCATCGGGATAGTTCTGAACCGGCAATTTTAATATGGAGTATAGTTTCTTCAGGACTTCCTTTTCCATCTCACCTGTTTTGGTATCAACGCCGATATAAGTCACCGTTCCGTTGCCCAATCTGCGGAAGGTCACAGCGGGTTTACCCGCATAAAAATCTCCGCTGTATAAAGCCCAGGATTCGGTTCCCGGATCAGGCCTTAGAATCTCACCCCAGGCTGTCCATTCATAGCCCTTGTTATTCAAGATCACGGTATCCGGGGCATGTGGCATAAGCAGGTCATAGAATTCGATTTTAGCGCCGATCAGGTCATAGATGGGTTCGGCAAAACCGGCCTCCCATAAATGGCCCTGCCGGTCCTGGTGCCCTGTACGGCACGTTAAAACAAGGTTTCCTCCCCTTCTTACATACTGGGTCATTTTATTGATCAGGTCCCTGTCAATCTGCTGGTATGCAGGGACAATGACAACAGGATAGGCAGAAAAATCAAAGGTATCCCTGATGAAGTCAACCGGAGCGCCAAATGATTTCAGGGGACCGTAGTATTTTTCAATATGACCGGATGAATTCCATTGGAAATTCTGCTTATTCATCTCCATGGCCCATATGTTATCGACATTAAAAAGAATGCCGGTTTTCAGGGCGGTATATTGTGAAGGAAGAGCAGCGTCAGGACTGGCCTGAGAACGCAGCTGTCTCACTTCCCCGATGAATTGCCTGTACTCCAGGCCGCCCGGTGTTGGTGTCACGCCGTCGTAGCTGACAATGCCGTAGTGATATTGTTCATAGCCGTATGTTGGGGCACGGAAACGGTATGTGCAGGCCATCCGGCTGCCCCCGGCGAAAACATGCCAAAGCCACATGCGGACCGCTCCCGGTGCAGGCTGTGGATTGACCATGCCCCAGTTTACCTGGCCGGGTTGGAGTTCCATCACTCCGTATACCGGTGATATGGGCCTGAAGAAGTCATTGGACTGGGCAATGCTGAGTGGGCTGCCGAGCCTGTAACCTTTAGGACCAATCCCCAGGGCGGTACCACTAACCATGTATTTGGTATAGGTTATTAAATCAAGTTCGCGGCTGGCACCAATATATCCTTCGTTGTAACTGGGGATGTAGTTTGAGGTGATCCATTGCCGGCGGCCGGCAAATGCGCGGATGGTTTGAGCCTGGCTGTCAAGGAAAGAGGCAGTCTCATTAGCCACAAAGCGGTTGTGGTCCATCCGCTGGTGGAGATTCATGCCCCACCTTGATCTCAGCGGGATATTGATCTGGGAAAAGTCGTTATATAGTTGGCTCCAGAAAGCTGTGCCCCATGCCTTGTTAAGGGCATCTATCGTTCCGTATTTCTTTTTCAGCCAGTCCCTGAACCGCTGCTGTGCATCACTGCCGTAGTCGTAGTATGCCCTTGGTTCGTTATCAAGCTGCCATCCGATCACAGTGCTGTTATTGCCGTATTGCCTGGCCAGTTCCCCAATCATGACAAGGGAATACTGCCTGTAATAGTTGCTGGAAAAAGAGGCATGCTGGCGTGTGCCGTGATCGTCGCGGTTCCCGTTTTCATCGGTGATCAGCACATCCGGATATTTTCGTACAAGCCATGCAGGAGGTGTGGCAGTGGAAGTACACATAATTACTTTCAGGTTATATTGGGCTGCAAGTGAAACAGCCCTGTCGAGCCATCCGAAGGCATATTTCCCTTCTTCAGGCTCAAGCTGGGCCCAGGCAAATTCGGCATAATGAACAAATTCAAAACCCATTTCAGCAATCTTTTTGATATCCCTCTCCCATTGCAGGCTGTCCCAGTGTTCAGGATAATAATACACGCCGGTGGTGATCAGCCTGTCATCGGCAAACCAGGATTGTTTTTGCTGACCCAGAACGGTGGAAGTCACAAGAAGGATAAAGGGTAAAATAACGAGTTTCATATTGTACTTATTTATGGAACAAGTTAAGGTATTTTACTTAAATATTATATATTGATTGACTTGCAGTCGTGCAGTCAGAAAAAGGCTGTTAGGCTGCAGGCTGTAAGGCTATTAGGTAAATACCGGAAATGGGTTACAAGTTACAGGTTACTGGTTACGAGTTCCTTTTAGTTAGAACCTTCCGTACAGCACATATTCGTCAGTATTGCAGAACACCTGGC
>CAYMJH010000283.1:0-4560 GCA_964390385.1 uncultured Bacteroidales bacterium | reverse complement strand
TCTTCCGTTTTTTCTTATGCATGGCTCGCAATGACGCACCGTTCAACGTCTACCGATTACCGATTACCGATTACCGTTTACCGTTTACCGTTTACTGTTTACCGTTTACTGTTTACCGATTACCTCCTCCGCAAATCCACCACAAACGCCCCCCTTTCCCTCACCGGCCAGCAATTGATCCCATGCTGTTTGCAAAGCGTTGACCAATGCTGTGATGCATAATATCCGACGCTGGAGTCAATAATAAGGGTCCCGATATCAAAATAGCCGAGAAGTTTTTTTATATCCGGTTTAATATTTTCCGTAATAACGACATAGTCCATTTTTATTTTTTGATGATTCCCTGCCTGTTCAAACACATCATCGCTGCAAACGACAAACCGCAAACCCGAAACGGACAGAAAAACATTATCGCCGAGAATGTTATACTGTACGGAGCAGGATGCATGTAAATCCGTATAGATTCGCTCTCCCTTAACGATTTCCGTATTACGGTATACACCCTGTTTGATCCACCAGTTCTTAAGCGCATAATGCAGTGTTCTTTCCTCCGGTGTCCGTCCCGAAAAACACCAGACCCTGTTGTTCCTTCCCGAAACGATATTCATTACGCCGGTCCCCCTGATGCAGTTAACGGTGAGGATTTGCTGACGGTTGATCTGGTACAGACGGAGACCATTGGATACCAGAAAGGCAAGCATGACGGCCAAAGCAACCAGGCTGTGGATCATTCGCCTGCGGGCCAGGAATGCACCGGCCACGGCGAGCATGACAAATAAAAGCACAACCTGGAACCTGCCGATAAACAGGCCTTCGATCAATGCACCCGGGATGTCCTTCAGCTTTTCCAGCGGCCACAGCAAAGCCCGGGTCATGAATTCCAGCATCACTGCCAGCATATCCCTCACCGGCCCGATACGGAAAAGGACAAAAAAGGGCACACAACCGTAAATGATCAGGGAAACCAGGGGCACTGCATACAGGTTTGTGATCCAGAAAAAAAGAGGGAACTGGTGAAAATAATACAAGGTAAGCGGCATGGTTGAAAGCTGGGCTGACACGGAAACGGTAAAGAGCATCCACACTTTGTCGGGTAACCAGTACCTGAACGACAGCAACCGGTAAAGGCGGGGTTGAATATAAATAAGCCCCAGCACGGCTGTGTAGGAGAGTTGAAATCCGGCATCGGCAAAACTGAAGGGAGAGAATACAAGGATCAGAAAAGCCGATGCCGCCAGGCTGTTCAGGGGATGAACCGTCCGGTGGATGAACCTGCCGGTGAGGAACAGGCTTATCATCAAACCGGCGCGGGTGACGGAAGGAGAAAGGCCGGTGACGACGGCGAAACTCCCAATGGCAGTCAGTGAGACCAGCAGGCGCAAAAAACCGAAAGCCTTCCGGTTCGGTAAAAAGCCCAGGCACAGGTTAACCATCAGGAAGATAAGGCCTACATTGAATCCCGACAGCGCCATGATATGCACGATCCCCGCCAGGGTGAACAATTCCGTTGTCTCTTCTTCGAGGTCTGCCTTATATCCCAGGGTGAGGGCTGACAATAAGGCCGTTGCTGACTGCGACATCCCGGCTGCGCGGAAATTATCGAGGAGCCGGTTTCGGCAATGCAAAGCTGCGATTTTGAGGTTTTTCACCCTGCTTCCTGCAGCCCTCCATTCGTCTTTACCGGCCCATACCTGATAATCGATATCCTGGGGGGACAGGCAGGAAACGGGCACGCAACAGAATCACATCACCCGCCGCAAGGGCTTTGCTGCGGTTATCCAGCGGTAAATTGAGCACAACTTTGGTTTTCAGCCAATGTTGCCGTGGGAAGCCTTCAATAAGCATTATTTGCGCCACTGCCCGCATGGTTCCCGCGCGGATCTCCGGGTTATCCGCAATCACCAGCCTGCCCGACAGCTTCTCCGATGCGCTGAGGGCATACTGTTCCTTCATGGTTTTCCGGCATAGTATGTTTCCCGCACCCAGGAGGAACAGGATGAGAAACATGAGAGCACCGAAGATCCAGGTATGGTGGCGGGGGATCGGTTCAGCCGTCCTGATCACAGCCATCATGACCGAGAGCAGAAGAAAAGCCGTCATGGCCAGTGCCGGGATCTGCGAAGGGAAACAATAGAATCCGGCTGCCAGACCTGCCATATAAGGTATGACCATCCGCAAAAACGGAATTTTCCTTAACGGTTGCAATAACTCCATGGGTATGGAAATGGACCATAATAACGGAAGGTTAAATGTATGATTTTTTTCTGCTGCAATCCTCAGACCTTATCAAAATTGAATAATATTCCTAACTTTGTGATCCTCTTATTTGCGATGGTTTATGTTCAACAAACAAAAAAATAAATAAACAATGGTTGATTTAAAGACTAAATATCTGGGTATTGAGCTTAAAAACCCTGTAATCCTGGGAGCAAGCAACATGGTTACCAACCCCGACAATTTGAAAAGGGCTGAAGATGCAGGCGTAGCTGCTATCGTATACAAATCGCTGTTTGAAGAACAGATCCAGCTTGAAGCCGCTCAGCTGGATGATGAGCTGGAACAATACAATGAACGCAATGCAGAAATGGTCAAGCTTTTTCCCACCATTGAGCATGCCGGTCCCGAAGTGCACCTGGTCAATGTCCGCAAGGCAAAGGAAAGTGTGAAGGTACCCGTTATTGCCAGCCTGAATGCCATCTACAATGAGTCGTGGATCGAATATGCCCAGCTGCTGGAGCAGACAGGCGTAGATGCACTGGAATTCAATTTCTTTTATGTGCCCCGCGAGCCACAGCTCGACGGAAGAGACGTGACCCAGCAGCAGCTGGAGATCATCAGGGCGGTCAAGTCAAAGGTGAAATTACCCGTCAGCGTCAAGCTGAGCCCGTTTTACGCCAATCCGTTAAATATCGCATCGCAGATGGACAAGCTCGGAGTCAATGGCTTTGTTCTGTTCAACAGGATGTTCCAACCCGATATCGACATTGACAGGCAACAGCATTTTTCACCCTTTAACCTGAGCAATCCTGAAGACAACAAACTCAGCCTGCGGTTCACGGGATTGTTATACGGGACCGTTGCTGCCTCCATTTGCAGTAATACCGGCATTTACAGCGGTTCCGACGTGGTGAAGATGATCCTCGCCGGCGCCGATTGTGTTCAGGTGGTCAGCACGGTATATAAAAACAAGATCGAATACATCACCACCATTCTTAAGGATATCGAAACCTGGATGGAATCAAAAGGGTATAAAAAGCTGGATGATTTCAGGGGCAAGCTTTCCAATAAGAAGATCAATGATCCTTTCGTCTATAAGCGTGCGCAGTATATCGACCTGCTGCTGAAATCAGACAGCATCTTCAAGAAATACCCGGTGCATTGATAATGCCTTCGTTATCCTATTGAACACGTAGAGACGCGATGCATCGCGTCTCTACATTATTTCAACACCTTGATTTTATAAGGGACATCCACCTTCAGTTTGCTGATGTCATTCAGCTTTCCTTTCAGCAACTTCTTGCGCAGGGGGGATATGCGGTCGATGAACAAAATACCGTCGATGTGATCGTATTCATGCTGGATGATCCTGGCTTTCACGCCATCGAAAACCTCATCGTGGAATTGCCAGTGTTCATCATAATATTGCAACCTGATCCTCGGTTTCCTGAATACATCCTCCCTGATTTTAGGAAGGCTCAGGCATCCCTCGTTGAACGCCCAGGGTTCACCCTCTTCTTCAACAAGCCTGGCATTGATATACACCTTTTTAAAATCCTGCATACCCGGATCATCTTCCGCCAATGAAGATCCGTCGGTTACAAATAGCCTTATGGACTTTCCGATCTGCGGAGCTGCCAAACCCATGCCATCGGATTTATCCATACTTTCAAACATGTCATTGATCAACGTATCAAGTCCCTCATAATTCCGGTCGATATCTCTGGATGTTTTTCTCAGCAATGGGGAACCATATACAACTATGGGATATACCATGATATTATCGCTTTTGAGTTTCTAATGCCGTATTGTTTCCATATAGGATTGAAGGATTATGGTGGCACTGATGGCGTCCACCAGTTCCTTGTTTCTCCGGTCTTTCTTCTTCACTCCTCCGTCGATCATAGTCTGAAAGGCAATTTTAGAGGTAAACCTCTCGTCCATCAGCACCACTTTTTTGTCGGGCCAGCGTTTACGGACACGGTTGACAAAAGGATCAACATACAGAACAGCTTCGGACGGCAAATTGTTCATTTGCCTGGGGTATCCGATCACAATGGTTTCAACCTGTTCAGCCTTGAAATATTGCTCCAGGAAAATGAATATTTCCTCGGTTTTCACCGTAGTGAGGCTGTTGGCAATAATCTGCAGGGGATCGCTGACAGCGATACCCGCCCTCTTTCTGCCGTAATCTATCGCAAGCAATCTGGGCAATCCTGATTTTATTAAGAGTGCAAAGGTAGGAAATTTAGATGGAATGTGGAAGTGGTGATGGGGGGAGGTATCCGGTAACCGATGAACGGTAAACGGTAATCGGTAACCGGTAACCGGTAATCGGTAGAC
>CAYMJH010000282.1:0-4606 GCA_964390385.1 uncultured Bacteroidales bacterium | reverse complement strand
CCCAGGATGTGGCAGTATTTTTTGTAGAAAAGCAACGCAATGGTGCAGTTCGTATACAGCTTGTCGGCGACGAAGCGCTGTATGGACAGAATTATATCATTGAACCGAATTACGCTGAGACACCCAACCCGGGATACGCCGGAAACCGGTCCACCACTACCGTGGTAACGACCACTTATTATGATGTTGGTGCATGGCCGGTGATACGGTTCATTTTCTACCCGGGATATGTAGTATGGCGTTCCTCATGGTACTGGGGCTACTACCCAGTTTACTGGAATCCCTGGCGCCCCTGGTACTGGCATTACTACTACGGGTATCATTATCACTGGTATCCTCATTACTACAGGCATTACCACCACCATCACCACTACCATGCCCATTATCATAACCATTACTATCAACATTACCGCCATCATTCGCCTGCAGTGTACAAGGGGATAAGGGAAGGACGTTATAGTGCCACCTATTCGCGGCCCGAACAGAGAAGAGAAGGAGAAGCCCTCTATGCAAGGACTTCAGGAACACGGGAAACAAGGCCCGCAAACACACTGCGCAACTCGACTACCCAGCGTCCTGCTGCCCCTTCGGTGAACAGGGAAGCTGCAAGACCTTCGACCACGCAGCGGTCAACCGTTCCTGCAACAAACAGGGAAGCTGCAAGACCTTCGACCACCCAGCGGTCAACCGTTCCTGCAACAAACAGGGAAGCTGCAAGACCTTCGACCACGCAGCGGTCAACCACTGCCCCTGCCAACAGGTCTTATTCAGCGGTACCTTCAACCCGGCCTGCAGCGACCACGCAACGGTCATCCACTCCTTCTGTTCAAAGGGAAGCCCCAAGGCCTGCGACCACCCAGCGGTCGGCAACAACACGCAGTTCATCGCCTGCCGTATCGCACAAGCCTGCTTCCAGGTCGTCAGCTTCTGTACAGCGATCAGCTCCTGCGAGAAGCTCAGGCGCTTCGGCCCCGAAAACGGTTAGCCGCAGCAGCAGCCCGTCTAACCGGTCAGCAGCACCAGCCAGCCGGAGCTCTGCTTCCCGATCATCTTCATCCGGCAACGCTAACCGCAGGTAAATTATCAGTGATTGAAGAATAAGTTTATAATAAGCTGAAGAATCAGAGGGTGTCTCAACTGTTGAGACACCCTCTTTTCTTTCGGGCGGAGAACTATAAAAACACCTGACATTTAGCTATGGATAACGGTTTCAGAAAATGTCCCGGGAGGTGAAAAGACATTGAAAACAAAATGTCATCAACCGTATCATTATTCACAGAAATAATTATTTTTGATTCCGGTTTGACTTATCATGTTTTTATCATCCTTTTTTTTAGCACCGATCATTCATACATGCAGGAAAAAGCAGCGACAAACATTATCACGGTTGAGCATTTAACACACGCTTTCGGAGATAAGACGGTTCTTCAGGATGTGAATCTTTCCATCGGGAAAGGAGAATTTGTGACCATCCTGGGACCATCGGGTTGCGGAAAAACGACGCTGATGCGCCTGATCGGAGGATTCCTTAAAGCCACAGACGGAAAAATCACCATTGCCGGTAAGGACATAACCGGTACACCGCCGCACCTGAGGCCTGTGAATACCGTATTTCAACGGTATGCCCTGTTTCCCCACCTGAATGTATATGACAACATTGCTTTTGGTCTTAAGCTGAAGAAACTCCCGGATGACGAGATCAGGAAAAAGGTGAAGCATGTGCTGAAAATGGTGACGATGACCGATTATGAGGAACGCGACGTGGATACCCTCTCGGGCGGCCAGCAACAGCGTGTGGCCATAGCCCGGGCCATTGTGAACGAGCCCGAGGTGCTGCTGCTCGACGAACCCCTGGCAGCGCTCGACCTGAAAATGCGCAAGGACATGCAAATGGAGATAAAAGCCATGCACAAAAAACTGGGGATCAGCTTTGTGTATGTCACACACGACCAGGAAGAAGCGCTTACCCTGAGCGACAGGATCGTGGTGATGAGGGAAGGCGTGATACAACAGATCGGCACACCTGCGCAGATTTATAACGAACCTGAAAACGCTTTTGTGGCTGATTTTATCGGCGAGAGCAACATTGTTAACGGCTTGATGATAAAGGATCTTCTCGTTGAATTTGCCGGCCACCGGTTTGAATGCGTTGACAGGGGCTTTGCTCAAAATGAACCGGTAGATGTAGTGATCCGCCCTGAAGATATTTATATCTTCGAGAAGCTCGATGCAGCGCAGTTCAGCGGAAAGGTCACCTCGTGCATTTTCAAGGGGGTTCATTATGAGATGATGGTGACCACACCCGAAGGCTTTGAGTTCATGGTTCAGGATTACAATTTTTTTGATGCCGGCGAAACCGTCGGCATGCTCATAAAACCTGCCGATATCCAGGTGATGAAGAAGGAAAGGCGCTGCAATACATTTGAAGGGACCATCGTGGATGAAAATCATGTAAGGTTCCTCGGTAATAACTTTGAGTGCCGTGAGCCTCACTCAATGGAGGCCGGCACCGATGTGAAGGTAAGAATCGATTTCAGGGATGTGAACCTGCACGATAATGAAGAAGACGGGATGCTCAGCGGCACAGTGAGCTTCATTTTATACAAGGGCGACCATTATCACCTTACTGTCCTCACGGAGGGAAACGAGAACATTTATCTCGACACCCATGATATCTGGGATGACGGTGACCGGGTGGGGATAAGCATTCCGCCCGAATCGATCAGGATTGAAAACGCATTAACCTGTTGAGACGTGCGCAGGAAAGTATTGTCTTTTCTGGGAAGGAGGAGGAACTGGTCAATACCCTATGCCATCTTCCTGCTGATCTTTGTGCTGGTCCCCCTGGCACTGATCGTTTTTTATGCTTTCACCGACGAGGCAGGAGGTTTTTCTTTCCGGAATTTCCATAAATTCCTTGAGCATCCGGAAGCCCTTTATATCCTTATCTATTCGATAGGAGTGGCGATGATCACCACTGTTTTATGCCTGCTGATCGGATATCCGGCTGCCTATCTTTTAAGCCGGATGACAACCAGCAGGGCACGGCTATTGGTTATGCTTTTCATCTTACCGATGTGGATCAATTTCCTCATAAGGACATTGGCCACCGTAGCCCTGTTTGGTTTCCTGAGACTGCCGCTGGGCGAAGGCGCCCTCCTGTTCGGGATGGTCTATAATTTTTTGCCTTTCATGATCTACCCTATCTACAATATCCTGCAAAAAACCGATCCCAATCTCATTGAAGCGGCGCAGGACCTTGGCGCCACACCCAGACAGGTCTTCCTGCGGACTATCCTGCCGCTTTCTCTCCCCGGCATCAGCAGCGGTATCATGATGGTTTTCATGCCGGTGATCTCTACCTTTGCCATTGCCGAGCTGCTTACCATCAATAACATCAAGCTGTTTGGAACTACACTGCAGGAAAATATCTATAACGGCATGTGGAATTACGGTGCCGCACTTTCCCTGCTTATGCTGGTGCTGATCGGCATAACCTCCCTGCTGAACACCAATGGCAGTACCCGGGCTGCTGAGGAAGGAGGCCTGATATGACCAGGAGAATACTGGCATCAGCTTACCTCGGACTGTTACTCGTGTTGCTTTATGCGCCCATCCTAATCATCATCATTTTCTCTTTTACCGAGGCCAAGGTGTTGGGTAACTGGACCGGCTTTTCGTTAAAACTCTACGCTTCCCTGCTGCAGGGAGGGGTAACACATTCCCTTTCCGGTGCGCTGTATAACACTTTGATTATAGGACTTACAGCTGCCTTTATCTCAACCATCCTGGGCACTATGGCTGCTATTGGCATTTTTAACCTGCAGCCGCGGGCACAAAAAACAATTTCCCTGGTGAATTCAATTCCTATACTTAACCCGGATATCATTACAGCCATCTCCCTGTTCCTGCTTTTCGTGAGCATAGGGATCTCCCAGGGATATACCACCGTGATCCTGGCCCATATCACTTTCTGCACACCGTACGTGGTATTAAGTGTATTGCCAAGGCTTTACCGCATGAATCCGTCACTCTATGAGGCTGCCTTGGACCTGGGCGCAACACCGCTGCTGGCACTCCGTAAAGTGATGCTTCCCGAATTGAAACCGGGTATGATCAGCGGCTTTATCCTGGCCTTCACCCTGTCTATCGACGATTTTGTTGTTACGCTATTTACCATAGGCAACGAAGGACTTGAAACCATTTCAACCTATATATACGCGGACGCGCGCAAAGGAGGACTCACACCCGAACTCAGGCCGCTTTCGGCCATCATCTTTGTCACCGTGCTGGTATTATTGATCATCATCAATCAGAGAACTGCAAAAAAATCAAATCTTAAAACGTCATGAGAACATCTGCAAAAACAAAGGTCATGAACCTCATCAGCATGCTGTTGCTGTTCACAGCACTTGCATTCCTCTCTAACTCCTGCAAGGAAAGTGAACAATCCAGGAAAAAAATCCTCAAGATATACAACTGGGCTGATTATATCGATGAGGACCTGCTCACGGAATTCCCGGTATGGTACAAGGAACAAACCGGCGAAGAGGTAAAGATCGTATACCAGGTTTTTGATATGGCCGAGGTGATGTATACCAAAATT
>CAYMJH010000281.1:0-4626 GCA_964390385.1 uncultured Bacteroidales bacterium | reverse complement strand
TCGCTCGATCAGGATTTTTGCTTTTGGCCAGCTTGCAAACGGGGTTTGCGCTGGCCAAAAGCAAAAATCCCCCACCGGCAGAGCCGGTGAGGGCGTAATTTTCTTTTGCGGAGAGAGCGGGATTCGAACCCGCGAGCCGCTTTTGGCGACTACACGCTCTCCAGGCGTGCTCCTTAGACCACTCGGACATCTCTCCCTGAAAACCTAACCCCAATTGAATTGGGGGCGCAAATTAATAAAAAAAATTGATTCCTGTTTTTTCAACCCGTTATTTCTCCCCTGATCGATTTATTCATCAGCAGCTGAATGATATCCTTCTCCGTATGCGTTCCCAGTAAAAACATCAGTTTGGTCACTGCCGCTTCAAGGGTCATGTCGGATCCCCCGATCACCCCGGCATCGGCAAGCCTGCGGCTGGTCTCGTATGTTCCCATCGATACGCTGCCAATCCGGCATTGGGTAATGTTGACCACAATGATACCCCTTTCAATGGCTTCCTTCATCCTATCGATAAACCAGGCATCACAGGGTCCGTTGCCGGCCCCATAGGTCTCTATGATCAGGGCCCGCAATTCACCGGCCCGCAGCAGCGATTCCACCACTTCCTGCCGTATGCCCGGAAACAGCTTCAGTATGGCAATCCTGGTATCAAGGTTCTTATGAACGACAAGGGGCAGTTCCTTTTCGGGATACCTTACGGCGCTGTAATTATACCGTATATGTACGCCGCTTTCAGCCAGGGGCGGGTAATTGCCTGATATGAAGGCGTTAAAATCCTCGACATTGTTCTTCGAGGTCCGGTTGCCCCGGTACAGCCTGTTTTCAAAAAAGATGCCGACTTCGGGAATTACGGGTTTCCCGTTCTTTACCGCAGCAGCGATCTCAACCGAGGAGATAAGGTTTTCCTTCCCGTCGGTCCTCAGCGACCCCAATGGCAGCTGTGAACCGGTAAAAATCACGGGCTTCTGAAGGTTTTCCAGCATGAAGCTCAGGGCTGAGGCTGAATAAGCCATGGTATCAGTGCCATGAAGGATGATGAATCCGTCAAACCTGTCGTAGTTTGATTCGATGATCACTGCCATTTTAATCCATATTTCGGGCTTCATGTCGGAAGAATCGATGGGTGGATCGAAGGCATAGGATGACAAATTATACCCGAATTTCTTCAGTTCCGGCACTTCCTCCAGGATATTGTCAAAGCGGAAAGGCTTTAAGGCCCCGGTAACCGGGTCCTGGACCATGCCGATGGTCCCCCCGGTATACAGTATCAACAGTGATGCTTTACCTGTATTCATGGTTCATTTCCCCGGTTAAGCCTGAATAAATGCAGGGCATTGTCGGAAGTCACACGGGCCACCATCGCTGTGTCAACCGATTTCAGCCTGGATACCGCTTCGGCAACATAGACAATATAGGCCGGCTCATTGCGCTTTCCCCTGTTGGGATCCGGAGGCAGGAAAGGCGAATCGGTCTCCAGCACCAAATGCCTGAGATCAAGCTCCATTACGGTTCTGTCAACGCCTGAATTCCGGTAGGTGACCATCCCGCCTATCCCGATCAGGAATCCCCTTTCAACAGCGTCTGCAGCTTGTCCGGGGCTCCCTGAAAAGGCATGAAATGTGCCTTTGAGGCCCTTACCCCGGTATTTTTGCAGGATCTCGAAGATCACATCAAAGGATTCACGGGCGTGAATTACCACCGGCATGTCGAGTTCAACCGCCAGGTCAAGTTCCTGTTCAAAGACCAGGCATTGTTCCCTGAGACGGGATTTATCCCAGTAAAGGTCGATCCCGATTTCACCGACGGCCATATAACGGCCCGTCAATAACTCCTTCCGGATGATCTCAAACTCCTCGCGATAATTGTCCTTGACGGAGGTGGGATGGAGTCCCATCATGGGGTGGCAGGTATCCGGATAAGCGGCAGCCAGTTGATTCATCGGACCAATGGAATGACTGTCGATGTTGGGCAGCAATATCTTGCGGATCCCTTTTTCGGCTGCATGCCTGATCACCTGGTCACGGTCAGCGTCGAAGTGCTCCATGTAAAGGTGTGAATGTGTATCAACCAGCATCATGCGTTCAGGTCGTTTTATATAGTTTTCCCGGCAGGCATTTGACCAGCCCGTGGAATTCAAGGTTCAGCAAGAGAGACGAAGTCTTGCTGACGGGGAGTTCGCACTGCAGGGACAGCTGGTCGATGGTAAGTCCTGATTTTTCACGGATGGCATTCAGCAAAGCCCGTTCATCACCGGACAACTCAACAAACAATTCCTGCTGCAATTCCTTTTTTTTACCGGTATCGTCCTTCTGCCATCCCATCAGGTATTCAACATCACGGGCATCTTCGATCAGGGCGGCCCGGTTGGTCTTGATCAGATGATTACAGCCGACGGAATAGTTGTCGAAGGTCCTTCCCGGAAAAGCAAACACATCGCGGCTGTATGAATTGGCGATATCGGCCGTGATCATGGCTCCGCCCTGGGCTCCCGATTCAACCACCACCGTGGCGTCGGCAATACCGGCAATGATGCGGTTTCGTTTCACGAAATTGTTGGGCTCGGGCTGTTCATCATGCAAAAACTCTGTTACCAGTGCTCCCTGCCCTATGATCTCCCGGGCAGCTTCACGGTGCACGGCGGGATATATCACCGAAAAACCATGCGCCAGCACGGCTGCCGTTTCAAGTTTATGCTTCAACGCCGATTTGTGAGCGCAGATATCAATGCCATAAGCCAGCCCGCTTACAACCAGCAGGTCGGGATGCCGGCCGGCCAGGCTTTCGACCAGTTGCCTGCATAATTCCTTGCCGTAATCGGTGGGATTGCGAGTACCGACAATGCTGAGCACCTTGGCACGGTCAAACCGGGTTTTACCCTTTACGTAAATAACCACCGGAGCGTCTTCGCAATGCCTTAACCGGTCGGGATAATCCTCGTCAAGATAAAACAGTGCCGTGATCCTGTTCTTTTGAATGAAACCGATCTCCTCTTCCGCCCTTTTCAACACGTCATTCCTGTATACATAATCTGCCAGCTTATCGCCAATACCCGGTATTTTTTCCAGGTTTGTCCTTTTTTCCCTGAAGACGGCTTCCGCTCCCCCGCAATAAGAAATCAGGCGTCTCGTGAGCACCGGCCCTATTTTAGGTATCAGTCCGATCCCTATTTTATATTTCAGTAAATCATCGGCCATCCCGGTAATGCAGACAGGTTGTTTTTCAATGCTTCAGCCTTTCAAGCGCCCGGTAGAGGCTTTCTTTTTCCTTTCTGTTAAGCGCACTGAGTGATACCGGAGGATATTTTGCCGTTCCCCTCGGCGTGCGGACCATAAGGATTATATACTCACGGAAGCCGAACAGCCATTTTTTCTTCTCATAACCGGCAAAATCCCGTTTCGGCATTTCAATGGAATTTTTTCTATGGGTGAATACACGGGTAGGGAAATACCGTAAAATGACCTTGTCGTTTTCATCAGAGAAATATACATAATCATACTTCCTTAGGGTGTGGTACAACATATAAATGACATAGGTGCCGGCTATGATAATGGCCAGGTGATAATTGGTAATGCCGAAAAACTGGTCCTCATAGATGTAGGTTACTAACAAGACCACGATGACCAGGACAAAAATGATGGCCATGATGAACGCCCGGAGGTTTTTCCGGAGAATTGTGCGCTGAATGTCAATTACCATATTTTAAGATTTACATCCGGAACCTCTCAAAATTAGGACTTATTTTCTTTTTTTGCTAAAGAATTCTTTCAGCAGGGCGCTGCATTCCGTTCTCATTACGCCCCTTGTTACCACGGTGCGCGGATGCAGAATGGGCTTTTTCAGCAGGGTATAGCCTCTTTTTTCATCATCGGCCCCGAACACAATCCGGCCGATCTGGGTCCAGCACGATGCCCCGGCACACATAACGCAGGGCTCAAGGGTGACAAAAAGGGTGCAGTCGGCCAGGTACTTCCCGCCTGAAGCACCGGATGCCGCGGTATAGGCCTGCATCTCGGCATGGGCAGTGACGTCGTTGAGCGTTTCGGTAAGATTATGTGCCCGGGCTATGACCCGGTTTTCCCAGACCACAACGGCACCCACCGGCACCTCATCCTTGTCAAACGCTTTTTGGGCTTCCTTCAGGGCTTCCTGCATGAAATATTCATCAGAAAACAGTTCCATGGCAATTTGAATGATTCAATCGCTCTAAAGTTTAGAATTTAATTTCTATTTTCGTGCAATTTATTATACAAAAATATGTACCGGACTCATACCTGTGGTGAACTGAGAATTCAGGATGTTTCGAAGACAGTGACCCTGAGCGGGTGGATACAGCGCTCGCGAGACCTGGGGGGCATGACCTTTATCGATCTCCGCGACCGTTACGGTATTACACAATTGGTATTTAACATGGAGGCCGATGCCGGGCTTTGCCGTGAAGCCCGCAAAATGGGGAGGGAATTTGTGATCGGGGCAACGGGACGGGTGGCTGAGAGAAGCAACAAAAATCCGAAGATGCCCACCGGAGATATCGAGATCGTGGTTGAAAAACTCACGGTATTGAATGAATCGGTAACCCCTCCGTTCACGATTGAAGACGACACCGACGGCGGTGATGAGCTCCGTATG
>CAYMJH010000280.1:0-4670 GCA_964390385.1 uncultured Bacteroidales bacterium | reverse complement strand
TAGTAGAATTGCCGCAGCTTTTATATATTTAGTTTTTAACTCTTAATTCGCATTAGTAGTTAGAATTTAGTAGAATGCGCCTTGTCTTCAGTCTTTGGTCTTTGATCTTTGATCTTGATTCCCGGGTTACCTAATTTTTGATGCAACGCACAGAGAAACCATAATTCTTGCTGCAGGATGCTCTGAAAACATCATAATAATGACTGTAAAGGCACAGGTACATGGCCTCGTTAGCATCCAGGGGCGAAGTAGTCCACCAGAAACCATAACCCTCAACGAAGGTGAAAACACCCTGGGGATCACGGCACCCGCCCGGAAGTGCCGCAAAGCCACTGCTGTTATTGGTTAACTGTTCAAAGCCGGTTGCCCCTTCCGTAGTGCTGACGGTCCAGCCCGATTGCGATGCAAGGGACTTGCAGATATCACTTCCGCTGCCCTGGTATCCGTAGCCGTATCGGATCAGGTAATCGATAAGGGTTGTCAATTCGGCATCGGTAGGTATGTGCCAACCTGTTGGTGCAATATTCCGGTTATCATTTACGGCATACCAGTTATAGAGATTGCCATAAGTTTTTTGATTGTTGGATGAATTGTCGTAATAGCAATAGGCTCCGGTAATATGACTGCTCCATTTTGACTCATCAGTAATATTGGTTATGGGATCGCCATTCCGGTAATGGGTTACTTTCAGGTTTTCAGCCATCCATATCTGGCTTCCGATGGATAAGGTGCTATAGACATTACCGTCAATGTCGGTAACGGTACCGTAATTTTCCGTTGTAAATGAAATGGCGCGTCCATATTCCGTTTCGTTATTTTCAATGATGTAAGCCCGGACATGATATTCCGTATTGGGATGCAAGCCGGTAATGTAACTGGTGAAGGTCCCGGTGGTTGTCGTATCTGCTGTTGAATGGTCGGCAAGGGTTGGTTTTTCGCCCGTGCTCCAGCAGACGCCCATGATAACGAACTTAGCAGTGTCAAAGTCTCTTATGCGGCCTCCGCTCACTGCTGTGGTTTGTGTAATATTGCTCAACTCGGCTGTAATCACTGCCTGTACTTCCTCCTCGGTCTGGTTGCAACCTAAAGCAAAAAACATAATGATCACTGCCGCAATTGACATGAAAAGCCGGATGCTGTTCTTCTTTTTCATAGCAATGGTTCGTAAGAATTAACATTTTTGTCATTATTTAACGAAAAAAACTGCTTAAGGTTAGCGTCAGGCATTAAAATTCATGTCAATAAACGGATCCCATACTAATCTTTCCAGTTCCACCATTGCAGTTTTTCCTTTTCCTGAAGTTCAACCGGGGTGTCCGCATAATAAACAGCACACCTGAATACGTATAAAAGGCACCGGTCCTGCCTGGTACCGGCAAACCGGTTACTCAGGTCGTACAGCACCTCGGGATCCTTTCCCTTCAGGTCAGCTGTTTCCCGGATACCGATATTCCATAAGTCAGAGGCTATCGATTTCCCTACGCCGGGAATCGTAATGAGTTCTTTTATAGCTTTTTCCCTTGTTGCCATAATCGGATCACTTTTAAGTATAGCAGCGCTTTTCAGCAGCCTATAAAATTAAAAAAAATCAGAAATCCACGGCAAACCACAATGCTCAATTATTCGTATGTTTAGTAATAGTACTCAAAAATGTGATAATGTATGATAGCCTATTTGATCAGATGGTAAATGATGGATTTGGCAGGGGGCTACTGTTTTACAATTCATTGATTATCAGTGGTCAGGATTGGTCTTATTGATTGCCTGTTGCCGGTTCCGATGATGATTTCATCGGCGATATCTGCAGTGATCGCTACAATTAAATCATAGCCGGAGGAACATTCAGGAGTGCCGGTTTGACTTTTGATCCGGTTGTTTTATGGAAGGGGTACCAGGCGTGATGCCTGCATGCAGGAGGAGAGGGGCTAATCTAAGAATGAACTCTGGCTCTTAATATGCTTTCTGAGTTTGATCAATCCTATGCTTTTTATTTGCCTTATTCGCTCCGCGCTCATGTCAAATTTCAAGGCCAACTCGCATAAGGAATGAACTTTATGATCATTCAGGCCAAAAGAAAGCGTCAGAATTTCTTCCTCTTTTTTTGAAAGTTTGCACAGGGCCCTTTTTATGTCGATTTTAAGGGATTCCTTTACCAGGGAATGATCAGGTGCCGGTACTGTGTCTGTTTGGATCAGATCATATAAATTATATGCATTTTCGTCATTATGCCCTAATGGCATATCCAGGGAAACCTGTGCTTTTTTTATCTTGTTGGCAAGGGTGATATTTTCTTCATCTATTTCCAGAAAATCGGCCAGTTCACTGTCTGTCGGTTCACGTTCAAATCGTTGTTCCAGGCATGAAACTGCCTTTCTGATCTTGTTGATATTGGAGACCCTGTTCAGCGGCAGTCTCACAATCCTGGTCTGATCTGCAAGAGCCTGAATGATAGATTGGCGTATCCACCACACGGCATAGGATATAAATTTAAATCCGCGGGTCTCGTCAAATTTTCTTGCAGCCTTCACCAGACCCACATTTCCTTCGTTAATCAAATCGGGAAATGACAAACCCTGATTTTGATATTGTTTGGCAACTGAAACCACAAAACGCAGGTTAGCCATAACCAGTTTCTGCAATGCTTCGGTATCTCCGTTCCGGATGCGCACCGAAAGCTCCACTTCTTCTTCGGCGGATACCATGGGACATTTGTTTATATCCTGAAAATACCTGTTTATGGTATTTTCATCCCGCTGGGTAATTTGTTTTGTTATTTTTAGCTGTCGCATAGTCACTATATCTGATTATTCCCCTGTTTCTCATGCAAGGTTATAATTGGTTTACAACCTGCATTTTAAAATCATTATCTTATTGGCTGTAAGGATTATTCCCGACCAGGCGCGGAGAAATTCACGCTGTGCTATTGATCAAAGGTATTACAGCAACAAGATAAACTTAAAACAATGGATATGGGAAAAGGGCTGAAGCTACAAATGAAAAAAGAAGAGGTATTGCTGCACGATTTCTCAAATACATAATTTGTGTAAAGGTAGTGATTCGCTATAACTAATCTCTTGTTTTCAAATACAAATTTAGCAATAAGATAATGTGTTCAAAACCAGCACGAATGATTGCCAATAGAACCATATGAGCACGTTCGTTGTCTTAGGGTATCCTTTGGTGATATTTCCTCAAACCATACACCGTTCTGTAATGATAACCGTAAACGGCATAAGTGACCGCCGACATAATTAAATTAGGCCGTTTCCATAATGTCCAGGCAAGCAGTTTCCAGTATTCTCTTCTGCCCCGGTTAACCATGCCTATGATGAAAATGGTTTTAAAGAAAGCAATCAGTTTGATGAATTCAATTTTATTTTGTTTGGGCAACTGCGGCTTATAATGCTTTAGAAACATGCGTAATCTTTGGTAATAAGGCTTAACCGAATAAATGCTGCTGATGATGGAACGGTATCCATCCAGCAGGGTATGTTGATCCATGGCCGGGACAAAATTCATCGAATAGTCGGTATTGCTCCCTGTTGCCTCTGTTGTTAGCCTTTTTTCCGCTTCAAGGCGTTGATATAGTTTTGTGTTTTTTGGTGCGTTCAGCAGTCCGACCATGGCGGATACAATCCCGCTTTGCTGGATGAACTCAATCTGCCGTTGAAAAACCGAGGGCGTGTCACTGTCAAAACCTACAATGAATCCGGCCGATACATCAATACCCCTGTTTTGTATTTTTCGGATGCTTTGTATCATATCCCTGTTTCTATTCTGTACCTTATTGCATTCATGCAGCGATATTTCATCCGGTGTTTCAATGCCGATAAAAGCGGAACTAAATCCAGCCTGCACCATTGCTGAAAGCAATTCATCATCATCGGCCAGGTTAATGGATACCTGGCTGGTGAAGGTAAAAGGATACTGATGTTCCTTCATCCACCTTTTCATGGCAGGGAGCAGGTTTTTCTTGATCTCGTTTTTGTTCCCGATAAAATTGTCATCCACCACGGCTACAGTCCCTCTCCAGTTCAGGCTGTATAGTGCATCCATTTCCCGCAGGATCTGACCGGTCTCTTTCATCCTCACCTTATGTCCCAGCAGTGCCGTGATCTCACAAAAGTCACAGGCAAAAGGACATCCTCGTGTGATCTGCAGATTCATGGTTACATAGCTTTTCATCGACAACAGGTGATAATCGGGAACCGGGGACACGGTAATATCGGCATACTCATCAGTCCTGTATATTCTATCCGGTGTTTTTGAATCTTCAATATCTTTAAGAAAAAAGGGTAGCGTGATCTCACCTTCATTCAGAATGAAGTGGTCGATTTGCGGATAGTTTTCATATTCCTGGGTGAAGAGAGGCCCCCCGGCAACTATTTTTACCTTATATTTTAAACACTTTGCAATCACCTTATTAACCGATTCTTTCTGAATATACATGGCACTCATAAAAACAAAGTCTGCCCAGAGAAGATCTTCGGTTTTAAGCTCTGAGACATTCATATCGATCAGCTTTTTAGACCATTTTTCCGGTAACATAGCGGATACGGTTATCAGTCCCAGCGGAGGAATGGCTGCCTTTTTGGAAATGAAACGCAAAGCATGTTTGAAACTCCAATAGGTGTCGGGGTATTGAGGATAAACCAACAGAATTTTCATTT
>CAYMJH010000279.1:4383-4711 GCA_964390385.1 uncultured Bacteroidales bacterium | reverse complement strand
AACCTGCACCGTGAAATCAACATAATTGCCCTGGATCTGCCAGGGAATACAGGGAAATGGCACCATATTGTCCGTCACGATGATCACCTTATCGGCATACCGGGCGTCGGCCAGGGCAAAACCAAGCAAACCGCTCGCTGACGGACCGTCAACACCGTTGGCGTTTCCGAATGGGTCGGCACACCCGGCTCCGAGAACGGCAATGTCAATCTTTACATCACCGTCCTGGATAGCCTGGTAGCGTCCGCCATGAGAACGAAGCACTGCTGTTTTGCTCATTTTACCCTGTGAACAGTACCGGCCCAGCGGACCGTTCATGCTGCCTTCG
>CAYMJH010000279.1:0-4373 GCA_964390385.1 uncultured Bacteroidales bacterium | reverse complement strand
AGCAAACAGGCATGACATGCGAACGATGCCGAGGGAAACCAGCAGAGGTTTTTAACGCCCAGTTCCCTGGCACAATCAAATACCATATTGGCAACCAGGTCGCCTTCCCTGAAATGATGATGCGTTGAAATGGTCATCCCGTCTTTCAGCCCTGCACGGACCAGCGCCTCTTTCAGTGAGGATACCTGCTTATTGCCATCGGACGGGTAGTCAATATTTGACGATATGCGGGGGCTGTGATGAACTCCATTAGGGTGGTATTGGCCAACTCCCATATAGGGAACCACGGCTTTGCCGTTTATTTCCAAGGGCACCATCCGGCCTGCGGCATTCTTTACCAGTTTATTGTTCATGGCTGTCCCTCCAGTTAACAGGTAGTTTTCCGGCCTTTACGGCCCGCTCAAGAGTCCTGAGCGCCCTTTTCACTACAGGCGGATCAATCATCCTGGAATCAACGGCTACAACGCCTGTCCCTTCCTTATCAGCCTTTTCATAGGCCAATACGATCTTTTTTGCCTTTTCTATCTCAGCCTCGTCGGGCAGGAAGTTTTCGTGGATGACGGTTATCTGGCGCGGATGGATGCACCCCATACCGGCGAATCCCAGTGCCTTTGATTCCCTGACATTGCGTGCCAGTGCCTCCATGTCATCGAGTTCCGAGAAGACCGAATCGATGGGCTGAATGCCGGCTGCCCTGGAAGCATTCACCACCATGCAGCGTGCAAAAAAAGATTCTTTGCCTTCTGCAGTGCGTTGAGCACCTATATCAGCCGTGTAATCTTCAAGGCCTATGGCAAGGGCAGCAATATTTTCGGATGCACGGGCAATTTCAAAGGCATTCATCACCCCTGCCGCATTTTCAATAATGGGCATCAGGTGAACTGACTTGTTTTTACGTCCCAGTATGGCTGAAATTTTTTCATCGGTTTGCTGCACCTGCTCACGATTTTCACATTTCGGAATGAGAATAAGGTTAACGTTATGCAAAACGACATAAGGAAGGTCTTCGAGTCCCGCCGGCAACTGATTAATCCGTACCATACGCTCTGCTCCGTAAAAATCAACGGACCTGAGGGCGTTGCGGACGAGAAAACGGGCTTCGTTTTTTTTGGCCGGGGCTACCGAATCTTCCAGGTCGAGTATCAAACCGTGACATCCGTATATCCCGGCATTGATCATCAGCTTGGGATTGTTGCCCGGCAGGTACAGGCGTGATACACGGTCGGCGTCTCTTGCCGTAGTGTATAGATTCTGCGGCAGCATAGGCAACAGGTACTCCCTGTTGGTCTTCACATGCTGTTTGACGGCAGCCTCAATCCTGGCGGCCAGCGTGAAAGAGAGCGCCCCGTAATCTTCGATGGCAAGCCTGGCATTTTCAATTCCAAAGAAACTGAGCATTTCACGGCATAAACCGGAGATGGATTCTCCGTATAGGGCCTTGACCTTGCTTTTTAGTTCAATGGTCAAACCAGAACCCTGTCCGACCTCAAGGCTGACAAAACAGTCCGATCTGATATGGTCTCCCCGGTTACCTGCAGTATACATCATAGGCGGAGATTATTGATAATGAAAAATTACTCAAAAAAACCGGGACAAACGATGACGGATGTCAGGATGGGAAGAGAGGGACGAGGGAAAACCAGTGAAAAGTGAAAAGTGAAAAGTGAAAAGTGAAAAACTGAATTCTACTATCTACTGGCTACTACATTACCGATTACCGGTTACCGATTACCGGTTACCGATTACCGATTACCGTTTACCGTTTACCGATTACCGGTTACCGATTACCTATATCTTAAGGTCTATCTGGTTGCGCAACAAATCATCAAAGGTTTCCCGCTGGCGGATCAGATATTCCTTGCCCTTGTGCACCATTACTTCCGGGGGTCTTAACCGGGCATTGTAGTTCGATGACATGGTAAAGCAGTAGGCTCCGGCATTCAGAAAGGCAAGGTAATCCCCTTCGCGTATTTCATGAATTTTACGATTCCAGCCAAAAGTGTCTGTTTCGCATATATATCCTACCACCGTGTAGATCCTCGGCCTGCCCTTCGGGTTGGATACGTTGATGATCTGGTGATAGGCATCATAAAACATGGGCCTTATCAGGTGGTTAAGTCCCGTATCGAGGCCTGCAAAAACCGTGGCAAGAGTCTGCTTAACCACGTTAACGCGGGCGAAGAAATAGCCTGCTTCACTAACCAGGAATTTACCGGGTTCAAATATCAGGGTCAGGTCTTTTCCGTATGATTTGCAGAATTTCCTGAAAAGCTTTGTAAGGTCTTTACCCAGCATGTCAATGTCGGTAAAGTAATCGTCGGGCTTATAAGGCACCTTGAAACCACTGCCAAAGTCGATATAATCGAGTTCATGGAAACTTTTTGCCGTTTCCAGCATAATTTCAGCTCCGCGAAGGAATACACCCACGTCGAGAATATCCGAGCCGGTGTGCATATGAAGTCCTTCCACCTTCATCCCGTTGGTTTCGACTACGCGCAGAACATGAGGCAGCTGATAGATGGAGATGCCGAATTTGGAATCGATATGGCCGGTGGATATCTTGTTGTTGCCGCCTGCCAGGATATGGGGATTGATCCGTATGCAAACGGGAAGGGTATTCCCGTACAGGTGGCCGAATTGCTCGAGAATGGATATATTGTCGATATTGATTCTTACACCAAGTCCGACGCCTTCCTGAATTTCCTCAATGGAAACGCAGTTGGGTGTGAAGATGATATCCTTCGGGTTAAAGCCGGCCCTGATACCCAGTTGCACCTCCTGAATAGAAACGGCATCCAATCCCGATCCCAGGCCTTTAAAAAAACGGAGGATGTTGATATTGCTTAAAGCCTTGCAGGCAAAATTGATTTTCAGGTCGACATCCTTGAAGGCATTCAGCATCTTATCATACTGGCTCTTCATTTTTGCCGTATCATACACATATAAAGGTGATCCATACTTCTCGCACAGATCGGTGACATTCAGTCCGTCGATCTGATACTGGTTGTTGATTAACTTCATGGTGGTCTGAAAATGATTTTTTTAATTTGGCAATGGATAAACAGGCAGAAAGCTTACTTCTTTTTTGGCGGTTTTTGAAGTCTTTGTGCCTGTTGTCCTTTGCGCAACTGTTGAGCTTTCTGTGACTGTTGCGCCCGGTGTCCCTGTTGCTTGGCCATCTCTTCCAACCGTTGCTGGAACTTTGATTTTGTAACCGGCTTCATCTTCCGGGCTTCCATTTTCTTCAGGATTTCCTTGTCATCGACCAATTGCTTGAACAGAAAATTCTGGCCGATGGTAATCACGTTGGTCAGGAAGTAATAATAGGTGAGCCCTGCGGAGAAGTTGTTCAGCATGAACATGAACATCACCGGCATCATGTACATCATGGTTTTCATTCCGGGCATCTGTTGGGTTTGCGCGGTGGTTCCTTCGCCCAGTTTCATGCTGATTATGGTGGATATGGTCATCAACAGGGTAAAAAGGCTAATATGGTTTCCGTATATGGTGCTCAGAACGGGAATATGGGCATTCCAGGTAACAATGGCATCATAGGTCGACAAATCGGTGGCCCAGAGGAAACTTTGCTGCCTCAGCTCGATGGAGGTCGGAAAAAACCTGAACATGGCAAATAATATGGGGAATTGCAGCAGCATGGGCAGGCATCCTCCCATGGGACTTACTCCGGCCTTTTTATAAAGAGCCATGGTGGCCTGCTGTTTTTCCATCTCTTTGCCCTTGGGATACTTCTCGCTCAATTCGTCGATCTGGGGTTTCAACACCCGCATTTTGGCCTGGGACAGATACGAACGGTAGGTCAGCGGCAACAGGCCTACCTTTATGATGATCGTCAGCAGCAGAATGATCAATCCGTAATTGCCGATGAATTTGCTTAACCAGTCAAAGATGGGAATGATGACAAACTGGTTGATCATCCTGATAATATTGTTACCCAGGGTAACGAGGTTTTGCAGCTCGAGATCCTTATACTGCTTCAGCAGCTTGAATTTATTGGGCCCGTAATACATCTTCATGGAGATGGTTTCCGATTCCTTTCTTTCAAAAGGGATTCCGATTTCAGCACTGAAATGCCTCAGGAATTTGTCTTTTTCAGGCAGGTTGGTCATTTTAATCAGCCCGTTGTCGAAGCCTTTATCGGGTATGAGCACAGAAGAGAAGAACTGGTCTTTAAAGGCGATCCATTCCAGTTTTGTGGGAAAGTCGACCTCTTGTTCATTTTTATTGCTGCGTGCCTTGAAATATTCAACCTTTTCAGCCAGGGGTTTGTAATAAACAGAGACATACTGGTTTTCGTTTTTCTTCAGCTGTTCCTGCTGCGGAGCATACAGCGACCAGGACATATCCAGTACATC
>CAYMJH010000278.1:0-4727 GCA_964390385.1 uncultured Bacteroidales bacterium | reverse complement strand
TGAAGCAGAACTTATCCCGGAAGGAAAAACCGGTCATTTCTCTTTCACCTGCCAATTCTTACGGGAATACTCAGGACTCGCCGCTCCCGGTTTTCAGGAAGCGCTGCAAAGCAGCGAAAAAGGATGGCAGTCATTCTGGAAAAGCGGGGGAGCGGTGGACTTCTCGGGCAGTTCAGACAGCCGTGCGCTGGAATTGGAAAGAAGGGTGATCCTCTCGCAATACCTGATGAGGGTGCAAGGTGCAGGGAATTACCCGCCCCAGGAAACCGGGCTTACGTTTAACAGCTGGTTTGGCAAGTTTCACCTGGAAATGCACTGGTGGCACATGGTTCATCATGCATTATGGGGCAGGGCAGAGCTGCTGGAGAAAAGCCTTGACTGGTATGCTGCCGTAGCTCCCAGGGCAGGGGAGATAGCGCAAAGGCAGGGATATGACGGGTTGCGGTGGCAGAAGATGACCGGCCCCGCAGGCGCTGAAAGTCCCTCCTCCGTCGGTTCATTTCTCATTTGGCAGCAACCTCATTATATATATTTTGCCGAGTTGTGTTACAGGCATTACCAGCACGACTCCATCCTGAAAAAATATGCGCCCCTGGTTTTTGAAACGGCTGATTTCATGGCGTCGTATGCCCTGCGGGATGAGGCAAACAACCGTTATGTGCTGGGGCCTCCCCTGATCCCCGCACAGGAATGTTTTAATCCGCTGACCACTGTAAACCCTCCTCTCGAACTGGCCTACTGGCATTGGGGGCTCAGCATGGCACAGCGCTGGCGCGAAAGGATGGGCCTGCCGGTTGAATCCCGGTGGCAAAACGTAATCGACAGCCTGTCGAAGCCGGCCAGTCTTGACGGCCTTTACCTGGCGGCTGAAAGTGCTCCGGATTCCTACACCAATCCTGTTTATACCACCGATCACCCGGCTGTGCTGGGCATGTTCGGCATGCTGCCCGGCATGCCTTCACTGGATACTGCCGTGATGAAAAATACCTTTCATACCATTGCGAAAAACTGGCAATGGGAAGAGACCTGGGGCTGGGATTTTCCCCTTGCAGCCATGTGTGCAGTTAGGCTGGGATTGCCTGAAGCTGCGATCGATGCGTTGCTGATGGAGGTGAGAACCAATACATACCTGGCAAACGGGCATAACTACCAGGATCTGCGCCTCCGCCTTTACCTCCCGGGCAACGGTGGATTGCTGACCGCTGTGGCAATGATGTGCGCCGGCTATGATGGCTCAGCTGTTAAGAATCCCGGATTCCCCTCAAACGGTGAGTGGAACATCCGCTGGGAAGGCCTGGAAAAAATGCCGTGATATTAGCCCCGGTGGGGGTGACCTGTTTATAACAAACTGGGACACCTATGCCTTATTATTCCCCGCGTGCCGCCATACGGCAGCACGTACGGATATAATGAATTGCCAAAGGGTTACTACAAACAGATGGCGCCTATGGCGCCAAGAAATGTAAAAAACAAATGAAATCTATATTAAGAAGATATTATTTAAAATTTTAGTGTTTCCAAAGGAATACAAATAAATTATATAAAGAATGAATAATCGCCACTCCAATAAACGGGCAATATCTTTTCAAATATGCCTTATAGTAAAACAGCGCATATAGAAATCCTGATACAAGTGCAGTAAGGAAATAAACCATGCTATAAATATGATTTAAAGAGAAAAGGAATGAAGATAAAAACAGAAACAATATGAAGATTCGTTTTTTTAGGATGTGTTTGCTGCGCATATAGATAAGGACTGACAAAATCAGGGTGAAAAAAATAGCTGTTTCTATTATGGGTCCAGCAAAAACTGAAATAACAACTGATATACTGTTATTTGTTATTTCACCAATTATTGGATTACTAAATGAGGAAGAAAAAGTTTGCGATAAGAGATAGCTGGTTGATAGTTTTATAACAAAAAAGAGTATTGCACAAATGATCCAGAAAAGTATGATGCTCTTAATCTTTGCCTTTCGCATAACTAAATAATGATTAGCATAAATTTAATAATTAAAGCGAATATGATGTTTAAAGCACGGACTGAAATATGACTAAAAAAAGAAGGCTGTCTGAATCAGCCTTATTTGCTGATTAGACAGCCTGTTAAGGATTATCCCTTTACATGAGAGAGCCCTTTACAAAAAGCGCCAATAATAAAACCGACAACAGCTCCGATATCTTCTCCCCAATTGGATTCTTTAGTAAAAGGTTTCCCTCCGTCAATACAAACCATTGCTTCCATGGTAAGTTCTTTACAACAATTTAGGTTTTCCATGATTTAAAGATTTAGTTAATAATTAATTGGTGGCGGCTTTAAAACCAGCGACAAATCCGCTTTTGAAACCTGGCCAGTCGCTGATCATGCCTCCCACAATCAAACCGGCAAGAAATTGAATCCATCCACCTTGGATATTTTCAATTTCTACCTGACTCAATTCCTCAAAAAGGAATTCATTTTGACAATTTGTTTTCATAATACGATTTTTAGATTAAACAATAGTCACCTAAACGTTTAGCACATTAAAATTATATCCCAGTTGTGCAAAAATCTTGCACTGAAAGCATTTTGTAGTTCCTTTACAATTTTTCCAAGTTTTTTATTACTACAAATTCTATCAAAAATTCGTAAATTGTCCTCCTGAGGATTTATGTAAAAGTCAGATTGAATGACTGATCGCATAGGTTGTTTATACGAATCTTGAATCAAACCTTGCACTATGAAGAACGCTGTTTCGTTTTGCTGTCTGTTTCTGGCATTGGGTTTTTGCTTTTCAGGCCTTCAGGCTTCACCGGTTAAAAATATCAGCCGAAAAGGCAATGGGCTGGAGATCATATCGGGTGGACGGCCATACAGGATCGAGCTGTGCACCCCCTCTATGTTCAGGGTGAGGGCAGCTACCCCAAACGGCTTCGGGGAAGAAGAGCCCTGGATGGTGGTTCAGTATGACTGGCCGGCAGTACCTTTTACCCTGAAAACAAAAAAGAACACCTTTACTTTAAGCACCGATGCCCTGATGATCACCGGCACGGTTGAACCATTCAGGATTCAGGTGCACAATGCATCACACGAGCTTGTTCATGCTGATGCTGAGGGACCGGGAGTGCACACGGGTTATCAAGGCGATACCGCATACTGCAGAAAAAAGCTGTTTGCCGATGAGCATTTTTTTGGTTTCGGCGAGCGCATGGACTTCATGGACCAGCGGGGCAAAATGGTTTCCCTGAATGTCGGAAGGGGTATGGCGGACAACCATATCGAAGGCGCCTATAATATCCTGAAGGCCAATTATGCCCCGGTGCCTTTTATGATGAGTACCCGCGGATACGGAATCTTTTTTCACAATTCTTTCCGGTCAGACTGGGATATGGGCTATTCCGACACTGAACAATATGCTTTCAGGGCAAAAGGAGGCGAACTGGATTATTATTTTGTCTATGGACCTTCCTTTGCCTCCATCATCGGGCAATATACCGGTCTTACCGGAAGGACGCCCCTGATGCCGCGGTTTGCCCTGGGACTTCATGTTGGGACATACAGCGGCGGCACCTGGGGCCATGAGGATCTGACCTCGCAATACTATGTTGTGCAGCTGGCCAGGAAGCTTAGGGAACTAGGCATCCCAGCCGATATCCTTCACCTGGATTCAACATGGAGGATATTCGGCAAGAAAAGCGGAAAGGGAGGAACGACATTTGAATGGAGACAGCCCGGTTTTCCTGATCCCAAAGCGATGTTCGATTCGCTGTATGGATTGCATTTTCAGATGGCAGGCCTTCATATACGGCCCAGGATCGATAACGGAAATATGAACAGCTATCTCGACCTGGCACACCAGGCAGGGGTGACCTATCCGGAAAACGGCCAATCAGGCGATTTTCCGGATTATTTCAATGAGGCGGCGGTGGACTGGTGGTGGGAAAATTGCATGCTGCCGCTGGCAAAGCAGGGATGTAGATTTGTTAAAACCGACGAAGGAAGCGCTTTCGGACACAGGGGAAATGAGATAGACAGGGTAGGCCCTACCGGAAAAGAGGCGGAAAGGCTTCATAATGTCTTTCCCATAGCCTATGCCAAGGCTCCCTTTGAACAATTCATGCAGTATAACGACATGCGGGGGATGAACCATACCCGCGAGGGCTTCGCTGGAATACAGCGCTACCCCTTTATATTTGCAGGCGACTGGCCTTCGGAATGGCAGTATTTTGAACCCGTTGTCAGGGCAGGGATCAATTGCGGCCTCTCAGGCATCGGAGCGTGGACACATTGCATGGGAGGCTTTGAGCATATTGCCGATCCGGAACTCTACATCCGCTGGTGCCAGTTCGGGATGTTCAGTCCTATTGCCATGCTTTTTGGCATGGAACACCCCAATTACAAAGAGCCCTGGCAATACGGCGAACAGGCTTTAAAGATCTTCAGGGATTATGACCGGCTGCGGTACCGCCTTATTCCCTATCTCTATACTGCCTATTACAGCATGTACAGTACCGGAATGCCCGTGATGCGTGCCCTGGCCCTTCTTCATCAGGACGATCCCAATACCTATGGAGTGGATGATCAGTACTATTTCGGCGATCATTTGCTGATTTGTCCGGTGACCGTGAAGGGTGCCGTAAGCCGCATTGTTTACCTGCCCGAAGGAACATGGTTTGACTACTGGTCGGGCCGGAAATATGACGGCAGGCAGTATCTGCTGGTAAGGACACCCCTGGAAAAAATGCCT
>CAYMJH010000277.1:0-4743 GCA_964390385.1 uncultured Bacteroidales bacterium | reverse complement strand
GGTCACCGGGCTGGCAAACTGACTGAAAACGATAAAGGAACTCATTTTTTGGTGTCATGAAATATAAAGGATTGCTGTTCATTCTGCTGGCTTTGACAAGCGCCAGTTCCTGCCGGTATTTCTCGAAATACCCCGGTTTCAGGCGTGCGGGTCATGGTATCTATTACCAGCTCCATACCATCGGAGAAGACGAAAACAGGGCCCGGCAGGGCGATTTTATCACCGTAAACCTGGTTTATAAAACCATGAATGATTCCGTTTTTTTTGAGGCGCATCGCAAATTTCAACTGACAGGCCCTGCCTTTGAAGGATCCATTGATGAATGCTTTGGCATGCTTTCTGAAAAGGAATCCGCCACCTTTATTATTTCAGCTGATGATTTCTTCGGCAAGACACTTCAGTCTGACCTCCCCTCATTCCTGCAGGCCGGAGGCAAAATGAAGGTCACGGTCGATATGATGGATATTCAGACGGAGGCAGAATACAGGAAAGAAAAAGAAGCCTTCCTCCATTGGATAGAGGATTTCGGTGAGTATGAAAAAGTGATACTGCGGCAGTTCATCGAAGAGGAAAAACTGCCAGTCGAACTCATGGCCTCGGGGATCTATTTTATTCATCTTGTCCCCGGAACAGGTAAAAAGGTCGAACTGGGCGATACTATCACCGTCAACTATGAGGGCCGGTTCCTCAACGGCAAATTCTTTGATTCTACCATAAAGCGGAACCAGCCTTTCCAGTTTGTCTACGGAACGGAGTGGCAGGTGGTAAAAGGACTGGAGGAGGCCATCGGGATGATGAGAGAAGGGGAAAAATCTTTGGTGATCCTGCCTTCCGACCTGGCCTTCGGAAGCGAAGGCTCTTCAACAGGGATGATTCCGCCTTTTACATCGTTGATTTTTGAAGTTGAAATTTTAAAAGTAATTTCGCCTCTTAAAATATAAACGCAACCTTTTACGTTTTTAAACATCCACCCCATAATAAATGTGCAACGAATGAAAAGTAATATTTTTTTCAGGATGATCAGGTTCACTATCGCAGTAGTGACGGTCGCTCTATTTCTCACAGGCTGTCTGCATGATGAATGGGCTGATTGTGAAAAGAAATCAAAGGAAGATTTGGATCAATACATTGCTACCAATAATATTCCGGAAGAATATAAAAAGGAAGGCGGCCTTTATTATATACCGGATACTGTGGGAACGGGACTGTCACCTGCCCTCGATGATTACATTGTGGTGAGCTATACCGGCATGTATCTCAACGGCGTCATCATCGAGACCACCGACAGCAGCATGAAAGACAAATGGAGTGCGGCCGGTGTGTATTCAGATTATGTATATGGTCCCGCCAAATTTATTTACGGTTACAGCCGCGCCGGATTTAACAGCGGATTATCCTATATGCAGGAGGGCGGCTGGGCTACCCTTATCATTCCTACCGAACTCGCGTTTTATGATTGTAATCCGGTGAAATATACCATGCACCTGCTGTCGGTCATTAAAAATCCTGTAGCCTACGAGAAAGACCTGATGCTTCAATACCTTGCCGAGAACAGTATGGATACCGTCACCCATGCCTTCCGGAAAATCTATTACAAAGAGATTGCATCCACCGGCGATACGTTGGAAGTCGCAAAGGATGATACGCTCGTCCTGCATTTCTCGGGAAAATATCCGTACAAGGAAAACGGGAAAATCAGGCTTAAAGAATTTGATTCCAACAAGACTAACGAACCCCTCAAGATCGTCTACGGGAAATCCACTGTATTCGGGGGATCTATAAAGAACATGCCGGCAGGATTTACCGCAGCTCTTGATACTATGCGGAAAGGAACACGCGCCACTGCCGTCGTGCCTTATAATGAAGCATTTGGCAAAACTGGCCTGATCAATTCACTCTACGGTTACTATATCGTTCCGGCCTACCAGACTGTCATCTATGACCTCTATGTGGAGGATATCATCAGGCCGGGGAAATAATTGACAGTGAAAAGTGAAAAGTGAAAAGAATACAGGCTACAGACTGATAGACTGATAGACTGATAGACTGATAGACTGATAGACCAGAAGACCAGAAGACTGCACCACTTCACCACAATATCCGGGGCGACCATAAAGGCCGCCCCTACATTTTCTGCAGGATAAAAACCGCCGGCTGTTTGTTCAGGTCGGGAATCCCCGATTTCCACCGGGCGATGGTCTGCGTGCAGATCCATTCGTTTTCAAGTGTCAGGTTCGATGCCACGCACAGCCATGTGTCATCGGAACAGGTATCGATGACCGACTTCATCAGTTGATTGTTCCGGTAAGGAGCTTCAATGAATATCTGTGCCTCTCTGTCTGATTGTGATTTTTTTTCAAGCTGCCTGATCCGTGCATTCCTTTCATGGGTTTTTACAGGCAGGTATCCTGAAAAGGCGAAATGCTGACCATTCAGTCCGGAAGCCATAAGTGCCAGTAAAATGGATGAAGGCCCGGCCAGCGGAATGACTTTGTATCCCATATGATGGGCCATCCTCACAAGCTCTGTTCCCGGATCGGCAACAGCAGGGGCGCCTGCTTCTGAAAGCAGTCCCAGGTCTTTTTCTCCCGACCGCAGAAGGAATGATTCCATTCCGGCATTGCCGGTATGTTCATTCAGGATGTAAAAGGTCAATGTATCAACCGGTTTCCGGATACCGGCCTTCAGCAGGAAACGCCTTGCCGTTCTTTCTTCTTCCACGATGAAATGTTCGAGCCTGTGTATTACATCCAGGGTTCCCTGGGGAATGACCTTGTGCGGTAACGTATCACCAAGGGTTGACGGGATAAGATAAAGAACGGGAGTGTTTTTTTTCATGGAGTATGCTTTGATACTGTACTGATCTTCAGATCAACCGGTTAGGGCATAATGCCGGGTTAACCGTCGTAAAATTATCCTTTCTTATTTCTTATACCAAAGAATTCTGAGTGTATTCTGCCGGAATACAAAAAAAAATATGTTATTTGTACCCGGAAAATATGGATTTCACCTGCATGTGTTGTAAGAAATGACCGCTGAAAAAAGCCTATATATTATCTGCAGTATAATTTTTATCAAAATTCCCGGTTATGTATTATCGAAACAATCAGCAACAGCTCAGAAAGATAATAGAGGTGGCAGAGGATCTCGGCCTTGATTATGAGAGCATCCTGCCGCATGGTCACTATATAGCAAAAATCCCTGTCGACCACCTGTTTGCAAGGAGCAACGTTCCTGACGGTGACCTGATCCTGGTGAGTGCTATGACACCTACCCCACAGGGTGAGGGAAAGACTACGACTACCATAGGTCTTGGTGATGCATTGCGGTTGCTGGGGCATAAAACGGCTATCTGCCTCAGGGAGCCTTCACTGGGCCCTTATTTTGGAATAAAAGGCGGCGGCACCGGGGCAGGGGCATCGCAGGTTATGCCTGCCGAGGATATAAACCTCCATTTTGTAGGCGACATGTATTCGGTGAGCAAGGCCAATAACCTATTGTCGGCCATGATCGACAACCACCTGCAACATGGTAATGAGCTGGGAATAGATCCCCGAAGGATCGTATGGAAAAGGGTGCTGGATCTGAATGACCGGGCCCTGAGGGAGATTTTTGTAGGCCTTGGTGGCGTACACCATGGCATTCCCCGGCCCGACGGATTTAATATAACACCGGCCTCAGAGGTCATGGCCATGCTTTGCCTGGCCCGGGATTTCCGGGACCTTGGCGAACGGCTTGCCAGGACGGTAATCGGATTCACCTATAAGGGCAATCCCGTGAAGGTGGATGAGATTCATGCTGAAGGAGCAATGCAGGTGTTGCTGCGGGACGCCATACATCCCAATCTCGTTCAGACCATCGAAGGCACTCCTGCGTTTGTTCACGGAGGTCCCTTTGCGAACATTGCCCAGGGCACCAACACCTCACTCGCCACCCGCATGGCACTTAAACTGGCCCGCTTTGTCGTCACCGAGGCAGGCTTTGCTACCGACCTGGGTGCGGAAAAATTCTTCCACATCAAGTGCAGGTCAGCCGGTATTTTTCCGAAAGCCGTTGTAATAGTGGCTACGGCCAAAGCAATCCATTATCACGGCGGGATGAATGAAAAAGGCGGACTTGGAAATCTGGCCAAACATATTGAAAATATCAGGGCATTCGGACTCAATCCTGTAATCTCTGTCAATCGTTTCGATGATGACAGTGAGGAAGACCTGAAGAGGATCATGGATTATTGCAGCAGCCTGAAGGTCAATGCCGTGGTCTCGGAGAATTACGCAAGGGGAGGGGCCGGAGCAACAGACCTTGCCGGGGCAGTTATTAACAGTGTTAAGGAGAATGCCGGAATACAGGCAAAATTCCTGTATGAGCCAGGTCAGCCGGTGCAGCAGAAGATCGAGATCCTGGCCCGGCAAATGTATGGAGCCGATGGTGTGGATTACGACCAGAATGCCCTGACCGACCTGGAATTGCTGAGTCGTCATGGCTATGAGAATCTTTCCATATGCGTGGCCAAGACGCCCAAATCTTTGTCCGATAATCCGAAACTTGTCGGAAGACCCGGGAATTTCAGGATAACGGTCAATGAGCTGAGGTTATCCGCAGGGGCAGGCTTCATCGTGGCAATATGTGGCAATATCATGACCATGCCGGGTTTGCCCAAGGTGCCGGCAGCCGCACGGATCAGGGTTTTGCCAGATGGAAGTGTGACGGGACTTTCTTAAAGATCAAAGATCAAAGATCAAA
>CAYMJH010000276.1:0-4759 GCA_964390385.1 uncultured Bacteroidales bacterium | reverse complement strand
GAAGGTACTTCGATATTATCCCACTGCCGGGTGCTGTAACCGGGTTTATAAAAGCCTGCCGGTCTCTCATCAGGCTTTGAAACCCACTTGAATTGCCATGTGCCGTTAAGAGAAAGAAAATAAGGGCTTTCGGCAGGATTGTCCTGAATCGCTGAACCAATATCGGCATAGGGCAGCAACGTGCAATGCGGTTTTTGGGTGTTCACACCGGTAACTTCTATCCGGGTGATTTCATCAATCTGATTTTGAACTGCAGGCTTACAGCCTGACAACAAAACCATGAAAACAAGATAATGGCATTTCATTGGATCGTTTTTTAGTTTAATGACTCAATAATTTCATAAGCATGGGAAGCTATGGCTGATGGGCCGGTTTTTTTTCTGTTGCCTGTTCAGCAAAGGTTGATAACCGCGCCTTCCGGCACTCTGTTTTCAAGGTAACCGATTTCAACCAGCGGGTATTCATCGCGCAGCGCTAAAAACTCCCGGCCGGGTTCCTGATCGACGGCAATCAGCAATCCTCCGCTGGTCTGGGGATCAGCGAGCAACAGTTTTTGATCTTCATCACAATTTCCGATCCTGGCGCCGTAACTCTTCCAGTTCCTGTAAGTTCCCCCGGGGATGCAGTTTTTTTGTATATAAAACCCGAGATTGTCGAGCAGGGGTATTTTCCGGGTTTCAATGACAGCTGAAAGTCCGCTTCCTTCGCACATTTCAAGCAAATGCCCCAGCAATCCGAAACCGGTGACATCCGTCATGGCCCTGACGGAAGGCATGTTGCCGAGGTCAATGCCAATGCTGTTCAGCCTGGTCATCCAATGCACCGCAAGCCGGTAATCTTCCTCATTCAGAACGTTTTTCTTGCCGGCTGTGCTTAAGATACCTGTTCCGATGGGTTTGGAAAGGTATAACCGGCATCCGTTCCGTGCGGTATCATTCCGTTTTACCGATGCAAGGGCCGTGATGCCGGTAACGGCCAGCCCAAAAACCGGATCGGAGATATCAATGCTGTGACCTCCGGCCAGCGGTATGCCGGCATGGCTGCAGATCTCCATGGCTCCCTCAAGCACCAGGCCGGCAGCTTCAGCCGAAAGCCTGTCAAGCGGCCATCCCAGTATGGAAATTGCCATCAACGGCGTTCCTCCCATGGCATATATATCACTGAGGGCATTGGCGGCAGCGATCCTTCCGAAATCAAGGGGATCATCGACAATGGGCGTGAAAAAATCGGTAGTGCTGATCACGGCCTGATGATTGCCGATCTCGTAAACTGCCGCATCATCCCTGGCCTCATTTCCCACGATCAGTTTGGAAAATGGCTTTAGGTTTTGTTTGTTAACCAGTATCTTTTCAAGATCTGCCGGGGATATTTTGCATCCGCAGCCGGCCCCGGGGCTGAATTGTGTAAGTCGTATCTCGTTCATTTACAAGAGGTTTTTATGAAGCAGGCAGGCAATGACCTGCCTGGCATATTCATCGGCTCCCGCCTTTATGAGTTCCAGGGTTATGATCTCTTTTCCTTTGTGCAAGACTTGCCTGGTACGATTATATACCTTGTCATAATACCGCAGTATGATGGAGACAGCTTCTTCGGTGCGGCCCTCACGGATCAGGCAAACAGCTTTTTGCGTATCTTCAGTGCCTATTCTTCTCTCGATCCTCGCCAGGGCTCCGGTAAGCACATCCATGTCAGCGCCGGCATAAACCTTTACCAACCTGTCGATCCGGTCCTCATAAGGCACGGCCAGTTCCAACAGCGGGCATGCAAGCATACGCCGGTGAAAAGGTCCGGGCAGGAATACCGATCCGATGGAGATGCTTTCATCCTCGATAAAAACCGGGTTGTCCGACTTCAGCAGGGCCATACGCTCAAAGAGCAGATTTTCGAAATGTTCGGTTGTTGGCTGTGGCGGCTCACCGATGGCGCCGAAAACAGAACCCTTATGATGGGCCAGCCTTTCAAGATCCACCACCGGGTATCCCATTTTTTCAAGTTCTGCCAGGACCTCTGTTTTCCCTGACCCCGTCATCCCCCCGATTACGATAAAGCGGAAAGGAAGCGCAAGAAAATCATGGAGGTGACGGCGATAAGACTTATAGCCACCGTCCAATACGGAAGCCGTAATGCCGATGGTACCGAAAAGCCGGGCCATTCCCGCGCTCCGCATTCCGCCACGCCAGCAATACAACAGGACCTCCTGACCCTCAGACAGCGAAAGTCCCTGTTGGGCAAAATCCTGAAGTTTTGGGCCAATGATCTCAAGGCTTTTTGACAGCGCATCTTCCTTGCCGCTTTTTGCATACAGGGTGCCAACCAGCGCTCGCTCCTCATCATTGAACAGCGGCATATTGACGGCTCCCGGGATGTGCCCTTTTTTGTACTCAGCCGGCGACCTGACATCGACCACGGGGCAACCCGACTTCCTTTTTTGTAAGAAAAGCGCTGCCGTGAGGCTATTGCCTGTTGCTGCCTGGGGTATGTCGGTTAATAGGCTGTACACCATTAAAACTGAAATGTGATGGATTCTGACCGGTAAAGGTAAAGAAAACTATGAACAGGCGCCTCCTGTTTACCAACACCGATTACCGATTACCGATTACCGATTACCGTTTACCGTTTACCACAACTCCCCCGTTTAATGGTAAAGAAACTTCTTGATGCTCTTCTTGGGTGTTTTTTCAGACTCAGCATCCACGGTTTCAATCTTGGAGATCCCCATATAGCCGGGCAATATCTTGTTCAGTTCGCGCCGGTATTCTTCCATTTTATTACCGGTCTCCTCCCGGGGCACTCCGTCGGCTTCCAGTGCGGCAAAATCAGGGTAAACCAGGGCAACGATCTTTCCGCTGCGTTCGACCACGATGCCCTCCTGGATATAGACCAGGTTATTCAGCTTTTCCTCAATCTCCTCGGGATAGATGTTCTGGCCTGAGGGACCCAGGATCATGCTCTTGCTTCTGCCCCTGATGAATACATATTGATCTTTGTCGATGACGCCAAGGTCGCCGGTATGCAACCAGCCATCCTTGTCAAGGGCTTCAGCGGTAGCTTTTTCATTCTTGTAATAACCCAGCATCACATTATCTCCGCGCACCAGAATTTCACCTACGGTATGATAAGGATCATCTGAATCAATGGTGATCTGAAGGGTATCGACAAGTTTTCCGGCAGAATGCTTCCTCCTGATTTTCCAACCTGCATAGCTGATCAGCGGACCGCATTCTGTCATGCCATATCCCGTAGAAAATGGGAAATCGATTTTGGCCAGCAATGCCTCCACTTCTGCGTTCAGTGCCGCCCCTCCGATAACTACCTCATGGAATCTTTCCCCAAAGGCTTTTAAAAGTTTCTTTTTGATTTTACCATATACCAGCCCGTTCAATATGGGGATCCTGATCAGTATTTTTGCAGCTCCCTTGCTTATGGCAGGGAGGATCTGTTTTTTATAGATTTTTTCAATAATCAGCGGTACGGCCAGCACAAGATGCGGCCTTATAGCACCGAAGGCTTCAATGATCACCTGCGGTGATGGTGATTTGGTGAGGAAGGTGATGTGACATCCAAGGGAAAACGGAAACATGAACTCAAAAGCACAGCCGTAGGTATGGGCGAGGGGAAGAAAAGAAACGATGGAATCACCCGATTTCAGCGGCATGTTTTGTTGTGCATAACGTATATTGGCACTCAGGCTATTAAGGTTGAGCACGACACCCTTGGAAAAGCCTGTTGTACCTGAAGTATAATTAATAACCGCCAGGTCTCCGTTGGGAAAAGGTTCAAATGAATAATCCCTGTTGCTGATGCCCTCAGGGTATTCTTTCCGGTAAAGCGATTCAAGTTCTCCGGATGAGGAAGGCAGTGAAGACACTGAAGCATGAATCAGGCTGAAGTCTTCAAGAGACACACTCGCCTTTAAGGCAGGCATTTTGCTTCTGTCCAGGGTCTGGTTGATGGCATCGCTGGTGAACAGAAAAACAGAATCGCTGTGGTTTACGATATTCATGACATCTTCGGGTGTGAAATCGGGCAATATCGGCACGATCACCGCACCATAGGTCATGGTTGAAAGAAAGGCCATGCACCAGTTGGCTGAGTTTTTTCCCACCAGGGAGATTTTGTCCCCTCTTTTTATGCCGGCCAGCTTAAAAAGTATATGCATCTTTTTGATCTGGATACCCACCTGTCCGTAGGAATAGGATGATCCCTTGTAATCTGAAAAAGCGGGAAGATCCCAGTTATCAACAATGCTCTTTTCAAAATATGAAACCAGATTTTCTTTCAGCATGTGGTTATGATTTAGTGTTTGTGCTTACTAATATAAAACATTTTTGCGAGCTGATAATACTTGATGTCAAATAAAGCAGTCAATGCCTGAATAACAAAAGGGAATCCGGGAAGTTCAAAAGGAAAAACCTGCATTGATACTGATGCAGGTAGAATTACCGGCAGATTTGGCCGAATGCTGGGTGTTATTGTATAGTCTCATGCTCTGCATCTCACAACCGATCCCGACATTGACAGCAGCCTGCCTGGCAATTCTGCAGCGGACTCCTGCGGTCGGGTTCAGCATGATATCAGCGGCTTCCAGTGACAGATGATTTCCTTTATCATCGGAATAGGAAATGATATCAACGGAATACCCGATACCGAGGGATAAATACGGCGCTATTTTACGGTCGGTGAAATACACCCTGGCATCCAAAAACAGCGGGATCACAAGATCGGCATCGCCTTTGATGAGAAATAGCTTGGCACCCGC
>CAYMJH010000275.1:0-4787 GCA_964390385.1 uncultured Bacteroidales bacterium | reverse complement strand
TAAGTACCTCAACTACAAATTAAAAAACTAGATACTCTTAAAACTATAACCTTTTTCTTTAAAAAACTTTAAAGTTGCGGGCAATATAAACTTCAGCTTTTCCCAGGCTTTAACCGAATCATGAAATACCACTATGGAACCTTCTTTGGCATATTTAGTTACTGATTTTAACGATCTTTCTTTTGAGATACGGTTCTCATAATCATGGCTCATGACATCCCATAGTACTATCTTATATTTTGATTTTAACTGATGCAATTGCCCCCTCCTGATCTGTCCATAGGGAGGGCGGAATAGTGAGGATTTTATAAACAGGGACGCAAGTTCCACATCCGACAAATAGGTTTTGACCTCATGTTTCCAACCTCGTAAATGACTGTAGGTATGATTTCCAACAGTATGACCATCATTAATAACCCGGGCAAGGATATCCGGGTGCCTTTCCGCGTTTCTTCCCAGACAAAAAAACGTGGCTTTTGCCTGGTAAGTTTTAAGAATACTTAATACTTCATCAGTAACAGCAGGGGTAGGTCCGTCGTCAAAAGTGAGGTACAGGGTCCTGCCATTCCCGCTGCAATCCCACACTGCATCTTTATACAGATGTTTCATCCACCCTGAAATATGCCAGTATGCCATCTATCTGAATAAAATATTGATGCCAGGTCCATAATCCTGTACCTGCTGGTCAATAGCAGCGCTGAACCTTTTGTCGCCATATTTATCACTGATCTTCATTAGTTCGCGAAGTACATGCCCTGCAATTCGCCTTTCCATGGGCAGGTTTTCAGCAAAACGGATTTCCAGGCTTAAAAAGTATTCCACATCCGCATATGTATGTTCCAGTATTTTGGAGGCAATTTCCTGTGCCATATCCTGCATACCGATTCTGTAATAGTTTTCAACCAGGGCAATACTATACAAGTCGAATGGGATTTTTTCATCGGGGAAAAGTGTGATGCACCTCTCCATAACTTGTTTTGCGGAATCTTCCTTCCCTTCGTTTATCAGAGAGCGAGCCAGATTGCTGAAGTTATGACGCATGTTGGAAAGCATCCTGAGGCAATTTTCATCCAGATAAATGTCATCGTTTTCAATACCTCCCCAGCGGTATTTATTCATCATATTATCGTACATGATTGCGGTATTGATGCCCCCGCCAAAACTGATGTCATTTCCTGTAAGGGCAGGGACAACCCTGTATGCAAGGCCATGCATTTCAAAGAACTTATTAAGTTCGATATAGTTATCGTTCCCGACTGTTATTGCGTAGTAAATTGGTCGCCGCCAGTTATTGGTAGCCATAAAATCGAGTGCCATCAGGTGATTTTTAGTAACGTAATTCCTGCTGAAATCCCATTGCATTTCAGAAACATATTTATCCGCCATCTGCGGTTTTATGGTACCATTTGAAAAAACAGTTGCTGAATCTGCTTTGAAGCTGAACATATGCTGGGGAAAATGATAGAACTGCTCCGGCATGCCGGGGATAATACTTTCCTGGACTTTATCTGAAGCAATAAAATGAATTGCATCCATAAGGTCGATGCGGCCTTTAACACGATCGAAAAAGTACACAATTTCCCTTTTACCCTGCTGATAATGCTCTTGTGTTAATGTCATTTCAACAGGGTCCGATTCATAAGTCCTGTTGTGCATTTGTTGGATATACCAATCTGCCGACAGGTAACTCAGGTTTATCACTCTCACATCTGTTCTAACACCTTCCACCTCCTGAACGTACCAGAGAGGAAAGGTATCGTTATCGCCGTTAGTATATAAGATCGCATTTTGTTCGCAGGAGTTAAGATAGTTTCCTGCAAAATCTCGTGCTATGTACCTGCCTGAACGGTCGTGGTCATCCCAGTTTTCAAATGCCATGAGTACTGGCACTGAAAGGAACAAAAGCACTGTAATTACCGAAACTGAAGTATTATCAGGAATATTCCTGGAAATATAAGCTCCGGCCATTATTAGCAGCAAGATGGCTGACAACACAAATACCAATGACCATGAGAATGTAAGAGTACCGTTCCACGAAAAATCAAATATTATCAAAACCGCAATCAGGATTAATGCCCTGATACCATATAATTTATAGAATCTCTTGCCTGCGATTTTTAGTGCGTTGACAAAAGCAACTACCGACAGTCCTATCCAGATTGCATAGGCATAGAAAGATCCTGCATAGGCATAATCCCTTTCCCTGGGTTGCAGTGGAGTCTGGTTCAGGTATAAAACGATGGCAATACCTGTAAAAAAGAAAAGCGACATCACTACCCAGAAATTTTTTCTGTCAGTAATATACTGGAAAACAAGTCCCAGCAGTCCCAGAATTAGTGGGAGCATGAAAAGAGTATTCCTAGCTTTATTTGACAACATTAATGTGGTCAGTTTATCCTGGTTTCCGAGTCTAACTTCATCCAGAAATTTAATGCCGGTTATCCAGTTACCCGCCAAAAGTTCACTTTTATTAAATCCCTGGATATCATTTTGTCTGCCGGAGAAATTCCACATGAAATATCTGAAGTACATGTATCCGAGCTGATACCTTACCAGGAAGACCATGTTTTTAATGAAACCCGGTTTATCCAGCGGCTTACTATAGTCATATACAACATCACCATAACGATCTCTCACTATTTTTCCTTCTGCATCTTTTCGTGCAGTATACATTTCATCCTTACCAATCCCTGTCCAGTGCAGGTATGCATCAATATGATCTGCCTGGTTACTGTACATTCTGGGCATGAATGTTTTAAAGTCAGGGTGATAGGTATAATCAGGTTTATAACTGATTTTTTCATACCTGCCGCCCTTTGGGGCATAAACAGCGTTACCTTCAGATTCTTTAATAATAGGGGCATTAAAATACTGACCGAATATCAAAGGCCTGTTGCCATATTGTTCCCTGTTCAGATATGACAAGAGGTTGAAAAGGTTTTCAGGATCATTCTGGTCCATAGGAGGATCAGCATTCGATCGGATAACTACCAGTGCATAAGATGAATAACCTATTAGTATTACAGTAATACTTAAGACAACTGTATTTAGTAAAACTTTGAGCGTTTTCCTGCTGAAATCAATAAGATAAGCAATAAGACCCATTAAAAAAATAAGATAAATAATAACCCCTGACCAATAGGGAAGACCAATTGTGTTAACGAAAAATCTTTCAAACAGGGCTGCAATTTTTACGAATCCCGGTATTACGACATACATTATGCCTCCAAGTATTGTCGCTGCAATAATAAGGGCAGTTAAAACTCCTCTCGCGGATACTTTATACTTTTTAAAGTAATAGATTAATACAATTGCAGGAATTGCCAAAAGATTAAGTAAATGGACACCAATTGAAAGGCCCATAAGGTAAGCAATTAGAATAAGCCAACGGTCGGCATGTTTTTCATCAGCGACATTCTCCCATTTCAGGATGGCCCAGAACACAACGGCAGTGAACAGCGATGAACTGGCATATACTTCACCTTCAACCGCAGAAAACCAGAATGTATCGCTGAATGTATAAGCAAGAGAGCCGACGACGGCAGAACCTATAATGGATATTTTATTTTGGAGAGAAGGCTCATCATCCGGGTTGAGGATCCTTTTTGCCAGGTGAGATATAGTCCAGAAAAGAAACATTACGGTAAATGCACTGGCGAGTCCGGACAGTGCATTGACCATCAGGGCTACTTTTGAAGTATCGTTTCCGGCAAACATCGAAAAGAATCTGCCCAGAAGCAGGAACAGGGGTGCTCCGGGCGGATGGCCAACCTGGAGTTTAAATGATGCTGCAATGAACTCACCGCAGTCCCAGAAACTGGCTGTTGGTTCCAGGGTTGATAAATACGTAAAGGAAGCTATTAAAAAAACGATCCAGCCGGTAAGGGTATTGAGCTTGGAAAAGTTATTCATCTGCTATAATTTTAAAATGACAAATAACGGTATTTTCCTATGAAAATAAAAGACTTTAGGCATTATATCGTCCCCTTAAGGGACTGTGTACAATGGGACAATAAAAAAGGCTGGTCACGAAGGCCAGCCTTAGTTAAGCAGATATCTTTAATTATTTAGTAACTGCACTCGAATAATCTGAATAAACATAATTATTAACAGGTTCGATGGTGTACTCACCGTCATCCACGATAATTTCAAAAACGCACCAGGTATTACCTTCTGATCCTGTGGTTGCAGGAGGATAGAATGTATTTACAAGACCATTTGATGTATAAACTTCAACCTTAGCAGGTGAATCAAAGATAGCCTCAAGGCCTGCCATAGATTGGTCGTCGAAATTAAATACTGAATATCTGTAGGTACCGTCATTAAAATCATTAATAGTAATGGTTTCGGGTCCGTAGCTTGAAATGTCATCTACATCAAGATTTGCATTGCCATCATCGGTTTCAGGATAGCTGTAATATATATGAAACCTTGATTCGTCAGAATAAGGACCTGTGAGATGTGCATCAAGGTCGTCAGGATATAGTCCCCATGAGAGCACGATCCTGATACTGCCGGCAGACGGCGGGGCTACAGAAACATAGTCGCCTAATGTATTGATCCCATCACTGATTTCAATTCCATCGATAATACGGGAAAAATTCCCTGGTACTTCGATTATCATCCTGTAAGTCCCAGTTGCTGCTTCAGTAATGGTAAAATTGCCAATGGCATTTGTTGTTGCCTTCAGGTTGACATCTCTGACTTCTGAGATGGAATTGTCTTTAGTAAATCCAACATCAGCACCAGCTATCCCTTCACCTGTTTGTGAATCAATGATTGTACCT
>CAYMJH010000274.1:239-4797 GCA_964390385.1 uncultured Bacteroidales bacterium | reverse complement strand
TGAAGAAAAGCAGTTGTTGCTGAAATTTGCCAAGCTGAGGATTATGAAATAGAAAGGCCAGGCAAAATCATATCGACAGCATTTTGTCCCAGGGCATGAGCCCAACATGCGGGTTTTGATCCTGCATTGCTGCCGGGAACAATCAATCATAAAAAAAAGTGAAGAATCTATTCATTGCCAACAGCTTTGAATTGAAGATATTTTTTGATCATACCAAAGAATTCTGTCAGGCTGAATGGTTTTACCAGATAGTCATTGAAAAGGAATTGATCGCCTTCTTTTTCATCCATTTTTGGAATGGAAACCGATATCGCTATGACAGGGATGTTCATGGTAATTATATTCCTGCGAATAATCCTCAAAGCATTATATCCGTTCATTTCCGGCAATGTAAGATCCATCAGAATGAGATCGGGCTGATATTGTACAGCTGCCTTTATGGCATCTTTGCCATTCTCACATTCAAAAAATGTCAGCGGCGAAGATCTAAGCAAATTGACAATTAGCTTTCGGTCATCCGGGTTATCATCACATATTAATATTTTGGCTCTTTTAAACAGGAGTGATTTGGGATTAAAAACAGGGTCGCCTGTTCCGGGTATTTCCTGATCAGGAATCAGGACATCGGGAAGGATCACCGTTAAAGCACTTCCCTGGCCGGGCGTACTTGAGACCGTTATGACGCCCTTCATCATTTCCACCAGCTTCTTCGTAATGGTAAGCCCTAAACCCGTGCCGCCGTATGTTTTTGTGTTTTGTCCCTGCTGCTGTTTGAATGCTTCAAATATCAAATTCTGTTGTTCCGGGGGGATACCTATGCCGGTATCTTCGACAGCAATAGTTAACTTTATTTTGTCTGTTATTCCGGGCCTTGAAGATTGGTCCAACGATAATTTTACGGTTCCTTCATTCGTAAATTTAAAGGCATTATCGATCAGATTAATCAGTATCTGCCTGATCCTGAGTTCATCCAATATAAGGACTGGTGGTATTCCATTACCTCTTTCCACCAGGAAAGATATTCCCTTTTCATTTGTTTTATTGAAAAACATGTTTTGAATATCTTTTACAATGCTGTTTATATTAACGGGTGAGGGTTCAATTTTTAGCTCACCGGCTTCTATTTTGCTTAAATCAAGAATATCATTAATGATCCGGATCAATTTATTGGCATTGTTCAGTATGATTTCAACCTGTGATCTTTCCTCCTCTCCTTCCAATGATGTCACGAGTATTTCTGAGAATCCGATGATGGCATTCATCGGCGTGCGGATTTCATGTGACATATGGGATAAGAACTCACTTTTTGCGCGATTTGCAGCTTCAGCAGATTCTTTTTCGAGGCGAAGGTTTTCAGCCTGTTTGCGTTCTGAGATATCCCTGAAGTTGCATTGAATAGCTTTTTGCGCGCCCTCAAAATATACATTGCTGACAAATTCCACATCAACATATTGTCCGGTTCTGGTTTTCAGTGAAAGATCTTCATGTTTGACAAACTCATTCTCCCGAAGTCCTTTGAAGAAGGTCTTTGAATCAATGAGGTCTTTGAAAAAAATTATCTCCCACAGCATCTTGCCCGTTATTTCTTCTTTCGGATAGCCAATCATACCGGATAACGATGGGTTGATATCATGGATAGCACCGGATTCGAAGTCCAGGATCAAAATACCATCCGTAGCGCTTTCGAATAAACGCCGGTATTGTAATTCGGAGGTTTTGAGTTCTTTTGTCCTTTCCTCGACTTTTTGTTCCAAAGTCCTGCTGTATTCTTCAATAGTTTCTTTTGACTGAAGGAGTTCCGCCTGTGTTCTTCTCAGTTTCAGCTCGGTTCTTACCAATAGTTTTACCTGATCCTCCAGGGCCAGGCAATCGGCTTTCAGCTTTTCTATTTCTTCCTGATAATTCATTCAGTGCAGTGGTGGTTTATCAGTACAAGACACATAGTGAAGCGGTGAAATTGTGGAAGTAATTCTTCCCGCCGATAGCCCCTATTTCTCCGTATGAATAAAGACCTAACCAGGGAATGTCTTTGTCAAAAACATCCTGAATGACGTCGATGCCCTTTTCTTTTGCTTCCTCACCAAAGCACAGTTTACCCCTTGCGGCACAGTCAAAATGAAGGACAGCGACCGGTTTTCTGTCACCCTGTTTTGATTTAATTCTTTCAGCCATTTTTTTTGCGTTCAGTGATATTTTATCAGGATCCCTTCTGCCCATTTGTATCTTCGATCCTGTAGGGATCTCGGCCAATACCTGCAGAGAGCCGTCGGGATTCCGGAGTGCCGGCGCACGGACAATATGGGTATCATACTCTGTCGCAAGTTCTTCCGGCAGTCTTTCACACAGGCAAAGGGTTCCTGCCACTTCAGCTGTAAGATCATCAACATTTTCAGGCAGGTAAGATTTAACGAAGGTCCATGCAGGTTCATGGTTTATTTCATAAATTCTGTTTGCTTCTGCCCGGGTGACTGTTTTTTCCACACCAATGGGTGAACATCCGTGACTAATGGCAGTTTCAATATCGATTTCCCCGGAAATCAAAACACAAGAGGCACTATCACTGAATACCTGATCGTTATAAAACTGATAGGTTTGGTAGTTATTCAGACTTTCACTGGCACCTCCCCCTATGAACAACAAGGGAAACTTAATATTGCTTTCAATACCTGAAAAGAAAGCGCTTGAATTTAAGGTGATTCCATCGGGAAACATCATAAGAAGAACAGGATTCTCAGACCGGGAGGAAATGGCCACTCCCAGCTGTTCTCCTGCTTTCCTGGAATTTTCCTTCAGTCCATGCACAATATAATGCTGAAACCTGACCTTGTCTGATGAAAAGGCCATTAAGCCAACGGTGCTTTCTCCTTTCACCAGTCCCGACTCAGTATAGTACCCTTCTCCGGAAGGGCCTGACTGGGTAATAACACCTGCTGCGGAACAACCGCTCAAGGGTACTTCACCTGTTACCGATCTTACTCCCTGCAGCAACCGGGCATGATCGTAATCGGCAGTGGCAAAAAGCAGGACAAAATCACTTTTTTTGATTCCTGCTTTAATCAGTGCTGACCGGGCTGCTTCTGCCCCAGCCTCGAAGGGATCGGTTTTTTTGCTTTCACCTGCTCCAATTTTTGTTGCCATGGCTTCCTCCATTTTTTAATAATTTTTTCACCTGGTCGGTTATCAGGGTAGACAGATATTATTGCTTTCTTATGCATCACTTAATATTACACACAGCACCGCGGTTTGATTATGATAATAATTTTCATTGCTGATCGGAGCGATCTCACCGTAAGAATAAAACCCTAACCAGGGAATATCTTTGCCTAAGACATCCTGTATCACATCAATCCCCTTTTCCTTGGCGTCACCCCCGAAGAACATCTTGCCCCTTGCACAGCAGTCAACATGGAGAACAGCGATAGGTTTTTTTTCTCCAAGCCTGGTTTTTATTCTTTCGGCCATTATTCTTGCATTCGCCGAAATCTTGTCGGCGTCTCTCCTTATGAACTGAACAGGAGTGCCTTCCTCTATTTCAGTAGCAAAATTCAAAGAGCCATCGGGATTCTGGCTGACAGGTGCACGGACAATAAATTGATCATATTCCGTCGCCAACTCTTCAGGCAGTTTAATCCCCAGATCCAGAAATGTATTAATCTCATTATTAAATGCTTTCATATCAGGTCCCAGGTATTGCTTAAAAAAATCCCAGACCGGCCTGTGATCGACCTCATATACCGTGACACTTTTGCTTTTGGTGATCGTTTTCTCCAGTCCGATCGGAAAACATCCGTGACTGACATCCAATTCAATCTTTATTCCCCCCGAGATCAGCACACAGGAGGCTGCATCGGACAAAACCTGATCGTTGTAATATTGGTAGGTTTTTCCATACGTAAAATCATCCGCTGCCAGGCCTCCGCAAAACTTAAGGGGTTTCTGAACCGTTGCACTGATGCCGGAAAAGAAATCCTTAACATTCACGCTCAGGCCATCCAGGAACATCATCAGCAACAGGGGCTTATTGATGTCATCTTTTATTATTTTTTCCCCGATTTCTTCACCGGACTTTTTGGAATTCTTTTTTAAACCAACGCTCACATAATTATTCAGTCTGAACTCATCAGATGAGATAACCATAACCCCTACCGCATCTGCTCCCTTTTTCATGCCCGAAAGGGTAAACACCATCTCCCCCTCAGGTCCGGCCTGTGTAATAATGCCTTCACCGGAACAACCGCTCAACGGAGCTTTCCCGGTGACCGAGCGAACCCCGTTTAACAATGCCTGCTGATCGTAGCCGACGGTCGCATGCAGGAAAACAAAATCACACCTTGCTATTCCCGCCCTGCTTAAAGCAGTTTGTGCTGCCTCAGACCCCGCCTCAAAGGAATCTGATTTTTTACTTTCTCCCACACCAACTTTTGTTTCCATGTTGATATCGACGGTAATGAATTTATAAATGAGCGTAAATCCCAACAGAAAGCAAGTAGATAATTTACACTTTTTTTTTGAAACATATATATCTATCGACCGGATAAAATGAAGCATTTTGCGCAAC
>CAYMJH010000274.1:0-229 GCA_964390385.1 uncultured Bacteroidales bacterium | reverse complement strand
GTAAGGAGCTCAAACCATCAGGGAAGCCCAGTAAAAAATCCGCCTTTTATACAGGCTTCTCGATTTTTTAGGTTAGTTTTGCAGAAAATTTCATTATGAGCTACGATTACAATTCCTGCCGGCCCAGGTTGATTTTGCCCGAATATGGCAGGAACATGCAGAAGATGGTTGACCACATTCTTTCCGCTGAGGATCGTGAAGAACGCAACCGCCTGGCACAGGCTATCAT
>CAYMJH010000273.1:818-4799 GCA_964390385.1 uncultured Bacteroidales bacterium | reverse complement strand
AGAATATTTGGCTGCCCTCAGTATTGTCACTACTTATGGATGCCGCGATACGGCAGAAAAGCGAATTACCATAACCGGGCCTACCGGCACATTCACCATTGTCCCGCCCGGCAAAAAGGCCTGTCGCGGTGATGAGATCAAACTTAAAATCGGGCAGACTGAAAATGTGTATGATTTTGAATGGGACCTGGGTGACGGACGTTTTCTAAAAGGCGATACGGTGTCATACGCCTACACGAGAATGGGCATTTTGTTGCCCAAACTGATCCTGTACGGCGACAGCGGCATTTGCATTCCGCCTCCTGTTGTCGACACGGTTTACATTTATGAAGTCATGGCAGGCGTTGAACTTCCCGATTCCGGCTTTTGCGAGGGGTATGAGCTGCTGTTTGGAAATACTTCGGTCGGTTATACACAAAGCAGCTGGAGTTTCAGCAATGGAGCCATCAGCAGTGAGGATGAACCGGTGCAACAGTTCACGCCGGGCCTTTATACCCTGGAACTATTGGTACGGAATGACATCGGCTGCTCTGATACATTGACGGAAGCTTTTACCATACATCCATTGCCCGACCTTGTCCTGAGTCCCGATACGCTTATTTGCGCCGGTGATGCCGCCATCCTTCGGGCCACCGGAGGTGATGCAATCCGGTGGTCGCCGGCGGAGGGATTGAGCAATGCAACCAGCTTTACCCCGGTTGCATCGCCGATGGCCAATATAGTGTACACCGCTGTTTCAAGGTTCCTGGCCACCGGTTGCCGCAGCACAGGCCAGATTGCGGTCACCGTGCAGCAGGAACCTGAAATTACCTTGCGGCCTTATCCCGACACTTCCATAATCATCGGGGAGATCATCTATATCCATGCCGATTCGCTTGATGATGTGACTTACAGCTGGTCGCCTGTCGACTGGCTTTCCTGCCACTCCTGCACCTCCCCGGTGGCACAGCCCCTTGAATCCATATTGTATACACTTACCGTCACCGATGATAACCAATGCTTTACCAGGCATTACGACCTGAATGTGGAGGTTAAAGAAGCTTACTCACTGGATGTTCCCACCGCCTTTACACCCAATGGTGACGGAGTAAATGATGTGATTAATGTGAAAGGCTGGGGAATAAAGACGCTGGTTGAATTCCGGATTTATAACCGATGGGGCAATGAAGTGTTCTTCAGCGATGATTTGAACCACGGGTGGGATGGTATGTACAACAACAAAATCCAGAATATCGACACCTACGGCTACACCGTAACGGTGGAAATGTGGGACGGAAGGACACAAACCAAAAAGGGCACTATTAGTTTGCTGCGGTAAAAGTCTGAACAGGATTTTAAGGATTTGAAGGATAGACAGGATGATACCCTGCGGGGGCGTTTACCTTCGCAGGGTATGAGGGTAGGGTGCCGGTTTTCCGAAAAACTTCTATATTTGTTATCGTTATGACTTTTTTAATCCCCAAGCATCACTTATGAAATCCTCTTCATTCCTTGCTTTTGACCTGGGCGCATCAGGCGGCCGTGGCATCATCGGTGTTCTGAAAGACAAAGTGCTGACTCTCAATGAGGTTTGCCGCTTTGACAACGGCATGACCAATATACTGGGCAGCTACCATTGGGATATTCTCAGGCTGTATGATGAACTGGTGAAAGGTATTGCCAAAACCATTTCCCTTGGCCTTCGCCCGGCTTCCATCGGCATTGACACCTGGGGCGTTGATTACGGTTTGCTGGACAAGAAAGGGAATCTGCTGGGGAATCCGTATGCCTACCGCGATCATCGCACGGATACGGCGATTGAAGAGTTTTCCGCCGTCATACCGCTCAACAGGATTTACAAACTCACCGGCATACAGTTCATGCAATTCAATACCCTGTTCCAACTCTACGCAGCTACAAGGGACAAACTGCCTGTTATGGATATGGCCGGCGACCTGTTGTTTATTCCCGACCTGCTTAACTACATGCTGACCGGCATTAAAAAAACCGAGTTTACCTTTGCCACCACTTCACAATTGCTGAATCCGGTTACAGGAAAATGGGAAAAGGAGCTTTTCGATGCCCTGGGCATTCCGGTCAGCATCATGCAGGAAATTATTGAACCGGGAACTGTTTTGGGCCCACTTCATAAATCGGTTGTCGATGAAACCGGAATGCAGGATGTGAAGGTCATTGCTGTAGCCTCACACGACACCGGATCGGCTATAGCGGCCATACCTGCGTCGGATGACAATTTTGCCTATATTAGTTCCGGCACATGGTCGCTGATGGGCATTGAATCTCTGCATGCCATAATCACTGATGATTCCTTCAGCTACAGCTTCACCAACGAGGGAGGAGTCAATCACACCTACAGGATCCTGAAAAATATCATGGGACTCTGGCTCATCCAGGAATGCAAACGCTGCTGGGCCGGTGACCGGCAGGACTATTCCTACCCCGAACTGGTGACCATGGCTGAAAAATCCGTTCCGTTCCGTTCCCTGGTCAATCCCGACCATGCTTCCTTCTATAATCCCGTGGATATGCTTTCGGCCATTACAGATTATTGCGGGGCCCATGGCGAGCCACTGCCTTCGCAACCGGGGGAATTTGCACGCTGCATTTTTGAAAGCCTGGCCCTGAAATACCGGTATGTGCTTGAATCGCTGCGGAAAATCTCAGGCAAGAAAATCGACAGGATCCATATCATCGGCGGGGGATCACAGAATAAATTTCTCTGCCAGCTGACGGCAAATGCTACCGGACTGGAAGTAATTGCAGGTCCCGCGGAAGGAACTGCCATCGGTAACCTGCTGGTGCAGGCTATGGCTTTGGGTTATGTCAATTCCCTCAGCGAGATCCGTGAAATTGTAAAGAATTCCTGTGAAACAGAAGTCTTCAGGCCTGCGGATACGGAGAAGTGGAATAAGGTTTGGGACAGGTTTGTGAATATGGTGACAAGTGACAAGTGACAAGTGACAAGTGACAAGTGACGAGTGAGTGACAAGTTATACTGTTTACCGTTTGCTGTTTACCTTTTCTTCAGCAGTTCCTTCAGCGCCAGCATCTCGTCCCGGTACCGGGCAGCCTCTATGAAATTTAGCTCTCCGGCGGCCTTTTCCATGGATTTCCTGGTATTTTCAATGACTTTTTCCAGCGCTTCCCGGCTCATATACTGAACAACGGGATCCGCGGCCACATCAATGGCCTGCGGTTCAATGTAGACTTGCTGTGCCCCGGTTTTCATCCTCACCTCTTTCATGATATTCGAGGCAGCCTTGACAATTTGCTGAGGCGTTATATGATGTTCTTCATTGTAATGCAGCTGCTTTTCCCGGCGACGGTTTGTCTCGTCGATGGTCCGTTGCATCGAAAGCGTTGTTTTATCAGCATACATGATGACCCTTCCATTCAGATGTCGCGCAGCCCGTCCGGCAGTCTGTGTCAGCGATCGCTCTGAACGAAGGAATCCCTCCTTGTCGGCATCCAGGATGGCAACCAGGGAAACTTCCGGCAAATCGAGTCCTTCACGCAGCAGGTTCACTCCCACCAGTACATCAAAGGTGCCGTTCCTCAATCCTTCCATGATTTCAATTCGTTCCAGGGTGTCAATATCGGAATGGATATAACGGCTTTTTACCCTGTACTGGATAAGGTATTTCGTGAGTTCCTCAGCCATACGCTTGGTTAATGTGGTTACCAGCACCCTGTCGTTGTTCCGGGTGCAAATCCTGATCTCCTTCATCAGGTCATCAATCTGGTTCAGGCTCGGTCGTACTTCAATCACCGGATCGAGCAGTCCCGTGGGCCTGATCAGCTGCTCCACGATCACGCCTTCGCATTTTTCAAGTTCGAAATCAGCCGGCGTGGCGCTTACAAAAATGGTCTGGCCTACCAGTTGTTCAAATTCATCAAATTTAAGAGGACGGTTGTCTATGGCCGCTGGCAGGCGGAATCCGTATTCTACAAGAGTTTGTTTGCGCGAATGGTCCCCACCGT
>CAYMJH010000273.1:0-808 GCA_964390385.1 uncultured Bacteroidales bacterium | reverse complement strand
GTGCATTGCCCTGACCTGGGGCAGTGTCACATGACTCTCATCAATGAAGGTGATGAAATCCTTTGGAAAATAATCCAACAGGCAAAACGGCCGGTGCCCCGGAGGCCTGCCGTCAAAATACCGCGAATAATTTTCAATCCCCGAACAATAGCCCAGCTCACGCATCATCTCCAGATCATAAGTCACCCTCTCCTGCAGTCGTTTTGCCTCTTCATGCTTGCCTAATTCCCGGAAGAATCCGACCTGCTGCATCATATCATCCTGTATCTGCTCCAGCGCGCTTTGCATGCGGGCTCTGGTGGTGACAAAGATATTGGCCGGGTAGATAAAAACCCGGTCAAAAGCATTCAGGGTCTTTCCGGTAAAAGGATCAAAGGATGTGATCTGTTCTATCTCGTCGCCCCAGAAGCTCACACGGTAAGCAAAATCGCTGTAGGCTAGAAAAATGTCCACCGTATCTCCCATGACCCTGAAGGTCCCCCTTTTAAACTCGACCTCGTTTCTGGAATATAGGCTGTCCACCAGTTTCCTTAAAAAAACATTGCGGCTGATCAGCTGCCCCTGTTCTATCTCGATGGTATTGCTGTGAAAATCCTCCGGGTTCCCGATGCCGTATAGACAGGACACCGAAGATACCACGATCACGTCACGCCGGCCCGACAGCAGTGATGATGTCGCACTGAGCCTTAGCTTCTCAATCTCCTCGTTGATCGACAGGTCTTTTTCAATATAGGTATCGGTCACGGGCAGATAAGCCTCAGGCTGATAATAGTCGTAATAAGAGACAAAATACTCCACGGCATTTTCG
>CAYMJH010000272.1:0-4821 GCA_964390385.1 uncultured Bacteroidales bacterium | reverse complement strand
TTTCACATTGCCGCGCTGAAGCTGATCAGGCTCACCCGTGAGCAGGCAGAGCGTTTTTACGCCGTTCACCAGGAAAAACCTTTTTTTCAAAGCCTCGTCAGCTTCATGACTTCAGGCCAGGTCGTCGTAGCCATCCTGGAAAAGGAAAATGCCGTAACAGACTACCGAAGGCTCATGGGAGCAACTGACCCTGCCAAGGCTGAAGAAGGTACGATCAGGAGGCTTTTTGCTGAAAATATAGAGCGCAATGCAGTGCATGGCTCCGACAGTGATGAAAATGCCGAAAAAGAATGTGATTTCTTTTTTGCCAAAAGTGAGCGGTTCTCAAACTTCGGCAACTAACCGGATGCTGATGATCCGGTCGTAACGGCGAAAAGTTCCTTCAGCGTATGACAATGGCATCGATCAGCGGTTCGCCGGCTATTTCATTCAGCTTGTCAAGGATGGCCTTTCGCATCATCATCAACTCGCTCCGGGCTACGGAAGAAGTCAGCTGAACGTAAAGTGTACGGTCTTTTATGTAAACATGTTTGGTCCTCGAAGCAATAGCCTTACCAAGGATATCGCCCCATTGGACTACCAGTCTTTTTTCCTTCAGCTTGCGGCTGATGTTCAGGTCATCGAGGCATTCCCTTATGATAGCCCCTACAGGTCGTGTTTCGTTTTTTCGCATGGCAGATCTCTGAATACATACGGTTTGTGGCAGGCCGGATTATGAGTCTATGAATCCCCGTTGGATTCTTCCTGCACGACTGTGCCTTCATCGATGTGGAAGAATTTGTACTCCGCGCCTATTTCATGCATGATTTCCCTGGTCCGCACCGGATCGGTATGACTGATGAAAATCTGGCCGAAATGTTCCTCTGCAACAAGCTTAATGATCTGGGTCACTCTTTTTTCGTCGAATTTGTCAAAAATATCATCAAACAAGAAGATAGGCAGGGTATGGTTTACCCCTTTTATAAAATCAAACTGTGCCAGTTTCAGCGCCACCAGGTATGTTTTCTGTTGTCCCTGGGAGCCGATGCGTTTAACGGGCAATCCGTCGAGGGTAAGGATAAGGTCATCTTTATGCACGCCGGCCGTGGTGTACTGCAAAATCCGGTCTTTTGTCCTGGCCTCCTTCAACAGGTCGCGGTAAACGCCGTTTGACAGCTGCGAATGATAAGCAAGGTCAACGGCTTCCTTTCCCCTCGAAATAAAGTCATAATATTTCCGGAAAACAGGCACCAGCCGGGAGGCAAAATCCTTTCGCCTGCTGTGGATGCGTTCTGCATAGGGTATGATCTGCTCATCGTAAACCATCAGGGTGTCTTCGTCAGGCCTGCCGGAGGGAGCAGCATCCTTGAGCAGTTTGTTCCGCTGCATCAGCAGGTGGTTGAGAGATGACGCTGTTCATAAATTTCCGACGTTCATCGCTGCCTTCGGTGATCAGGCAGGAGTCTGCCGGGGAGATCACCACCACAGGTATGAGGCCTATGTGATCCGACAGCCGGTCATATTCCTTCCGGTTGCGCTTGAATACCTTGTTGTGCATCCGCTGTATGCCACAATAGATCTCTTCCGTTCGATCAAGCAGGGAAAACGTACCCTGAATGACGGCAAAATCGGAACCGGTGCGGATATTCTGGGTATCAATGGCATTGAAATAACTCTTGCACATGCACAGGTAATGTATGGCATCGAGCACGTTGGTCTTTCCGACACCGTTGTTGCCCACAAAGCAATTAATCCGGGGAGAAAATTCAAATGCTGCGCCGGCATAATTCTTGAAGTTAACCAGTGATAGTTTCTTTAAATGCATGGGATGAAAAATTCAGGCATCAGTCAACAGGTCAAAAGTACGGAATCAATTTCAATTCTTTTTGAAAAAATATTTCTTCGAAAAGGATAAAAAAATTACATTTGCGTTCTGTTTTTAAAAAATGTACACATGAGCAAGAAAAAAGAAACCACGGAAGCGGGATTTCAGACAGTTGAAAATGCATTGAGCAGGACGGAGCAATATATTGAGGAGAATCAGCGCAGTCTCACGATTATCGTGCTCGCCATCGTGGTTGTTGTGGGCGGTTATCTGGGCTACAAAAAGCTTTACCTTGAACCCAATAACGAAGAAGCCATAGCTGCCATGTTTTATGCCCAGCACTATTTCGAACAGGATTCTTTCCGGCTGGCACTGGAAGGTGACGGAGCCAACTACGGATTCCTGGATATCATCGACGAGTATGGCATGACAAAAAGTGGTAACCTGGCTCAGCTGTATACAGGCATTTGCTACTATAAATTGGGGCAGTACGAGGATGCTATCGATTATCTGAAAAAATATGATTCCAATGATATCCTGTATTCGACCATGGCGCTGGGAGCCATTGGTGACAGTTATGTTGAACTTGAAGATCTTGAGACGGCCGTTTCTTTTTATGTGAAAGCCGCTCAGCGCAAAAAGAACGAGGTTACCACACCCATCTATGCTAAAAAAGCCGGTCTGGCATACGAAGAACTGAAGGAATACAAGAAAGCGCTGGAATGTTATGAGATCATCCGGAAAGAGTATCCTCAATCAGAGGAAGGGCGGGATATTGAACGGTATATTACCGCCGTGAGGATGAAAATCTGAGCCGGATAACTCATCATCACTTAAACCGGTACTATGGCCACGGCCAACAAAAACCTCTCTGAATACAGTCCCGAAACCATACCGGATGCATCTCTACTGAAGTTCGGCATAGTGGTCTCGGAATGGAATCACGGAGTCACCGGGTCCATGCTGGAGGCCGCACGCACCATACTGCTCCGGCACGGTGCAAAGTCCGAAAACATATTGGTCACCTATGTCCCCGGCAGCTTTGAACTTACCCTGGGGGCACAGCTGATGGCGGAAAACCGCGAAATGGATGCGATCATCTGCCTCGGATGCATCATCCAGGGTGAAACCCGGCACTTTGACTTTATCTGCCAAAGTGTAACGCAGGGACTTACCCAGCTCAACATCAAATATAATCTCCCCTTTGTCTTCGGTGTCCTCACCACGCAAAACCTTCAGCAGGCCCTTGACCGGGCCGGCGGCAAACATGGCAACAAAGGGGATGAGGCGGCCCTTACCGCCATCAAAATGGCCTACCTTAAGCGTGAAATAGAAAAATAGTCCGGAGAGCCGCGATGATTTGCGCCTCTGCGTTTTTTTCAAATTCCGTAAAATATTATTAACGGTTATAAAAAAACAACTATTTTTATTACGGAATTCTAACCCCTCAAATATATCCAGGACGATGGCGGAAAAAGATAAAGGTTTCAAATTCAAAAAACTGTTTTTCAGGGAGGTTGAGACCGGGAAACCGAAAAAACCAGGACAGCCGGCGGAGCCGGAAGTACACAAAGGGCAGGATGATTTTATGGCTTACCAAGGGACACAGGCACCTGTTGGAGCTCAGGAGCAGGGCTTAGTGGATGATTTTGTTCAGCGGTTGCAGAACCTGATAAACCAAAATAACCAGGCCGGCTTTGATTTCCTGGAATTCACCGAATCACTTTTTGAAGAAAAGCATAATCCGGGCCCCGAAGTCTATAAAACCGTCTTCAGAATCGCACAAAAAATCGAAAAATCGCTGACACCTGCAAGGCTACTTGAAAGCGCCAAATTCTATAAGGATCTTGTACAGAAGACTGCCGATGCCGAAGCCTCCAAAGGGGAAGCCAAAAAACAGGAATTGAACGTTCAGAAAGACACGGAGCGGAACAACCTTGACAACAGCCTTAAAAATACCAGGAATAAAATACAACAGCTTACAAAACAAATACAGGAACTTCAAGATCAGGAGGTTACGCTTAACAATCAACGCCTGGCAATCGATCAGAAATACAATAACCAGTTTATCGATATCGACCGGAAGATCAATGCCATCCGCAATGCAAAGGAACAGGTCATTGTCAGCATTGTTGACATTGAAGCCGGCATCAAGTCCAATATATCTTAAATATTAAACCTATGCAAACTGAAACCAAGACTATCACCCAGCTTCCCATTATGAAGTATTTCGATGACGCCAAGCTGGTAGAAAAAGGAAAGGAAACGATCGGCAAATGGCGCAGGGGTGAAAGGCCAATCGGCGCCATTATCGGCCTGATATTGATCGCGGTTCTCGGCTATGGTACAGTAAGATGGATCATTCCCATTGTGTTTGGCGCACTAAGCCAGGTCCTCGCCGTGATCGTCTCTGTCCTTGCCGTCATCCTGGTCATTTTTCTTTTACCGGCAATTTTCAAGCTTTTCCGCAGGATAGTACGCTGGTTTCACAAAGCCATCATCCGTTGGAATCCTTTCGATGAACTTGATGACCAAAAGAGAAAAATGTGGGAGACCCATGACCTCTTTTTAAGGCACAAGTCAAAAATAAAACAGCTTCGTAACGATTTCGAACAGATGTCCAATGACACCCGTAAGGTTGCCGAAAGTTCCAAAGGCGAAGTGCAGCGACAGACCAAAAAGGCCGGGGAAATAAAGGAGAAGATGAACCGGATGGTAGCCGAGAAAGGTGAAGGAGTGAAGGAGACCGATGAATATGTAGACTTGCAGCAGCAGTTTATCAATGCTACATCGGCGGGCACACGAGCCAATACCACCCTTGAAAAAAACATAGAATGGACCACCAAGTATGCAGCCCGTTCCAATATTTTCGCCAATCTCGACCGTAAACTGGCCATCGGGGCTACCCTTCTCGAAAACAAAATAAAGGATTTTGAGGAGAGCATCGATATCATGAAAAAAGACTGGGAAATGGCCGCTGCCTCCCGCGGTGCAACAGCCATACTGAATGAGATACT
>CAYMJH010000271.1:0-4821 GCA_964390385.1 uncultured Bacteroidales bacterium | reverse complement strand
CGGATAGGCCTCCTCCTGTCCGGCAGCATTGTGACCTGTTTTTGACTGGTTCCGCAAGGTATGGATCTCATAGGCTTTATTCACCGCGGTAAGGAAGCGCTCGAAAGGAATGGGTTTCAACAGGTAATCCGTGGCATTCAGCGCATAACTCTCAAGGGCATATTCTGAATAAGCGGTGGTGAGGATAAAAAGAGGCTTGACCGGGAGGCTGGCAATCATATCCATGCCCGTGATAACCGGCATGTTGATATCAAGGAAAAGCAGGTCGACCGGGTCATGCTGCAGGATCTCAATGGCCTCCATGGCACTGGAGCATTTACCGGCGAACTCAAGAAACGGAACCCGACCGATAAAATCCTCGATGACCTGTTGTGCCAGGGGTTCATCATCAACTACCAGACATTTCATTGCGTACAAGGTTAAGGATCAGTTTCACATGGAAAACAGCATCCGTCACTGTCGTTTCCAGCTTATAATTCTCTCCATACAACAATTGCAGGCGTCTTTCAGCATTGTATCTTCCGATACCCTGTTTTCCCGGTGCTTTTTGATCTGCTTTGGCCGGCACCGGGTTTTCAACGGAAAGGGACAGTTTTGAATCCTGTATGGATATCCTGATGGAAATGGTGCAGTGCTTCTGATGATCGATCCCGTGTTTAAAGGCATTCTCGATATAGGGCAGCAGCAACAGCGGTTCAATCAGCTTATCGGCAGTGTTTCCCTCTACGATGAAGCGGATTTCAACATTATCTCTCAGCCTCAGTTTCTCGAGTTCGATATAGTTTCTTATATAATCGATCTCTTTGCCGAGGGGAACCCTGTCCTTATCCGTATCATAAATGACGTAGCGCATCAGTTGCGAAAGCTTGACAATGGCCTCGGGTGTTTTTTCGGATTTTTGTATGGCAAGGGAATAGATATTGTTCAGCGTGTTGAAAAAGAAGTGCGGATTCACCTGGGTTTTAAGCAGGTTTAATTCGGTAAGCAATTTTTCATTCTCGATTTCCTTGCGCCGCTTGTCCATTTTATACCAGTCGCCGGTAACCCTGATACTGGTACTTACAGCCAGCACCAGGAAGGTGTAAAAGACGGATCCCATACCCCGGTTCCTGGCAATGCGATGCAGCACCAACAAGGCATCTTTTCCAGGGTGCCTGTGTCGTATGATTTCAAGCTCCCGGTTTGCATCAAAGGTAACTGTAAAGTAATAGGTTAATGAGAAAGAAATAAAAAGCAGGACAATAATGGAAACGGTATAAAGGAAAAATTTCTTTTTCGTAAGGAATTGGGGCACCAGGAAATAGTAATTGAAATAGAAAAAGGCCACCATCAGGGATAAAAAGAAGACATCGCTGATTTGAATGCCTGTTGATCCGGGCCGGTGAAATAACAATTGGGGAATCAGGAATACAGCTATCCAGACCAGCAGGTGCATAAGGATAATAAGCAGATTCCGGGCTGTCAGTTTGTTTATCATCGCAGGTAAATATTGAGGATAAATTTAGTGTTTTTATACCAGGTACCGAAGCAGAATCGAACAACCGGGGTGTAAATTATACCAAATACCGGCTTTTATCGACAAACCGGAAAAAATTTGTAAATCGGTTATTTTATCGTATATTTTGATGAAAAAACCATTGATATGAAACGAATAATGCTGTTATTCCTGTTCATGACTTCTTTCATGTCTATGCGGTTTGCCTGCGGCCAGTTTCCCGAGTCCGTTCAGTCGGTAGATCTTGAACGATACGTCGGATTCTGGTACGAGATTGCTTCATTCCCTGCCGGCTTTCAGAAAGGTTGCCGTTGCAGCACAGCCGAATATCAGATGGTACCGGGAAAGCAAACCATCCGGGTTATCAATCAGTGTCTGAAGCTAAGCGACCGGGGATCGCGCATGTCAGTCTCGCGGGGCAAAGCATTCCCGGTTAAGGGATCGGGCAACACCCGGCTCAAAGTACAGTTTCTTTGGCCTTTCAGGGGCGATTACCATATTATCATCCTGGCCGACGATTACCGCTATGCGGTTGTGGGACATCCCAGCCGCAAGTATTTATGGATCCTTAGCCGCGAGCCCTATATGACGAGCGACACTTACAGCATGCTTCTACAGGCTGTCAAAGCCAGGGGGTATGATGTATCACTGTTGCAGAAAACAGAACAAAATTGCGAGGACAGGCAGAAACCGTAAACCGGTCGTTCCATGAAAGTTCACACCCCATCCGTTGATGAAGTCAGAGAGCAGACCGTCAATAATTCTCTGGTGATTGCTTCTTTCCTGGGAGCGCTTTCCTATGTTTTCAGCCTGATGCGGTATTTTAAAACAGGATTTCATTTTTCCTTCATCATTGAGTTCGTAATTGTCGCCGCCGTTATCGTAATCACCCTGAACAGGAAGAGGCTGTCCTGCATCCTGAAGACCTATGTTTTTATTTGCCTCCTTGGATTGCTGGCGCTGTCGGATGCCATTACCTACGGATTGTTTTCTGCTGCCAGGGTTTACCTGGTCCTCGTTCCCTTTTATTCCATCTTTTACCTTTCGCTCCGGCGCACCCTTGTGGTATTTGCATTTCTTGTACTGTGTCTTGTCACCATTGGTTACCTGCATCATACCGGGGTGTTTTCACTGCCGGCCAGGATTGACCCGGCACAACACATCCTGAGAATATACCCATGGGTGAACCATTCATTCGGCATCACCGTCGTCGCCATCATGATCCTCCTTGTGACCTTCAGATTTCTGAGAACTTTTTCGGAACTTATCGCTGACCTGGAGATCAGCAACAGGATCATATCGGAGAGTGAGCGCAACTACCGTGAGATCTTTGATTCCTCCACCGATGCCATTTTTATCCATGATCTTGACGGCCATATTGTCGACGTCAATAATTCCATGCTTCAGCTATATGGTTACCGGAAAGAGGAAATCGGCCAATTGACCGTTGAAGATGTCAGTTCAAATATTGAGCCCTACGGCATTTCAGCCATAAAGAACGTTTTCGGCGAAGCGCTGAAGGGAAATAACCAGGTTTTCGACTGGCAGGCCCGCAAAAAGGGAGGCGCATTGTTCTGGGTGGAAGTGGCGCTGAAAAAAACCAGCATTGGGGGGCAGGACAGGGTACTTGCCGTGGTCAGGGATATCAACGAAAAGAAACAAACGGCACTTCAGCTTGAGAATTACAGGAACAAGCTTGAAATACTGGTAAGGGAGCGGACGGCAGAACTGGAAACGGCCAACAGGGATCTGACCGCTGCCAACCAGGAACTTTTTGGTCAGCGCGCCGAAATCGAATCAGCCCTCAACAGCCTGCAGGCGACGCAACAGCAATTGCTGCAAGCCGAAAAAATGGCATCCCTGGGTATACTGGCATCAGGTATCGCACACGAAATTAACAATCCGCTGAATTTCATCTATGGCGGCATGCTGGGAATTGAAAACTACATACAGGATCATCTGAAAGACCATGCCGGGGCATTGAAACCGCTGCTCGAGGGCATACAAGTCGGTGCCCGGCGGGCGGCAGACATCGTGGCAAGCCTTGACCATTACACCCGGCTGGATGATCTGCCCCGCGTACAATGTGATTTGCATGCCGTTATCGACAACTGCCTGGTGATCCTCAGGAACCAGTTGAAAAACAGGATTAGTATCTCCAGGGATTATACGCCTGAGCCCTGCCTCATTGTCTGCAATGAAGGGAAGATCCACCAGGCTATCCTGAACATCCTGATGAATGCCAGCCAGGCTATCGGGGAAAAAGGGACCATCAGCATTTCAACTGCCTCAGATGGCCAACAGGCAGTGATCAGCATCACCGATACCGGTTGTGGCATCAGTGATGAAAACCTGCCCCGCATAACCGATCCCTTCTTCACCACCAGGGACCCGGGCAAGGGAACCGGACTGGGCCTGTCCATTGCCTATAATGTCTTCAGGGAGCACGGCGGCACCATGGATTTTGAATCGGAATTGGAAAAGGGCACCAGGGTGATCATCACATTGCCGGCGAGCGGATAATGGATGCATTTATCAGGAATGGTTTTGATGCCGGGTATAATCTGATATTTTATGCAGTTAGATCCATGAAAACAAAAGTACAAAGCATAGAAGAGGTGAAGGTAAAGATCATCGATACCTCCATGGTCACGGCCTCTGTTATCGGAACACTGGCTTACCTGGTGAGCCTGTCCCGCCTGTTCAGGTTCGGCTTTCATATTTCCTTTGTGATCAATTTCTTTATTGTAGCCACAGTGATAGCCATCACCCTGATGCGTTCGCGCATACCCATGCTGGTAAAAACCTATGTGATCATTTCCCTGATCGTCCTGCTTACCCTGGCCGATGCCTATAATTACGGATTTTTATCGGCCGCAAGAATATACCTGATACTAATTCCATTTTTTGCCATCCTTTATCTTCCGTTTATACAATCCCTTATTGTTTACCTCAGTACCATCCTTTGCTTTCTCCTCATCGGCTACCTTCACCACAAAGGCATACTGAATATTCCCGGAGAATACCAGCCCGCTGCCTATGTCCTTCAGATGTATCCCTGGGTCATTACTGCCATCCATATATCTGCCATGGCGATTATCATCCTGCTGGTGATCCGGAAATTCATCCTGACTTATTCCGGACTCATTGCTGACCTGGAGGTGCTTGTTGAAGAACGCACGGAGAACCTTGAGACCGTTAACCATGAACTGGTGAATCAGCGTGAAGAACTGGTAGCGGCCCTTGACAGCCTGCAGCATGCTCAAAAACAGCTTATCCAGTCAGAAAAGATGATGACTGTCGCAGGCCTTGCAGCGGGAATGGCC
>CAYMJH010000270.1:0-4826 GCA_964390385.1 uncultured Bacteroidales bacterium | reverse complement strand
GCGCACAGAGAAAGGCTTTGTTATATAATCATCAGCGCCGATGGAAAAACCCGTGAGTTTGTCATTCTCGGTATTCTTTGCGGTGAGAAATATTACCGGTATCTTCATCAGCTTTTTATTGCGGATCTCATCGGCCAGTTTAAAACCTGACATGCCTTTCATCATGATGTCGAAGATAAAAAGCTGATATTTCTTTAACTGCTTTTGCAGGGCCTCCTCAGCCGAATTTGCCGTATCAACCCTGAATCCTTCCGATTCAAGGTTGAATTTTATGATCTCGCAAATATCCTCTTCGTCATCAACGACCAGGATGAAGGGAGGGTCTGTGGTTCTCATTCCATTATTGTTATTTATAAAATCACGATGAGATTTTACCATCTCATCATGGTATGTCATGGCAAAATAAAGTTATACCCATTACAGGTTAATTTCATTCCTATTACAAAAATGTTACAAACAGTAAAAACAAGAATTGTAACATAAAGGTAACATTATTGTAACGGAGATGTAATGCAAACGAAACCGGGATGAAATAAAACCTTGCGACTTTTGCCGGTAGTCATGTAACCGTTGTTTAACCTGTATGAAACAATCTTATCATCTGGCAGTAACCAAATCTTAACAAACAGCAGGCACCTTTGCACCGAAAACTAAAAAAGCATTACAATGAAGAAATTATTAATCCTTTCCATTTTTATGACCGGCAGCCTGTATGTTTATACACAGGCTCCTGTTGATTCACTTCAGGAACAGATCGACATTCACGACGGCAGGATCAATGCCCTGGATGAAAGGGTATTGCTGAACGAAGGTGACCTTGAAAAAATAAGAAAAATCAAGGTGTCGGGTTATATTCAGGCGCAATTCGAGCATTACCAGGAAGGTACAGATCCCCTGAACACCTTCTATATCCGCAGGGCAAGGGTGAAATTCACTTACGAAGCCACTGACGGCGTAAAATTTGTTCTTCAGCCTGATTTCAGCACAGGAAATTTGTCATTAAAAGATGCCTATGCTGTGGTAAACCTGCCGAAGCTAAATGGACTGACCCTCTGGGCAGGGCAGTTCAACCGGCCCAACTATGAGGTGGAATACTCATCGGGCCAGCGTGAGGTGCTGGAACGCTCGAGGGTGATCAGGGCCATCTATCCCGGTGAAAGGGAAATCGGGGTCAAGCTGGAATATATGCCCAACGAAATACCGCTAAAACTGCAGCTGGCCGTGCTGAACGGAAACTTCACCGGCAAAGAGGCCAAGGATGCCGATAAGAAAAAAGACATCATGGCCCGTGCCACCTACTCTTTTAACCTGCCCGATGCCGGTATTGGAATTGACCTTGGCGCCCATGGTTATGTTGGTTCGCTGGTTTCAAAAACGAACTATGTATCGGACTTCGAAGCCCGGCTTGACAGCATGAGCGCCAACCTGGGCTCTTTTTATGACAAACAATGGTTCGGCGCTGAGATGCAGGTTTTCTTCGATCTGCTGGGCGGTATGTCGCTCAAGGGAGAATACGTCATGGGAAAGAATGCCACTGCGGGCGATTCCAAAACAAATCCTTTCAAAACACGTAATTTCTCAGGCTACTATGCCTACCTGATAAAAAATATAGGAAAGAAAAACCAGCTGGTGGCCCGCTACGATCATTATGATCCGAACACCGACCTTTCGGGTGAAGCTGCAGCCAAAGAAGTGAGCTATAACACGCTGACCCTGGCCTGGCAATATTACCTGAATGACAATATTAGGCTTACCCTGAACTATGAGATACCGAAGAATGAAACGAATGCAACAGTCACGGAAGATAAAAAGGATAATGTGATTGGGGTGAGGGTGCAGGCGAAATTTTAGTGACAAGTGACAAGGGACGAGGGACAAGTGGCATGAGAGTGTGGCTGGAGATTTGGGAATAAACAGACGAATTGTTCCCCTCCTTGGAGGGGTTAGGGGTGGGTTCTTCGGATTGATAAGTTAACAGATTGACAGATTTAAAGATAAGAATAAAGATTAAAGATAAAGCCGAGATTGTTTAATTAACCAGTTAAAAACGACCAACATGAAAAAGAGTAAAATATCCATCATCATTGCACTGGCGGTTATATTTTTTGCCGGTGCGGCATTTATGCAACAGGCCAAGATCACCGTCAAGGGATCGGATACGATGGTCATCCTCGCCCAGCGCTGGGCCGAGCTCTATATGAAACAACACCCCGAAGTTTCCATCCAGGTCACCGGGGGCGGTTCAGGCGTAGGTATCGCAGCGCTGATCAACGGAACTACCGACATCGCCAATTCGAGCCGGCCGATCAAGAAAACGGAAATCGAAAAACTGAAAAGCCGTTATAATACGCTGGGGGTTGAAATTCCGTGCGCCAAAGACGGTATTACGGTATATGTGCACGAATCAAACCCGGTTCGGGAGTTATCCCTGAAACAACTCAGCGACATTTATACGGCAAAGATCACCAACTGGAAAGAGATAGGAGGCCCCGATGCAAAGATCACCCTGTATGGCCGTGAAAACAGCTCGGGGACCTATGTATTCTTCAAGGAAAATGTCGTAAAAGCCGATTACGCGGCCAGCTGCCAGACCCTGCCGGGCACTGCAGCAGTGGTCAATGCCGTAAAAAAGGACAAAAACGGTATTGGTTACGGCGGCGCTGCTTATGCCGAAGGGGTGAAACACTGCATGGTGAAGAAAGATGCCAGCAGCACAGCCTATCATCCAACCGAGGAGAATATTGCCAAAAACCTGTATCCCATTACTCGCTACCTCTATATGTACATGCGGAACCGTCCGACCGGCGACCTGAAGAAATTTGTCGACTGGATGCTCAGTGCGGAAGGGCAGAAAGTGGTCACGGGCGTGGGGTATTTTCCAGTAAAATAATTTTCAGACCGGATACAATGATAATATGAATAACGAACAAGGAACACTGAATGATGAATTACGAAGATAATATGTCTTCCGGCTTATCTTCAGCATTCGATACTCATTGTTCTCACGATGAATCGGGACAGGGCTTGTTCATTATTTAAATTATAAAAACTGAGAATAAAGAGCAATAAGGAATGATGCAGGAAGAAACCGATATCAAAAAGCAGGTGACTGAGAAGAAGACGGCGCTCAGCCTGTCGATCAGGGAGAAGCAATTCCGCTTTTCCGACTGGTTCGCCGGGAAACTGATTAAAACAGTCGCTTTCTTCTCCATTGCCTTTGTTATCCTTATCTTTCTCTTTGTATTCCGGGAGACCCTGCCGCTGTTCGACCTCAAGAAGGGCCAGGAAAAAAGTGAGGCTGTTGAGGAATCCGGTGCATTAAGGCCTGAAACTTATGTCGGCGAGGATCAGGCAGCCGGGGAACTGAGACCTGAGGTATACATGTCGGATGAGGCCATAGAAGAAGCCGGTGAACTAAGACCGGAAACATACGGGGACGTCCCTCCGATACTCTCGTATTCCGATGATACGGAATACGGCAGCTACAGCATCGGCGAAGAAGCTGATGAACCGGTTAAGACATTGTTCTCGAAGGACTGGCAGCCGATATCTGATCGTCCCCGGTACGGTTTGCTGCCCCTTTTTATCGGGACCCTGAAGGTCACCCTGCTTTCCATTCTTTTTGCCGCGCCCCTGGCGATTATGGCTGCTTTATACACAGCCATGTTCGCGTCGCCGCGGATGAAAGAGATCATCAAACCGGCCATTGAGCTGCTGGCAGGTTTCCCGTCCGTGGTGATCGGCTTTTTTGCCCTTATGGTGCTGGCATCCTTCTTCCAGCAGATCTTTGGCTATGCAAGCCGGTTGAATGCCTTTGTCGGGGCCATTGCCATGGGACTGGCAGCCATTCCCATCATCTACACGCTCACGGAGGATGCGCTGACTGCGGTACCAAAGACCTATATTGAAGCCAGCCTGGGCCTGGGTGCCAGTATGCGGCAAACGGCTTTCTCCGTGATCCTTCCGGCTGCAACACCGGGCATCTTTGCGGCTGTGATCCTGGGCATCGGCAGGGTTTTCGGTGAAACCATGATCGCTTTGATGGCCACCGGTAATGCCGCACTGATCTCCCTCAGCCCGTTTGACTCTGTCCGTACCTTTTCCGCTACCATCGGGACCGAAATGGCTGAAGTGGTATTCGGGGATACGCATTACAGCGTATTGTTTCTCATCGGTTCGCTGCTGTTTATTTTCACTTTCACCCTGAATGCCGTCGCGGAATTCTATTTCAAGAACAAGGTCGTGAAACGCATCCAGGGTAAATGACGCCGTAAGATGAAGCTAAAAAGGAAAATACCGGTATCAGGCAGGGTCGTCAAAGATGCAGTTGCAAAATCACTGACAGGGGTCACCGCGCTTGTTATACTAATCATAATTGTATCCATACTGGCCATTACCATTGCCGGTGGCTGGAAAAGCCTTACCTGGGAATTCCTGACCCAGGCTCCGAAAGATGGTATGACACGGGGAGGGATATTCCCTGCCCTTTTCGGAACGGCTTTGATGACCCTCATCATGACCATTGCAGCCGTTCCCTTTGGCGTGATCACGGCCGTTTACCTGGCTGAATATGCTTCCGAGCGGTCGGTTTTTGCAAAAACCATCCGTTTTGCCGTGAAAACCCTGGCGGTTGTGCCCTCCATTATTTTCGGTCTGTTCGGACTGGGATTCTTCATAAAATTCATAGGTCTTAACATGGACAAGGTTCTCTATAACGGAGCTTTGCACTGGGGACAACCTAATATTCTATGGGCAAGTCTTACCATGGCATTGCTTACCCTCCCCGTGGTTATAGTATCTGTCGAAGAAGCCCTGCGAACAGTCCC
>CAYMJH010000269.1:4139-4834 GCA_964390385.1 uncultured Bacteroidales bacterium | reverse complement strand
GTTTCCAGGTACCACCATAGGTCCTTCTCAGGAAGGTTAAGCTCTTTTATGCGGCTCCTCAGCTTATCATAGTCTTCCTCGCGCTGGGAACCCCCGATGATCTCGCCGATCTTGGGAAACAATACGTCCATGCCACGCACCGTTCTGCCGTCATCGTTCTGCTTCATATAAAAAGCCTTGATAGCCTTGGGATAATCGGTGACGATGACCGGCCGCTTATAATGCCTCTCCACCAGGAAACGCTCGTGCTCGGTTTGAAGATCTATGCCCCACTCCACCGGGAATTCGAATGTCTCACCGGACTGCTGAAGGACTTCGATGGCTTTGGTGTAGGTGATCCTTTCAAATCGGTTTGACAGGATAAACTTCAACCGGCCAATCAGTTCCCCGTCATACATCCTGCAAAGGAATGCAAGGTCGTCCGAACACTGATCGAGGGCATAACCGATCAGCGATTTGATAAAATCCTCTGCCAGGTCCATGTTGTCGTCGATCTCAAAGAAGGCCATTTCCGGCTCGATCATCCAGAATTCGGCCAGGTGCCTGGGGGTATTTGAATTTTCAGCCCTGAAAGTGGGACCGAAAGTATAAATGCGTGACAAGGCCAGGGCCCCCAGCTCCCCTTCAAGCTGGCCTGAAACGGTGAGGCTGGTCTGCTTTCCGAAAAAATCCTGGCTGAAATCAACCGAACCGTC
>CAYMJH010000269.1:0-4129 GCA_964390385.1 uncultured Bacteroidales bacterium | reverse complement strand
GGATCGGACGGGTGAAGGGTGGTCACACGGAACATCTCTCCGGCTCCTTCGCAATCAGAGCCCGTGATGATGGGCGTATGAAGGTAGTAAAATCCATTGTCATTGAAATACTTGTGTATGGCAAACGCCAGTGCATGCCGTATTCTCAGCACGGCGCCAAAAGTATTGGTGCGGGGCCTGAGATGGGCTATTTCCCGCAGAAATTCAAGCGAGTGTCCTTTTTTCTGCAGGGGATAGGTCTCGGGATTGGCAGTGCCGTAAAGGATAATCTCATCCGCCTGGATTTCCACCGGCTGTTCCTTTCCCGGCGACTCCACCACCGTACCTTTTGCAGCAACGCATGATCCCGTGGTCACCTGCTTGATCAGTTCTTCCGGGAACCTGGATGCGTCTATTACGACCTGTATGTTGTTGATGGTGGAACCATCATTCAGTGCGATAAAAACTATGCTCTTATTGCCTCTTTTTGTTCTTACCCAGCCTTTCGTTTCGACTTTTTTGCCGACGCTTTCTGACGATTGTAGTATTTCTTTGACCCTCATGGATTGATCGATAAAATATAAAAGAACTGCAAAAATAGTACTTTTGACAAAAAAAAAGACCTGAATGGTTCTAAAACCAGTCAGGTCTTTCCTTAACAAGGATTTCTCCTATTCGCATTTCAACACCTGCTTGATCTGATATTCAGCGGCCTGCTGAAAGGGTCCCACGGCAGCCTTTTTATAAGCGGCACACGCGTTGGCATTGTCGGATTTGGCAGCATAGGCGATCCCAAGCTCATAATAAATTTTAGCCTCCTTGCCGGCATCGTCCTTTTCATATTTAAGCGCTTCATTCGCAGCGGCAATGGCTTTGTCATATTCTTTCTGGGTATTGTAAGCCGAAGCCAGGATGTAATGAGCGGTAGCGCTCTTCTCGTCATAGCCGATGGTGGTATTGGCATGCTGGATCGCTTCGGCATAATTCTTGGCGGTACGGGCGTTGTTGGCCTTTACCAGGAAATAGTCGCGGCCGACCGTTTTGGCAGCGTCCAGGGTTTTGGTATCATTTTGCCCCTGGGCCAGTTCAATGGTCTTGTCGATGTTTTTCTGAAATTCTTCCAGGTTGTCGGTCTTCCGGTAAACCCTGGCCCTGTTATAATAAGCTTTGGCATAGTCAGGATCCAACTCAATGGCCTTGTTGAACTCGGCCAGCGCTCCTTCCATATCATCGCTGCCGAATTTATTGTTACCGAGCTGATAATGCAGCTGGGGCACTACCTTGGCAGCCTTCTCGGCCGTAGCCTGGTCATTATATTTGGCGGCCACCTCAGCGGTTTTCTTGAACTGGGCAATGGCTTCTTCCATCTTTTCTTCGCGGAACAGCTTCATGGCAAGATTATAATGCAGGTTGGGCAACAACATTTCGGTCTGTATCTTTTTTTCTTCGCCTTCTTCGCCCAATGTCTCACAAATGGCGATGGTCTTTTCAAAATGCTGTATGGCTTCTTCCAGACTGTCGGCATTGTTCTTCAACACTCCCTTGTTGTATTCCTCCACTGCATCGGCAAGGACCGGCTGGCCTTTGAGCATCGCGGGAAAAACGATCATGATGACAGCCGCTAAAATAAAACTGAATCTTTTCATGGCATTTTTGATTGTTATCTGTAAGTAAATCTGTTGCAAATATAATAAGATCATTTAAGGAACAAAACCCTGAGGAATTAGTTTACAAATTCAATGCCAAAAAAAAACCGCCTTTCGGCGGTTCAGCATTAAAACTATGAAAATATATGGAGTGTCGGAAATACAACGTCGGTTGCCCTGTTACTGACGTTCCCATGCCGACGGCTCCGTCATCCAGCGTTCAAGCTGCGGTTCCGCTTCAGTTTCTTCAACGAAAGCTTCTGTTGTTGTTCCGAAATCAACCATCCATGTCTCCAGTTCAAGAGATTCTTCTGCAACAATATTCATCCATTCATAATTCAGGGTTGAAGAAACCGCACTGACAATGGCACCCGAAAGAGTGAACCCATATTCTGCCTCAGGTGCTGATGCCGGTTTGGACTGTCCGAACGAGAAGGCTGACGAAAGAACCATCATGGTAAGGATCAGAGCTGCTGCTTTCATTCCTTTTGTTGTATTTCCTGTTGTTTTCATGGGGCTTGTTTTTTAATGATTTACAATCCCTACATCATATTCTGTGCCAAACTCTGTATTGTATTGTTTTATAGTTATTTATATATTATTCGATTGCTTATACACGTGTTGTTTTGTGAACGGATTTGATCCAGTGGTGTACGCTTTCGGACAGCGTTAACCAATAAAGATCCAAGAACCAAGATCCAAGACAAAAGAAAAAAGAGCAAAGAACACCCATCACCCAATCACCCAATCACTAAATTATTCATCACCCTTGTCCGCCGAAGCTTTAGCGAAGGCGGAAATCAACAAACAAATTGTTTCGCGAATTCCTTATCTTTGAATCCGTAAAGAAAATATCCATGTCCATTGAGGTTCAGCATATCAGCAAGAATTACGGCAGCCAGCGCGCCCTTTCCGGTGTTTCCTTCTCCGTGAAAGCCGGGGAAATAGCCGGGTTCATAGGGCCCAACGGGGCCGGGAAATCAACTACCATGAAGATCATCTGCGGACTGCTGGCCCCCGACCGGGGCACGGTGCTGGTCAACCGGATGAGCGCTGACCGTCATGCCTCCGACTTCAGGCGTTCACTGGGCTACCTCCCTGAAACAAATCCTCTCTATCCCGAGCTTTATGTAGGGGAATACCTTGCCTATGTGGCAGGATTATACGGACTGGGACCCGGAGCAGGCGAAAAGGTGAAGGATATCATCGTCCGTACAGGCCTTTCCGATGAAAAAGGGAAAAAAATAGGCAGCCTTTCCAAGGGATACCGGCAACGGGTCGGTCTTGCCCAGGCCCTGCTCCACGATCCTGCCGTGCTGATACTGGATGAACCGACATCGGGACTTGATCCGAACCAGATTCTGGAGATCCGCAACCTCATCAGGGAAGTTGGAAAAAACAAAACCGTGCTCCTTTCAACCCATATCATGCAGGAAGTGGAGGCCATCTGCGACCGCGTCATCATCATCAACAAGGGTGAGATCATTGCCGACAGCTTGACACACCAGCTCCAGGCCACAGAAGAAGGAGCCACCATGACCGTTTTTGTTGAATTCAATGACATGGCCCCCGAAGAAAAACTGGCGAAGATCAGCGGCGTTGAGGAGCTCAGGAAGGTAAATGACACAACATGGCTTATTCAAAGCCCTGTTAACCGGGATATCCGTCCCTCCCTTTTCTCCTTTGCCGTCGAAAACAACCTGGTGGTGCTTTCCATGCAGCGGCAGGAAAAGAAGCTTGAAGATGTTTTCAGGGAACTCACCCGCTGATACCCGGCCGTTGACTATTTTTTTGCAGCATTGACACGCCGCCCGGTGTCTTTCATCAAAAAAAAATTTCCTTGCCCCCGTCCTGCCGTTACAGATTGATATATCTTTCTATCTTTACACCCTGATTTTTAAACCTTAATTGTATTATATCATGGCGTATTTGTTTACCTCCGAATCCGTTTCTGAAGGACACCCCGATAAAGTTGCCGACCAGATTTCAGATGCTTTGCTCGATGAGTTTTTACGGTTGGACCCCGAATCCAGGGTCGCCTGCGAAACCCTGGTGACCACCGGCCTGGTGGTGCTGAGCGGTGAAGTGCATACAAAGGGCTACGTTGATGTGCAAAGGATTGCCCGGGAGGTGATCCGAAAAATCGGATATACCAAAGCCGAGTATATGTTCGATGCTGATTCGTGCGGTGTTATATCGGCCATTCACGAGCAGTCAGGCGACATCCGGCAGGGTGTGGAGCGCCAGAACCTCGAAGACCAGGGAGCCGGTGACCAGGGTATGATGTTCGGCTACGCCTGCAACGAGACCGCCCAGCTCATGCCCATGCCCATCTACCTGGCCCACAAACTGACCCGCCGGCTGGCCGAGGTGCGCAGGAGCGGCGAACTGGCCTGGCTGTACCCGGATGGCAAGAGCCAGGTGACTGTGGAATATGCCTTTGGCAAGCCCAAGCGCATCGACACCGTCCTGGTCTCGGCCCAGCACAACCCCAAGGTCACGCA
>CAYMJH010000268.1:0-4869 GCA_964390385.1 uncultured Bacteroidales bacterium | reverse complement strand
CAAGTCTTCAAGTCTTCAAGTCTTCAAGTCTTCAAGTCTTCAAGTCTTCAAGTCTAACAGTCTAACAGTCTAACAGTCTAACAGTCTTTGATCTTTAATCTTTAATCTTAAATAGGATGCAACCCCGGACTTTTGCAGAAAAAATATTCAGGTCACCGGCAGGCAGTATCGTTTTTCACAGGCCCGACCTTGTACTGACCCACGACAACACGGTCAGCATTGAGAGCACATTCAGAAAAATGGGAGGGAACAAGGTGCACGATCCCGACCAGCTGGTGGTGGTGCTTGATCACAATGCCCCGCCAACCAACAGCAAGCTGGCCAACGACTACCGGCAAATCCGTTCCTTTGCCAGGGAACAGGGGATCAGGCGTTTTCACGATGCCGGCGAAGGCATATGCCATCAGCTGATGGAAAAATATGCCAGGCCGGGCATGGTCGTTGTCGGCAGCGACAGCCATACCTGTACGGCAGGAGCCTTCAATGCCTTTGCAGCAGGCATCGACCGGACGGAAACCGCAGGCCTGTGGAAGCAGGGTGAAACCTGGTTCATGGTGCCCCATTCCATCAGGATATCGTTGCACGGCAGGTTGCCGGAAAATGTTTTCGCGAAAGATCTGGCGTTGTATATCATCGGTATGATCGGCTCCAGCGGTGCAGATTACATGTCGGTTGAGTATCACGGCGACAGTGTAAAGACGCTTACGCTGGCCGACCGGATGACCATAGCCAACCTTGCCTCCGAGATGGGGGCCAAGAATGCCGTCTTTCCGGCTGACGAAACATTGCATGCCTGCCTCGGCACAGGGTTTAAAGGCGTTTGGGCTGATCCCGGTGCCCGCTACAGGAAGGAATATGAGATTAAACTTGACAATTTGTTTCCGGTGGCTTCCTGTCCTCACCAGGTTGACCAGGTCAAAAGTGTTGATGAAATTGCAGGCATAACGATCGGGCAGGCCCTCATCGGCACCTGTACCAACGGACGCCTCGAAGATTTAAGAATCGCCGCTTCCCTGCTGCGAAACAAAAAGGTAGCCGATGGGGTTCAGTTGCTGATCACGCCGGCTTCGCGTGAAATTTACCTGCAGGCTGTAAAAGAAGGCCTTGCCGGGATTTTCCTGGCCGCCGGCGCCAACATCCTGACACCATCATGCGGGCCGTGCCTGGGTACCGGGCAAGGGATCCCGCCCGACGGAATCAACGTGATCTCAACGGCAAACCGTAATTTCCTGGGACGGATGGGGAACCCCAAGGCATCGATATACCTGGCCTCTCCGGCCACGGTGACCTTGTCAGCCATCCACGGAGAGATCACTTCACCCATGAAGACATCCGGAAAATTCATTTTTCCTTACCCTGTAAGGCCTTCGGATACCATTACGGTAGGTGCATCCGAAGACCGGTACAGCAACGGCGTGTGGAATTACAAGGATGCAGGGAACCTGAATACGGACCAGATGTTTGCCGGTAACCTGACCTATGAGATCAACAGCTCCCAGCCCGAAAAAATCCTTCCTCACCTGTTGAAAGGATTTGACGAGCGTTTCTCCGCCAGGGTTCAGAAAGGAGATATCCTGGTCTGCGGAGAGAATTTCGGCTGCGGCAGTTCGAGGGAACATCCTGCTGTCGGACTGGTATATGCCGGGGTAAAGGCTGTCCTGGTCAAATCGGTTTCCCGGATATTTTTCCGGTCAGCCATCAACCAGGGCCTGACCATTTTGGTTGTACCCGAAGCAGTGAATGCCTATCAGCCCGGGGACCGTATTGACATTGACATGGCAGGCGGAAAGGTCACTGCCGGAGGCAGGGAATATCATTTCAGTCCCCTGCCCGACAAGCTGATGCAGATCCTTGAAAAGGGAGGGCTGGTGCAGTGGATTAACAGTGAACAGTGAACAGTGAACAGTGAAAAACGAAAAGTGAAAAGTGAACAGTAACCTGTAACCTGTAACCGGTATAAAACCATTACAACAACTACAACCATTGACCATTAACCATTATACACAACGTTTATGAGCACCTCAAACGACATCCGGGAAGTCATGAGCCGGTTAAAAATAAAACCGGTCAACGAAGGGATCTGCACCGGCACAAAATGGGCCAGAACAACCGGTGATGTTCTAATGTCGGTTTCTCCCGTCGACGGGAAACCTATAGCCGGTGTCAGGCAAAGCACGGTGCAGGAATACAGGAAGCTGGTATCACTGGCCGGAAAGGCTTTCCCTGGCTGGAGGATGATACCGGCTCCACGGCGCGGTGAGATCGTACGCCAGATTGGACTGGAGATGCGTAAGTATAAAGAACTGCTGGGCAGTCTGGTCAGCTGGGAAATGGGAAAGATATGGCAGGAAGGCCTGGGAGAGGTCCAGGAGATGATCGACATTTGCGATTATGCCGTGGGGCTGTCCAGACAGCTTTGCGGTTTTACCATGCACTCCGAGCGGCCGGGGCATCGCATGTACGAGCAATATCACCCGCTGGGTATTGTCGGGATAGTCTCAGCCTTTAATTTCCCCGTCGCCGTATGGTCATGGAATGCCATGCTGGCTCTTGTATGCGGAGACGTGGTAATCTGGAAGCCCTCTTCAAAGGTGCCGCTTTGTGCCATAGCCGTACATAAGATCCTGTCAAAGGTTTTACGTGACAATAGCGTACCGGAAGGCGTTGTAAACCTGCTTGTCACTGGCTCAGCTAACCTGGGAGATGAATTGTTCAGGGATAAAAACATACCCCTTGTTTCATTCACCGGTTCTACCCGGATGGGCAGGCAGGCAGGTCAGCTGGTGGGTGAACGCCTGGGTAAGACGATACTGGAACTGGGAGGCAATAATGCAATCATTGTAACACCGGCATCCGATATTGAGCTTGCCCTCAGGGCAACCGTGTTCGGAGCCGTCGGAACAGCCGGCCAGCGATGCACCTCAACCAGGCGCATTATCATTCATGAATCACTGTTCGAAGATTTCAAATCAAGGCTGATCAGGATCTATAAAAGCCTGGTCATCGGCCATCCGTTGAACCCTGATACCCACGTCGGACCGCTGATAGACAAAAAGGCAGCAGACCATTTCTTTCAGGCTGTTAAAGCAGTACGGCACGCGGGGGGTAAAATCCTTTATGGCGGCGGCGCTTATTCCGGAAAGGATTGCCGGAGCGGATGCTATGTGGTACCCTGCATTGCCGAAGTGAAAAATCATTATCCCATCGTGCAGGAAGAAACCTTTGCTCCCCTGCTCTATCTGATCCGCTACCGGTCGCTGGATGAAGCCATAAATATTCACAATGACGTACCGCAGGGATTGTCATCCGCCATGTTTTCCAATGACCTGCAGGAAACCGAGAAATTCCTGTCCCATGCCGGATCCGATTGCGGCATTGCCAATATCAACATAGGGACCTCCGGTGCCGAGATCGGAGGGGCTTTCGGCGGTGAAAAAGACACCGGTGGAGGCCGGGAATCCGGTTCTGATGCATGGAAAGCATACATGAGAAGGCAAACCAATACGATCAATTACAGCAGTGAATTGCCGCTGGCACAGGGGATCGAGTTCGGAGTGAAAACAGGGACGAAAAATAAGAAGTGAAAAGTGAATAACGAAAAGTGAAAAGTGAACAATTCGTATTTTCTGCTAGCTTCTAACTACTAAATTCTAAATTCCATGTTCATCGGCCTCCTCAGAGAAAGCAAGATCCCGCCCGACAACCGGGTGCCTTTGTCGCCCGCGCAATGCCGGCAGCTCGAAGATCTGTATCCCGGCCTCAGGGTATTGGTTCAGCCCAGCAGGGCACGGTGTTTTGAGGATAATGCCTATAAAAAGCAAGGTATCACGGTAAAAGAGGATCTTGGCGATTGCGATATACTGATGGGAGTAAAGGAAGTGAAACCGCAGCTGCTGATGAAGGAAAAGACTTACCTGTTCTTTTCCCATACCATAAAAAAGCAGGAGGTTAACAAGGCCTTATTGAAAGCCATACTGGATAACCACATCAGGCTGATTGACTATGAAATCCTGACCGGGAAAAACGGGCAGCGGATTATCGGATTCGGACACTGGGCCGGATTGGTAGGTGCCTATAACGGTATAAGGGCATGGCGGATCCGCCATAAACTGCCTGCATTATTGCCGCCCCAGGAATGCCGGGGGCTGAAACATATGACGGACCAGGCATCGTCGTTGGCGATTCCGCCTTTAAGGATTGCCATAACCGGAAACGGCAGGGTGGCAGGCGGATCGGAAGAAATGCTGAGGGCTTTTGGCGTTCAGCCTGTGGAACCGGAGGAATACCTGGGCGATCCCTTTCCCGGCAAACCGGTGTATGTGGTGCTGGGACCTGACAAATACCACCGGAATAAACTGGGAAATTCCTTTGATTTGCTTCATTTTTTTAATTTCCCCCATGAATATGAAAGTCATTTTATCCGCTTCAGCAGGCATACCGATTTGCTGATCATGGCGACATACTGGGATCCGAGGGCCCCTGTGTTGTTTACACGGGATCAGATGAAGGCTGCAGGTTTCAGCATCAGGGTCATTGCTGATATTTCGTGCGATCTGAACGGGGCTGTGCCTTCCACCATAAGGACCACCACATTCAGCGATCCGTTTTACGACTACAATCCCGTCACAGGCCTTGAGGAATTGCCTTTCAGCCATCCCGACCACGTTACCGTGATGGCGATTGACAACCTGCCTTGCGGATTGCCGGATGAAGCCTCCGTGGATTTTGGGAATGCCCTGGTAAAATCTGTTATCCCGCTGCTGATAGACGGCGACCGCGACGGCATTCTTCAACGCGCCACCATTGCCCGGGACGGAAAACTCACGGAAAAGTATGCCTACCTGGATGAATGGGTCAACGAATAAAAAC
>CAYMJH010000267.1:0-5057 GCA_964390385.1 uncultured Bacteroidales bacterium | reverse complement strand
AACATGTCAGTAGTTTGTTTTCTGAACAGGTCTATGGTTCCTGCCAATCTGCCCTTCAGCAAACCAAAGTCAATGCCCAGATTGATTGAGGTTGTCGTTTCCCAACGTAAATCAGGCTGTGGTGTCTTATCAATTTTAAAACCCGTATAGGGTATATGATTCATCAGGGCAGTGGCAGAAGGGTCAGGTTTAAGCAGAAATGTCGAATGGTCCGTGCCGATCTCAGCGTTGCCCGTTTTGCCCCATCCAAGCCTTAATTTCAGGTTGCTGAACACATTCAGATTTTGGATAAATTCTTCCTGGGAAAGTCTCCAGGCAAAGGCCAGGGAAGGAAAATTTCCATATTTTGTATCGGAACCGAATTTTGAAGAACCGTCACGACGGAAGGTGGCTGTGATCAAGTATTTTTCCATCAGGTTATAATTGATCCTGCCAAAAAACGACTGAAACTCTTCCGGTGTGTCGGCATAGGAGTATTGATCCCAGAAGTCCGGATCGCCTTGCTTCATCTGATTGACATAGTCAATGGCATCCGTGGTAAAATAGCCTGATTCCTGGCCAAAACCGCTGCGGTTTATGATCTGGTATGAGTAACCGGCCATAACGCCAAGGGTATGCACATCAAATGTTCTATTGAAATTTATAAGGTGTTCAACTATGAAATTTTGCAGTTCATTGGTGCGGATATTGCCTTGACCTTTCTGCGTAGTCATATAAGAAAGTCTTTGGCTCTGACTGTTCTTACGGATCGCATTGGTATAGTCAATGCCCAGATTCAGTTTATAGTTCAGGCCGTTTAATATATTTACCGTCGACGAAACGCCTCCAAGGATTCTTGTTGTGCGTGTAATGTCATCTACATATTCCAGCATTGCTATAGGATTTCTCACATCGGCTGTTACAGACTGATAAGGAGCTCCGGTGGAATCATAAGCCGGCCAGGTTGGGTTGGTTCTCAGGGCATTGAGCAACAGATCCCCTTCGAATCCGGCCGAACCTACCGGTACCCTGTTTTCTTTTGTCTGGGATGCCGTAAGGTTTGCTTCTATGAAGAGGATGTCCTTCAGCACTTTTTGTGTCAGATTAACACGGCCGACATACCTGTCCATCGATGATTTCTTAATAATGCCTTCCTGGTCAGTGTAATTAAAGGAAATCCTGTAAGCGTTTGCTTCACCACCGCCGGATAACGCCAGGTTATGCGAGTGGCTTAATGCTGTTCTGAATACCTGATCCTGCCAGTCTGTTGAGGCACCAAAGTGATTTCCATCATTAAGGGCAAGGTCCAGTGTATCTGTCCTTACTTTCAGCCATTCTTCAGCGGTCAGTACATCAAGTTTCTTTGGAAGCTTCGATATACTCAGGTAAGTTGAATATTCCAGGTTAGCGTCACCTCCCTTTCCTTTTTTGGTTGTGATGAGAACGACCCCATTGGCTCCCCTTGACCCATAAATGGCCGTTGCCGAGGCATCTTTCAAAATATCAATAGCTTCAATGTCATTGGCGTTAAGGAAATTAAGCGGATTCGTCGCAGGCGAATCCTTTATTACGCCTTCAGGAGAGGAGGTTTTTGTATCAAGAGGCACACCATCGATAACATACAAAGGCTGCTGGCCCGAACGAATTGTACTGGCGCCCCGGATGCGGATCTGGGATCCTGAACCGGGCTCACCATTGTTCTGTGTTATTTGAACTCCCGGTATTCGCCCCTGTATCAATTGCTCGGGTGTAGCTGCGCTGATCTGGTTGAAATCTTCTTCTTTCAGGGAGCTTACAGCGCCGGTAAGATCACTTTTCTTTGACACTCCGTAACCCACTACCACAACCTCTTCAAGTTTCATCAGGTCCTCTTCGAGGGTCATGTTGATGGTGGTCATCCCGGCAACCGGCATTTCCTTGCTGATGAAGCCGATATACGAAAAGACCAGGATTACATTTTCATCCGGTACGGTGAGGGTGTAATTACCGAAAACATCGGTTGTCGTACCGGTGGTGGTCCCCTTGACCACAATGCTTGCCCCCGGAAGTTCTTCACCGGTGGTAGAGGTAACCAGACCCGTTATGGTTTTCTCCTGCGCAAAAACGGCTAGCTGCAGAAGGCAAAACAGCAGGCTGAATGCTATTTTGCTGATTTTTCTCTTGTTTTTCATATAGGCATTGTTAATGGTTAGTATAGTATTTCATTTTTTACATTTTTTGCCCTGCGCCAAGGCTATTTTCTCAGGATCTCCACGGATGAATTTCCGGGAATGGCATAATCCCTGCCGTAAATATTCAATTCGACCGACAGCGCCGATTCATTGCTGATGATCACTTTTTTGCCGTTCACTTCTGCCTTCAGCAGGCAGTCCCTGAACAGGATCTTGAAGGCAAAGGTTTTCCAGTTGGAGGGGATCTGCGGGTTCAGCACCAGCCTGCCCTCCTTCACCCTTTTACCGGCAAATCCTTCGATGATGGCCATATAGGTACCGGCCATCGAAGTGATATGCAGTCCTTCATGCACTTCATGATTGTAATCATCCAGGTCGAGTCTCGATGTGCGGAGGTAGAGGCGATAGGCCAGTTCCATTTTTTTCAGCCGTGCAGCCAGCACAACATGCACGCAGGGTGAAAGAGATGATTCATGGACCGTTCGCGATTCATAAAAATCAAAATTCCGGCTGATGGTTTCCTCGTCATACCGGTCTTCAAACAGGTAGATCCCCTGCAGCACGTCAGCCTGTTTGATAAAGCAAGACCGCAGGATACGGTCCCACGACCATTTCTGGTTCAGCGGCCGCTGTTTCGGGTCGAGCTGGTCGACGGTCATCTGCTCCTTGTCCATGTATCCGTCCTGTTGCAGGAAAACACCTTCCGATTCAAGCACCGGGAAGTGCATTTTTGCAATGATATCTTTCCAGCGGGCCGGTTCTTCGGTATCGTTGAAATTCGTTTTTTCAACCAGCCTGCCATAACCCGGGGCATCCACCTGCCTGGCCATTTCGATGGTTTCAAGCGTGAACTGCAGGGTCCATGTGGCCAGGGTATTGGTATACCAGTTGTTGTTCACATTATTCTCGTATTCATTGGGTCCCGTGACTCCCAGGATCACATATTTCATTTTTTCACCCGACCAGTTGACGCGCTGGCTCCAGAACCTGCTGATGGCTATAAGCACTTCAAGGCCATACTCGATCAGGTATTTATGATCGCCGGTATGCCGGGTGTAGTTATAAATAGCAAAAGCTATGGCCCCGTTCCGGTGGATCTCCTCGAAGGTGATCTCCCATTCATTATGACATTCTTCGCCGTTCATGGTGACCATTGGATAGAGGGCGGCACCGTTCTTAAAGCCAAGCTTCTGCGCGTTCCCGATCGCTTTTTCAAGGTGTTTATACCGGTACAGCAACAGGTTGCGGGTAACCGAAGCCGGCGCGGTGCAAAGGAAAAACGGAATGCAGAAGGCCTCAGTGTCCCAATACGTTGATCCGCCGTATTTTTCCCCGGTGAAACCCTTCGGCCCGATATTAAGCCTGGGATCGTCGCCCCGGTAAGTCTGGTTAAGCTGGAAGATATTGAATCGTATGCCCTGCTGGGCCTCGTCATCGCCCTCTATAATGATGTCGCTGTGTTCCCATATGCCGGTCCAGACTTCACGATGTGCCTTGAGCATCGGAACAAAGCCCTGTTTAACGGCAGCTTTAATCACCTTCTTTGTATCTCCAATCAGATCTTCCTTTTCATGGTCGATGGAAGAAAGAACGGCAACGGTTTTAATGACTTCCAGCGGGCTCTCCTTTTTCAGTCTGATCTCACAGCTTGTCTCAACGTAACCGGTTTTGGAGTGATGTGCAGGCTTAACTGGACTCTCAGTTCCGTCCACCAGGATCCTGCTATGCATGCCACAGGCAACGTCAAACTCCGTCTTCAGGGTCCGGGCGACCAGGTAACCTTCATGGCCCGATGCTTCATGGTGAAGCTGGGTCCAGAACACTTCATTCCAGTTGGCATCCTCATTCACCACGTTACCGTTGAGATAAGGGATAACCTTAACGGTGGCATCCCGGGTGAGGGGGGTTATACAATACCGTACGGCACCGGTTTCGGGCCTGGCCATGCTTAAAAAGCGGATCACGGAAGCCTTGATTTTCAATCCCGACGGCATAACGGCGACAAATTCGCGGCTCAGCGTGCCTTCTTTCATATTGAGCACACGCCTGAATGAATTGACCTTACAGGTTGCAAGATCGAGGATCTCCCCGTCAAGGGTGAAATGGATCCCGGTGAAGTCAGGCGCATTGAGCACCTTGGCAAAGTATTCCGGGTAGCCGTTTTTCCACCAACCCACCCTGGTCTTGTCGGGGTAATAGATCCCGGCTACATAGGAGCCCTGAAGGGAGCTGCCCGAATATTGCTCTTCGAAGTTGGCCCGCTGCCCCATCTTGCCGTTCCCGATGCTGAAAATGCTCTCGGATGAACGTTGCCGGTTGCTGTCAAAACCTTCCTCGATGATACACCATGGATCAGTTTTGAGGTATTTATTCATAATGCGGCGAGTTATTATCCTTTTCTGTCAGTTACAAACAGGGTGATGATACCGGCCACCATCATCGATGCGCCACCCAGCACCAGGGCATAAATGGCTTTCCCGTCGAAGAGATGACGCACCAGGGCGCCAAGAATGCTGGCTGCCAGTATTTGCGGGATGACAATGAAAAAATTGAATATCCCCATATACACGCCCATTTTTTTGGCCGGGAGGGCGCCGGTAAGGATGGCATAAGGCATGGCCAGGATGCTTGCCCAGGCAAAGCCGATCCCGATCTCCGAAACGATCAGGTAATGCGGGTCTCGGATGAAGAAAAAGGAGATCAATCCAAGTCCCCCGCAGATCAGGGCAATCAGGTGCGTTACCCTGCGGTTTGTCATTCGGGCAATGACGGGCAGCAGGAATGCCATAACGGCAGCAAATCCGTTATAGACGGCCATAAGAATCCCGACCCAGTTGGCCCCTTCATTGTATAATGCGGAAGTGGTGTCGGTGGTTCCGTAAATGTGATCGGTAACGGCGGGCGTGG
>CAYMJH010000266.1:0-5077 GCA_964390385.1 uncultured Bacteroidales bacterium | reverse complement strand
GGGATTCATCCTATCATACAGATATGGCGGCTTCAACGTTTTTCTTTTTTTATCAACGGACAGATTGCTTTGACAAACCTGCAATTTGCATATGCGGGTCATGCTGTTGAGAGTGAATGCCGGCACGAACCCGGGCAGCAAGGGGAAGTATTAAACAAGAAATCCTTATGCAGGGATTCATGAACTGGATTTTTTTGATATATTTATAGGTTTTTTAAAAATCCGTTGAAAGGGAATGATATTTATGATAAAAATCATACCTTCAATTTTCTTTAAATAAGATGGATCAATGAAATTTTCTCTATTTTTGCAGGCTGGATACAGACCGAACTGAATACTAAAGAGTTAATCAAATAAAAGAATACCTTATGAGAAAAAACGAGACGTTGGAAGAAATGGTAATGCGACGCAACAAAAGGTTAAAAAGCCTTTTTTCGAGGTTCGGTATCAATGTCAGGCTTGTTGGAGATGAAAATAAACCTGCGGTTATCAAGGATGAATCGATAGTGCTTTCCTGCTATGTCAAGAACTTTGATCTTCATTTTACCAAGGAGCCTTTCAGCGATGAGATCATCAAGACGGTCAAGCTTAAGCAGGAACCCGAGATCACTAAGTTTGAACTGATTGAAGTGATGGAATTATGCAAGCACAGGCCTGTATTTAAAGTGAAGCTGGCCGGCTCGGATTTGTACCTGGTCGGTTATAATTATCTGAATTCAGAGGACGCAGTGGGACGTTACCCTGTTTTTGCGAAGCACAAACCCAAGGTTTATTTTGATTACGAATATGCACAGAGTGTCGCTGAGAACCTGCAAACAGACGGATATTCTGTTGTGATAGAATAGTACGTCAATAACAATTGCTGACCCGCCTTAACCGGCGGGTTTTTTGTTGGCAAAAATCAAATAATTAAGGTAACTTTAATACAGGATTGCAAGCGCTGTTTACACTCATGGACCAGAGTTCACCTGCCGGTAAGACAAGTTCAGAGGATTTCGACATCTTTTCAGTGGCCCTTGAACAGAGTGCCAATGTGGTTGTCATCACTGATCCCCAGGGTAACATCCAATATGTGAACAAGGCTTTTACTCTTACAACTGGTTATCTGCCCGGTGAAGTACTGGGGAAAAATCCCCGGATACTTAAATCGGGTTTTCAGCCTGCTGATTTTTATGAAACCCTGTGGCGGACCATTTCCAACGGACAGCAATGGCAGGGAGAGTTTCGGAACAAGAATAAAAACGGCGAAGTCTATTGGGAAAATGCGACCATCACCCCGGTAAAAAACAAGGATGGCCGGATTATCCGCTATATTGCCATAAAGGAAAACATTACCGGCCGGAAGATGGCTGAAGATGCACTGAAACAAAGCGAGGAAAAATACCGGTCCCTGATCGCCAATATTCCGGGCGTCATATACCGTTGTGCCTTTGACAAGGATTGGACCATGCATTATATCAGCAACGCCATTGAAGACCTTACAGGCTATAAACCTGAAGAATACATCAACAACAATGTCCGTAGTTTTGTCAGTATTATCCACCCCGACGACAGGGAACGTGTGAATGACACCATTGCCATAGGAATTGAAAGCTTTCAGCAATACAGCATTGAATACAGGATTATCACCAGCAAGAATTCTGTCAGGTGGGTTTCTGAAACCGGAAGGCCGATTTATGACCAGGCCGGTAATATCGTTTGGCTTGACGGCGTAATTTTTGACATAACGGACCGTGTGCATGTACTCGAGGAGCTGAAAAAAGCCAAACATTCAGCCGAGGAGGCCAACAAGGCAAAAAGCGAGTTCCTGGCCAACATGAGCCATGAGATCAGGACCCCTCTGAATTCTGTTCTCGGCTTCACTGATTTGCTCGAAGATACGCTTACCCAGGAGACGGAAAAACAATATCTTGAAGCCATCAAGACCAGCGGCAAGAATTTGCTGACCCTGATCAATGACCTGTTGGATATTTCAAAAATCGAAGCTGGCAAGCTTTCACTGCACTATGAATTCCTCGATCTTAAAAAACTGCTGCAGGAGGTCAGGCAGATCTTCTCCCTGAAGATGGACCAGAAAGGGTTGCGCTATTACGAACAGATAGATTCCACTTTCCCGGCCTATATTTATTCTGATGAATCAAGGTTAAGGCAGATTTTGATCAACCTGATCGGCAATGCCGTGAAATTTAGGGGCGAAGGCCATATTAATGTAAAAGTGGAGTATGAAAGGGGCACACGGTCAAATACCATTAACCTGAAAATTTCCATTATCGACACGGGCATTGGCATACCCAGGGATGCTTTCAACCTGATCTTTGAATCATTCCGGCAGCATTCCCGTCTTGACACGAGAAAATATGAGGGAACAGGTTTGGGACTTCCCATAACCAAAAAACTCGTTGAAGCCCTGAATGGTTCTGTTTTTCTTGAAAGCATAGTCAACAAGGGAAGCAACTTTATGCTGGTCTTCCCCAATGTACTGGTACAGGAAGACGTCTTGTCCCCGGTTTTATACACTGATGCAAAAGTGTCGGGAAAGGGCAACGAGAAGATCCTGCTGCAGGATTTCACCGGCCGGTTTCTTACGGACTACCGGGATTTTATGCCTATGTATGATTTTGTTGAGTTCTTTTATTTCTTCAGGAATCCGGTCATACAGCGAAATGAAATCGCGGCAGTATTTGTTGTGACCGGACTTGATCACAGCATCATCAATGAAAAGCTGCATTATTTCAAGAAGCATGTGTTGCTGAAAGATTTACCGCTGGTATTGCTGACAGAGACACTCAGTTCCCAGGTACATGAGGAAGCCAGGAAAGTTGCCGATCTTATTATTTCCATGCCATCCAGCATACAGTCTATTATGAAACGGATAAAACAGCTCCTGGCCCGGTCTGAAAGCACTGATGCAACGGCTGACTCACAAACACAACGTTTTGAAGATCAAAAACATGGTGCTGTAGGTCCCCTTATCGCCGAGTTTGAATCTCATTTGTATCCGCAGTGGGAGAGCTTTTCTAAAAAGCAACCCCTGAAAGAAATACGGAGTTTCGCTAACCGGATAAGGGAGATGGGAGATACATCGCATATAGCATTCCTTTTCGATTATGGCAACGCCTTGATCGTATCCATCAACGAATTTAATATTGAAGCCCTTCGGGAAAGACTGGCAAGGTTCCCCGGCATTGTTAAACAATTAAAACAAATGGCTCATGATTCCGAATGATGCCTGTGTGCTGATCGTGGATGATATGCCGAAAAATATACAACTGCTGGGCAGCATTCTGAAAAATGAGTCCATTGAGATCGAATTTGCCACCAGCGGAAAGGAAGCATTGGAATGGCTGCAAACCAGGCATTTTGATCTGGTATTGCTAGACATTATGATGCCCGAGATGGACGGATATGAAGTCTGCAGGCGCATCAAGGAGAATGCTGAAACAGCGGATATCGCCGTCATTTTTATTACTGCCAAAACCGATATCCAGAGCATGGTTCAGGGTTTTGAAACAGGTGCTGTTGATTATATCACCAAGCCATTTAATAAAAGCGAGCTGATAGCAAGGGTCAGAACGCATCTTACCCTGCAACGGCAGAAACGGTTGCTGGAAGAGAACAACGCCTTAAAAGACAAGGTCTTTTCTATTATTGGCCATGACCTGCGCAATCCGGTCGGAAATATCAAGACATACATCGACGCCTTTTTGCTCTCGGGATTTGAATTAAGTGATGAGGTAAGCACCTTGCTGAAGGATATTTCTATCCTTTCTGAGCAGGCTTTTGCCCTGCTGGAAAATTTGTTACTGTGGGCCAAAAACCAGTCGGGAAGGCTGACTGCCAATCCGGCAATGGCCGATATTGCCGAAGTGATAGCCGATGTTGTTCTCCTGATCCGGCACCAGGCTGACAACAAAAACATTTCCATTTCCAGGGATCCCATGAGTAAAACGGAGGCCTTCTTTGATACCGAACAAATTGCCATTGTGCTGCGTAATCTGATTTGGAACGCAATCAAATTCACCCCCGTGGAAGGGAAAATTCAACTCCGCGTCAGGCCGTATGACGAACAGGGCAAAGCCTATATAAAAGTTGAAATTGAGGATACCGGTGTGGGAATTGAGGCAGAGGACCAGAAGAAACTGTTTGACTCACGCTATCATTTTACCACTTTCGGCACCAACAATGAGAAGGGTTCGGGCCTGGGTCTGCATCTGTGCCGTGAATTTGTTGAGATGAACGGTGGTACTATCGGGGTTCAAAGTGAGCCCGGAAAGGGCAGTACCTTTTTCTTTACGCTGCCCAAATGAAATTTGTTGATTTTTTGTGATTTACTGATTTGTTGATTTGAAAATTTGAAGATTTAAGAGATTTCAGGCTGCAGGATACAACAATCTGTAAAACCATCAATCTGCAAATTTGTAAATCATTGTACCACCTTTCCACTTACCCTTTCTGTCATCTGCCGGTCAGTACACTCCATTCACCGATTAGCATGGTGAAAAAGTTTGCATCATACCTACCTTTGGTGCATAATTGTTAAACATCTAATTAAAATGAAAATGAGCAGCAGTATATTTTGGGGAATTGTATTGATCCTGATCGGATTGAGCCTCATACTCCGGGTTGTGTTCCATGTTGAATTTCCGTTTTTTAAGTTTCTTTTTGCATTTTTCCTGATTTATCTGGGAATCAGGATCTTTATCGGGAAGGATTTCCGCTTATTCTCCGATGTCAACGATGAACATACGGTGATCTTCAGTCAGCGAACGCTGACCCGTTTGGAAGACGGAAAAGAATATAATGTCATTTTCGGGAACGGGATATTTGACTTGCGTAATTTTCAGCCCTCAGGGGAAAAGGAAATTAAGGTTAAACTGAACACGGTTTTTGGAAGCAGCGAAGTGCTGATCAATGACAGTCTGCCCCTGGAGGTAAATGCGCATACTGTTTTTGCCGGGAGCAAAATGCCTGACGGCAACGTATCGGCCTTTGGGGAGACCCGGTATCGAAATGAAAATTACCGCGATACAACCCTATTGAGAATTGAGTCGAGTACCGTATTCGGAGGCTTTCTGGT
>CAYMJH010000265.1:0-5106 GCA_964390385.1 uncultured Bacteroidales bacterium | reverse complement strand
TTCCCTGAGCAGCTTCATGCGGTCCTGGGTAATATGGGTTCCCAGCGAATGATGGCATTTATGGTATTCACTTTGTATGAGGGCCGCTTTGTTCCTGCCAATCCCGTTGTCCTCTATGCTGCAAAACAGAAGATCATGATCCAGCCTGAATTCTATATCGATATGCCCTTTCCCCGGTTTGTTCTGGATCCCATGCCACACCGAGTTTTCAACAAAAGGCTGGACCAGCAGGGTAGGGATTTTATAGTAACCGGGATCGATCTTGTCATCCACCCTGATGGCAAAATCAAACTTGCCCTTGAACCGCATGGATTCAAGCTCAAGGTATAGGGTCAGCAGTTCGGTTTCTTCAAGGATCGACATATATTCCTGCTGCGAGCTCTGCAATATCCTTCTCATCAGCTTTGCGAATTTTGAAAGGTATATCACCGACCGTTCAGTATCGTTCTGGAAGAGGTAACATTGAATGGAATTGAGGCAGTTGTAAACAAAATGAGGATTCATCTGCTGGTTGAGGTTTTTTTGTTTCAGTTCAATCACCTTGTGCCTGATCCTGAGTTTCTGGTACTGCATCAGCAGATAAACGATCACCAGGATAAGGGAAAACAAACCGGCAATGAAATAGAGCATATTCCTGCTCTTGTTGATTTTTATTCGCTGCACCTCATTTTCCTTCGACAGCAGTTCCAGTTCCTTTTCGTTTCGCTGTGATTCATAGGCGATCTGCAATTCGTTGATCCGTTTGTTTTTCTGGAAATCCAACAGAGTGGCCTGAAGGTTATGGTAACGGATAAAATGATCAAGGGCGTCTTCTTCATTCCCTTTTGCTGAATCGAGCCGGAACTGGTAATAATGGTAATCCTTGAGAATATCTATATTGCCGGTGTTTTGAGCAATATTCAGGCATTCATCCAGGTCTTGCTGGATACCCAAATAATGCTTGGTTTTCAGCTGGAAGCGAATCCTGCTGAAAAGCGCATTGGCTTTGCTGGGTGAATCTTCATTGTTTTTGAGCAATTCCAGACCTTTATTGAGGTACATCTCTGCGTTTTCGTTCTTGTCTCTTCGGGCATATATTTCTCCTAAGGTTTGATAGTTGATCCCGATGCCCAGCCGGTTATCAATTTCCTGGTTGACTTCAATGGCCTGCTTGCAGCACCACAGCGCTTTGTCATATTCGTTGATTGCTGTGTAAAGGTTGGCCAGTTCATTCAGATAATAGGCATAATAGTATTTGTTGTTACTGTTTTCCGCGCATGAGAGGGCCCTGTTATAATTATTAATGGCATCGGGATAGTTGCTGAATCGGGCATGGATCCTGCCGACATTGGCATAGAGATGATTCAGCATCTGGTCGGCAGTTTTGGATCCCATCTGCGATACCAGTGTCGGAAACCTGCCCCCCCGGTATAATATCTCAGCCAGCAGTAAACCCTGGTGATAATGTTCCAGGGACATCTCATAATCTCCGCATAACGAATATACATAACCCAGGTTATTCCGGAGCCTCACCATTTCCACGGTATCTTTTCGCTGCCGGTAAATATCAAGGGCCCGTGTATAATAAGACTTCGATTCCTCATGGTTGCCGAGAAAGGCATTTGCGGTTCCGCAAAGGTTGTAATATTCAGGTAAATGGATGCTGTTATTCCTTTCTCCTATATAGATCAGTTTTTGAAGAAGGTTTTTGCTCAGAATGGGATCGGTGCGTACGTAATACTTTGCCGAATCCAGCAGTGTATTCAACTTCAGGGAGTCTGTGCACGATTCCACCAGTATATGTTCTGCAGGCTGATCGTAGGAGATGGTGCCAAAGCAGCACAACATCAAACCTGACAAGATCAGGACAAGCCATATGCGGGCAGCCAGGGTTTTCATCATGTGGTTTTTTTCAGTACGATAAAAGGTACTTACTCTTTGTTTCCTCCCTTTGTCGTCATATCCATGACCGGTATGAATGACCATTCCCCATAATACCGGAGTTTTATTTTACATAAATAATGCCATTCCTATTAACCATCACGTTGTCAGAATTTTAGTTTTGATCATATTGGAAATGATTCATCCTCTGATGTTCATTTTCGCACTCACAATGTGCGTAAATGAACAGGTTGATGCTGAGTTGATGTTTAAACCGGCACGGATGAAAGGGTAAAATACCACAAGCCTTTGCATAACAAAGGAATCAGCCCGGTAAGGCTGATTCCTTTAAAACCGTTAGGATTACCAGAGTATCCGGTTCATTCCTTGGGTGTAAGCACCAGTGTCCAGGTATCACCCCATGCAGTTGCGGTTCCCTCAAGGGTTATTACGCCTGTTACCGGATCAATACTTCCGCTACCTTCAACCGGAGATCCGTAAGGTTCATAATAATTGTAATAGCTCAGGCTGCCGCATATATCCTGGATGGTCCCCTCACATTCTTCGGCTGTCATTCCGTACACATCATACCATAAAGGATACAAACCACCGGAAAAATCAGAAATGGTATATATACCGTTGACATCAGTCTCCGTAAGGGTAACCTCAGATTCATAGTCTACAGCCGGGTTTTCATCAGGTGATGGTCCCGGATCGGTTGAACTTCCGTTAGCCACTACACTATAGGTGCCCGACAGATTCGATTCACAGGCAACCGAGGTATTTACCAGGATATTGGACCTCGATTTCACGCCTGCATTTGATTCTGCCACAATTTCAAAAAGAAAATTATCACCCAGATCCAGGGAGTCCATTGTCAAACCTGGTAATCCTTCAATGGCTTCTGATGCGGTGATCCTCACTGTGGCCGGAAAGGATGTATAGGTTCCCAGTACTTTTTTATGCCCCATAAAAGTTTCTTCAATCGTAACCGACCGGGCGGCCGTTTCAAAGTCCACGACAAACTCAATGTAGGCATGCTGGAGATCGTCCAGGTTAAAAAAGGAAGGATTGAGACCGGTAATGACCGGCATAACCGCTTCCTTGTATGCCTGCCGGATCTCCTCATCATCCTTGAAGCATCCGGTAAAGAACAGGCTGATAATGAATAGGGAAAATATTATTTTTTTCATATGTTTGGTATTTATGTTTGCTGAGATTTTACAATGCCCACCAAAGCTTTGTCTGATAGGTAATATCCGGGACATTGGGATTTGAAGCGACCTCATCATTTCCATAAGGGAATCGATTGGGCGGTGGACCCAGCGGATTTTGCAGCGTGGGAATGCCGGTTCTTCTGTATTCACTGAAGGCCTCGATGGGCTGGAAAAGCCAGAAAGAGATGTATTTCTGGATCAGGATGGTTTGAAGCGTCAGGTTGGTGTTTCCTACATTTACATTTCCCTGGGCAAGGTAGTTTGTCCTGTCTGCTTCTGCCACTTCGGCCCTTGTTAAGGCTTCTTCAACGGCTGTCATATAGGCAGCGTGAGCTTCATCTGCCATTCCTTTTCTCAGCAAGGCTTCAGCTTCAATAAACTTCACTTCATCGAAAGTAATCACAGGCATGGGCGAGGTAGCCGTAAGATAATCGAAGCTGATGCGGGAATAAATATTATGAGCCTGATCCGAGATGGCAATCCCGTTGGGAGCCGGGACAATTTCATCATTGATGGTGGCAAACCACAGGTCACGCCTGGGATCATCGAGGGATACCATGATATCATCCATGGTTTCACTTATGGCATGGTGCCCCCTGTCGTTTTCCTCCTGGAACCAGGGCGACTGGCCTGTGGCAGAGGTGTTAAACTGGCTGAATATAAAGGATTCTGATGCACCGGCAAAGGAAAGAGCGGCAGAGGACAACACACTATCGGTATAAGAAGCAGGACCTACATTGCTCAACCGGTTAAAACACCGGGCTTTAAATCCATGGGCCGCCTTGATCCACAGATCCATATCCCCGTTATAGATAAAATCGGCAGTTCCCGGATTACTGACAGAGACCTTCTGCATATCTGCTATGGCCTCATTGGCCAGTCGGAAAATTCCTTCGTAAACGGTTTGTTCATTTTCAAATACAGGGGTTCGGTTATCGGATGCTCCGCCAGCCTCAGAGAAGGGTATGGATCCCCAGGCATCGGTTGCGAGCGAAAAATTGTAGGCTTTAAGAAACTTGGCTATGCCCACTGCTGACCAGTAACCTTCTTCTTTTCCCCCTTCCGAGCCACGTTCGATAATATAATCCAGATCGATATTGGTCTGATACAATTCATTCCAGATATTGTTTAACATGGTGGTGTTAATGGCCCGGCGCTTGTCGGCATCTTCAAGCTGACCGTGCACACCGGCGGTTTGCTCAACAAATACGGAAGAAAACCAGGCAAGGTCACAACCCGACAAACCAAAAACCGTTGACATGGTGGCTTGCGGAAGTATCAGCTTAATCGGGATTTCCGTAGGTTGATTATGATTGGTATCAACCTTATCCATGGCATCTTCGCTGCAGGAAAACGGGACCAGCAGGATGAGTGCCATGAATGCAGCGTATTTCAATATATTTTTCATTTGTCTTATTTTTAGAAAGTTATTGATAGTCTTCCGCCAAAGCTTGCGATCTGGGGCAGGGCAACATATTCCAGTCCCTGTCCGTTCACTGCTCCTCCCGTATTCGTTTCGGGATCGAAATTCGGATAGGATGTCCAAAGGGCAAGGTTGCGTCCGACGAACGACAATCCTACCGATTTCAGGAATATGTTCCTGAGCCAGGCCGAAGGCAGGGAATATCCGACCGACAATTCACGGAACCTGACATAGCTGGATTCATGCACGTGAGCCTCATCAAGGGGATTCAGTGTCCGGTCCCAGTAATTCTGATCCCGGTATATGGCAATGTCGTTCTCCCCGGTAATGATCAACTCACCATTCTCATCGTAATATCCTTTAACTGCATCCAGAACAACAGGGATTTCCCTGTCTTCCGTTATTTTTGTGGCCCCATATAACTCACCCAGCATGTTGTTCCCAGAATACATTTCTCCTCCGCTTTTCCAATCAACCAGTGCGGTCAACTGAATTCCCTTGTAGGTGAAGGTGTTGCTAAATCCGAGGAGGAAGTCTGGCTGGACATCTCCAATCTTGATGGCATCCGATGTAGCGAGGGGCATTCCATGAAAAGGATTACCGGGT
>CAYMJH010000264.1:0-5128 GCA_964390385.1 uncultured Bacteroidales bacterium | reverse complement strand
CCGCTCGGGTCTCACTTCCACACCCAATCCCATAACACTTGAAGTGCTTGACAATGAATGGCTGCACGAATTCCTGTTCGAGGGAATACGCCGTTCGGTGAATATCCGTTTCGGAACCTATTTTGAGCCCTGGTGGGAGAAGCCCAGTAACACCCCCGCAGAAAAGGCCATCTTCCCCATCCCGGCCACCGAACTGGTCAAGAATAACAAACTGATCCAGAATCCGGGGTACTGAAACCAAAAAGAAGCTGCAGGCGCCTTTCCCCGATGCTGGCAAAAGTGCCATGCAGCCTGATATGACAAAGGGTTCCGATTGCTTCACTTAACCTGAAATGCATCATGAAAAAAAAAGTGGGCTTTATTGTCACCTTAATCACACTGTCACTCCTGGGCTGCAAAAAAGAAGACTCGCCCGGGCCTGATCCGGTACCTGAAGGTCCTGTTGCGGTTGAAAAATCAGATTCCACCCGGCTATGGGTTCATTACATGCCCTGGTTTGAGACACCGGCCACCAGCGATAACGGGAGCTGGGGCATTCACTGGACCATGGCCAACATGAACCCGGAAAAAACGGATGGTGAAGGCAGAAGGGAAATAGCTTCCCATTACTATCCCTTGATTGGTCCTTATGCTTCAAGTGATAAAGACGTCATCGAATATCACCTGTTGCTGATGAAATATGCAGGAATCGACGGCCTTATCATCGACTGGTACGGTTCTTCCGACCTGTGGGATTATCCCCTCAACAGGCGGAATGCCGAAGCAGTGATCGACATGCTCGACAAGGTTGGACTTACATTTGCCATAACCTACGAGGATTTTACGCTGGGATCCCTGATCGACAATGCCGTTATCGATAATGCCGTGCAGGGAGCCATTGACGACCTGTCGTACCTCGAGCAATATTATTTTAGTAAGGATTATTACATAAGAATTAACGACAGGCCGCTTCTTACGGTCTTCGGTCCCCGCTATATCCAGAACGCAAACGACTGGACCACGGTGCTGCAGGGCATTTCCGAAACCCCGGCCCTGTTGTCGCTCTGGTACGAGTCGGCCGAGATGGGAAAAAACGCGGCCGGCGAGTTTTCATGGGTATATGAAAACAATGATCACATCACGAATTTCTATGCCAACCGGATGCAGCAGGTTGATGTTGCCCTCGGAAGCGCTTATCCGGGTTTCAAAGACTTTTATGCGCAGGGAGGGTGGGGCTCCAATATGGCCTGGAGCATCGACCATAAAAACGGACAAACACTGCAGGAAACGCTGGAAATGGCCAGGAACAGTAAGGTTGATCATTTGCAGCTGGTGACGTGGAACGACTTCGGCGAAGGCACCATGATAGAGCCAACGGTTGAATTCCGGTATACCCTGCTTGAAAAAATTCAGCAGTTTACCGGCGTGAAATATACCCCGGAAGTCCTTGAGAAGATAACTGACCTTTACAGGCTCAGAAAAGCGTACCCGGGTGCCTCAAACGAGCACATCTTGCTGGACAGGGCATTCGCTTATTTCGTGTCGCTGCAGACGGAAAAAGCCGTGCACATAGTCGACAGCCTGAATTCGGTTCCCTAGTCTTAATGAGCCATGCCCGGGTACACGCAGGTACAGATCTCAGTTCAACACATTATGCCATGAATCAAATCCGAATGAAAGCATTATCCACATCCGCAGCCGTAACAGTATTATTTTTAATTGCGTCATGCCAGTCGCCTTCGGTTCAGCAGAAAACGACTATATCATCACCCGATGACAGGATTGAAATATCAGTGGAAATCATAAAAGGCCAGGTTTATTATGCTGCATCAAAAGACAACGACCCGGTCATCGGAAGGTCGACACTGGGTTTCACCTTCAAAGACATGCCTCCCCTGGGCAATCGGGTCAGCATTACCGGTACGGCATACGGTTCTTTTAACGAAACCTGGGAGCAACCCTGGGGAGAAAAGCGGCTGATTGAAAACCGCTACGATGAATTAACGGTATTTCTCCGGGAAAAGAGGGGATTGAAGCGCTCGTTCAACCTGATCTTCAGGGTTTACAACGAAGGATTCGGATTTCGATACAGCATTCCCGTCCAGCAGGCCCTCGACTCCTTTATTATTATGGATGAAAAAACCGAGTTCGTGATGAAAGGAGATCATTATGCATGGTGGATACCGGCCTATAAGGACAGGTTCTATGAAAGCCTTTACACGAAAACGAGGCTCCGTGACCTGGCGGATACCGTTTGCACTCCTCTTACCATGGAAACTGAAAAGGGGAAGTATATTGCCATCCACGAGGCAAACCTCACCGATTATGCTGCCATGAACCTGGCCCGCATTGACTCCTCTACCCTGGTATGCAACCTGACTCCCTGGTCGACAGGTGAAAAGGTGATAGGGTGTACGCCTTTCATTACACCCTGGAGAACCGTCATCATCGCAGATAAACCGGGTGACCTGGTAACTTCCTATATGATCCTCAACCTCAATGAACCGAATGCGATCAAAGACGTCTCATGGATCAGGCCCGGAAAATACAACGGGATATGGTGGGGAATGCACCAGGGCGTCTATACCTGGTCACAGGGACCGCGTCATGGAGCCACCACGGAAAACGCAAAGAAGTATATCGATTTTGCCGCGGCCAACGGGCTGAACGGCGTGCTGGTGGAAGGATGGAACCGGGGATGGGACGGGGACTGGACTGTGCATGGTGATGCTTTCAGTTTTACAGAATCCTATCCCGATTTTGACATCGAAGAAGTGACCCGCTATGCAGCTTCAAAAAATATCAACCTGATCGGGCATCATGAGACCGGGGGAGCCGTGACGAATTATGAGAACCAGCTTGAGGAAGCCTTCAGCCTCTACCGGCGCCTCGGGGTGAATGTTGTCAAAACAGGATACGTAAGTGATCTTCTCGACGGCAAAGAAAGGCATAAAAGCCAGTATGGCGTGCGCCACTACAGGAAAGTGGTTGAAACGGCAGCCCGGTTTCATATCATGGTTGACATCCATGAACCGGTAATGCCTACCGGTTTGCAGCGCACCTTCCCTAACCTCATGACGCAGGAAGGAGTAAGAGGCCAGGAATGGGATGCCTGGTCAGCCGACGGCGGAAATCCGCCTGATCATACCACCATAATACCTTTTACAAGGGGACTTGCCGGTCCGGTTGATTTTACACCCGGTACCTTCAGTTTCAGCAATCCCGTCCTTCCGGAAACAAGGGTTCAGACCACCCTGGCCAAGCAGCTGGCGCTGTATGTAGTGCTTTACAGTCCGTTGCAGATGGCTTCGGACCTGCCCGAAAATTACGGGAACCATAAGGCTTTTAAATTTATCAAGGCCGTGCCCGCAGATTGGGAAGAGACAAGGATCCCGGACGCGAAGATCGGTGATTATGTAATAACGGCAAGGAAAGACCGCTATACCGAAGACTGGTATGTGGGGGCAATAACCGACGAAAGTCCACGCGAGCTGGCACTGGATCTGTGCTTCCTGGTGCCCGATAAAACCTATCTGGCACAGATCTTCAGCGACGGCACACAGGCAAACTGGAAAAGCAATCCGTATGATATCAGCATCAGGGAAGCCAGGGTAAACTCGTCGCAGCAAATCTTGCTGAAGCTGGCTCCGGGCGGTGGCCAGGCTATCCGCTTCACAGCCCTTCCTTCTCCCTGATTCCCTTCTTCATTCTCAATCTCATTCTCATTCTGTTTCTGTTTCTCATTTCTATTCCTCATTCTCATTCTGTTTATTTGTCCTTTTTTGAACTAACTTTGCCCATCGAAACACACCTATTTTCCGCACAAATAAGCCTGTTTTTTGTTTCTTTTTTTAACCCGGATCAGCATCCTGGAAAAATTTAACGATCTCATTATGTGTATATTAAGATATTAAATTTATATTACATTGATAATCTGAACGTTAACCATATTGATATTTATAGATATTAAGATCTATTATATATTTATAAATTAATCACCAGTTTATCAAAACGTTGGAAAGCCGCGTTAATAACTATTTCTAAATGTTGATAAATACGAACGAACCCTTTTTGCACAACAAGGTTTCTGTTTCTAAATTGCAGTACCATCAGGATCATTTCCTAAAAAATTTATCTACCGAATTTTCAACGTCTTAAAAAACTGGAACGATGCAGGCCGAAGGAACCGAAAAACTTATTCAAGTATCACCTGAAACCAAGAAAGCTGTGAAAGAGGTATCTGACAAGGGAAAGAAAACCTATTCGTATGAAGAGGCCCTTCAGTGTTCGCTTGAATACTTCAAGGGCGATGAACTGGCTGCTACGGTGTGGGTCAATAAATATGCCCTGAAAGATTCTTTCGGCAAGCTGTATGAAAGGGATCCCGATCACATGCATTGGCGCATCGCAGGCGAAATTGCGCGGATTGAGCAGAAATACCCGAATCCGCTCAGTATCGAGGAAATTCACGAACTGCTGAAGGATTTCCGCTATATCGTTCCGCAGGGAAGTCCCATGACGGGCATCGGAAATCATTTCCAGATCGCCTCCCTTTCGAATTGCTTTGTCATCGGCAATCCCGGCGTCTCTGATTCCTATGGAGGCATCATGAAAGTCGACCAGGAACAGGTACAACTCATGAAACGCAGGGGCGGTGTGGGCCACGACCTTACCCATATCCGTCCAAAAGGCACGCCTGTGTTGAACAGTGCCCTTACTTCCACGGGCGTCGTGCCTTTTATGGAACGCTATTCCAATTCCACCCGCGAAGTGGCACAGGATGGCCGGAGGGGAGCACTGATGCTGAGTATTTCCATCAAGCATCCCGATGCCGAGCAGTTCATCGATGCCAAGCTGGAACGCGGCAAGGTAACCGGGGCCAATATTTCCGTACGCATCGACGACGAATTTATGAATGCCGTTGTCAACGATGATGTATACGCACAACAGTTTCCTGTTAATGCCGAAGTCCCCCTGGTTAAAAAGGAAATTCAGGCCCGGACCCTCTGGGAAAAAATTGTTCATAATGCCTGGAAGTCGGCTGAACCAGGCATGCTCTTCTGGGATACCATAATCAGGGAAAGCGTTCCCGATTGCTATGCCGACCTGGGATTCACAACCGTGTCAACAAACCCGTGCGGTGAAATAC
>CAYMJH010000263.1:0-5153 GCA_964390385.1 uncultured Bacteroidales bacterium | reverse complement strand
CCTTTTTGTCGACCCCGGCTATCATTTTGGTGATGTCTTCCTCAAAGCTTAACCGCGATGCCAGCAACAGCGCTGTCAAGCCGACCACTGTTACAAGGGAAAAGAAGATGATCCGTTTATCCCTGAAGTAACCATACAGCAGCAGAAAAAACTTCTCCATAGGTTATGGCCTTACACCACGTTTATTCCTGAACATTTTCAGTAAAATTATAGCAAGCAGCCAGGCAAAGATTGCCATAATTACGGCAAAAACAATGCTTCCCAATATATATTGGAGCAGGTTGTTCTCAAACGACCTGATGTTCAGGTCACCGCTGAACCTGATGCGGGTTCCGGTTCCCAGTAAAAGCCCTCCGGTAATGTAACTCCCGTAAAGGATGAAAGGGATCATGGGCGGGATGCTGATATTGGCGGCCACGCTAACAATGAATTTGCTGAGCCTGAAAAGGTGCGCAAGCGCTATGGCGGTCACCAGCTGAAATCCCCAGATCGGGACGATGCCCATGAAAACGCCAAAACCGATGGCCAGGGCAATTTTCATGTTGCTTTCATGGGCCCTCAGGATATACCTGCTGATGAATTCCCTGATGTTCTCCTTCTTCAGGTATTTCAGAAATGCGAAGGGCTTGGCATACAACAGGGCAATGATCACAAGCACCGTATTCAGCAGGCTGATCCTGGCAAAGTCCTTGAAAGGCCTGAAATGGCTGACCCTGTCCTTTGCCGGCGGATAATAGACCCTTATGGGGATGCCGGTAATCTCGATCCCTTTCCAGGCGGCCCGTACAAGAACTTCAAGCTCAAACTCATATTTGACGGTGAAAAACCTCATGTTCCTGATCCGGTCAAGCGGATAGAGCCTGAATCCCGTCTGTGTATCCTGCAACTTGATCCCGGTAAGGAAGGTATACCAGAAATTGGAAAACCGGTTGGCCCAGATACTTCCTTTTGAAACTGTCTGCCCGGCCAGGTCACGTTCACCTACGATGAGGGCATCAGGTCTTTCCGTGATCTTCTGCAGGAAAGCACGGATGTCGCCGGCATGATGCTGCCCGTCGGCATCCAGGGTGATGGCGTAGTTGTAGCCTTCCGCTATGGCAAGGTCAAATCCCTTTCTTATGGCGTAGCCTTTGCCCCTGTTGGGCGAATAGGACAGGGTTTTCAACCCGTCGTATTGCTGCAGTACCTGCGGAGTATTATCGGTTGAACCATCATTGACCACAATGATGTCCTTCGTGATTTTCAACACGTCGGCAATGACATGGCCAAGCGTACGATCATTGTTGTATGTGGGAATAATGATGCAGGTTCTCATTCCCGTTTATCTGTGAGCAATGGGTTGATGAAAGGAGAGCTTAACGCCCAGCTGCCCTCCTGTAAAGTTTAAATCATAAAGCTGTTCATTCACTGTCATTTCATCTTTGGCATTGGCAATATTGAATGCCAGCAACGGCTGGATGTTTATTTTTCTGAATTGCAGGCTGACGCCGGCCTGAATTCTGAAACCGATATTATGGGCCTTTACCGTCTTGAATTTCATGAAATGATACTGTGCGCCTCCGCCCATAAAAACTGCATGGCGGCCTGTCCCGAAAGGAAGATAGAAATCCGCCAGCATACCGGGCGAAAAACGGCTGAAGCCATACGTGATCCATTCCGATGTATTGGTGATCAGGATAAACTTCGGGCCGATGGCATACTCTGCCAGGGCTGTAACATCAAACCATTTCATCTTGTAGGTCAGGGATCCCTCCAGGTCATAGTACATGAACATCTCCTGTGTTCCGTATTGCATATAATAACTGCTCAGCTCGTTGTTGATGTACTCATTTACGCCCCGGGGATAAAAAAAACCAAAACCGATGCCGATCCCCGGATAAAAACCGCTGGTTTTATCGTTTCCCTGCCGGGCATACAGTCCGGGCATAATGGAGTTCAGTAGGAACATGAAGGCCAGAATGCCTGCTTTACTGGCTGCGGGAAATCCTGTTTTGAATGCATGAAGGACCATGATTATTTTTTTAAGGAAGGGTAATATATTATATTGTTAGTTCAGGTGCAATTATTCGACAAGGAAAAAGCCAGGTTTTCGAAAGCTGTCATGGTTTCTGACTATCCATCATACGGCGGGGGTGCAAGTTAACAAATTAATTCATTCAGCTTTTATGGACAATCGAAATATTATGACCGGCTGTGCAATTATTCAGGGTATGAATCATTACACCTCATGCACAGGATTTTTACCCATAATCCTAAAAATGCAAGGTAATTCTGTAAACTTTTGGCATAATCATTTGTTTTTTTATTATTTTGCACCAATTTTTTTAAAAATTTCCTTTCAGCTTATTGGTTTTTTACAAATCATATTTCTTATCATGCTTAGGATAGGGGAACGAATTATTACCACAGAAGATTTCGAGCAGGTTCTTTACGGGAATGAAAAAATTGAAATTTCAGAGCCGGTTAAAAATAGGATAGTCAGAAATTTCAGCTTTCTTCAATCCTTTCATCAGGATAAAATCATTTATGGCATCAATACGGGTCTCGGACCCATGGCCCAGTACAGAATTGACGACGCCGACCGGGCCAGGCTTCAGTATAACGCCATCAGAAGCCATGCGGCCGGATGCGGGCAATCCGTTGACAGGCTGTATGTCCGTTCCGCGCTGATCGTACTGCTGAATAATTTCCTACAGGGCCATTCCGGCATCCATCCTGAAGTTACCGAACTCATCCTGGAGATGATAAACCGGAACATATCGCCCTTTGTACCGGAACACGGAGGCGTAGGAGCAAGCGGTGACCTGGTGCAACTGGCCCATATCGCCCTGGCCCTGATCGGGGAGGGAAATGTATTTGAGGGCGATACCCTCGTACCCTGCAGCGACGCTTTGGAAAGAAATGTTCTGAAGCCCATATCGGTACATGTGCGCGAGGGCCTTTCACTGATCAACGGAACCTGTTTCATGACCGGCTGTGGAATCGTAAACCTGATCCATGCCAAAAACCTTGTTTCCTGGTCGCTCCTGGCTTGCTCCATGATCAATGAGATTGTCCGCACATTTGATGACAGCTTTTCCAAAGAGCTTAACCGGGTTAAACTGCATCCGGGACAGAACTATATCGCGGAAAGGATAAGGAGTATCCTATCCGACAGCAAGCTGATCAGGAAGCGCGAAGATCATTTTTATAACCACAACCACGAAAATCAGTACATCCTGGCGGATAAGGTGCAGGAATATTACTCCATACGCTGTGTTCCGCAAATCATGGGTCCCATATACGATACGGTCGTGCAGGCCGAGCGTGTGCTGCTGAATGAAGCCAATTCGTCCTGTGATAATCCCATGATCGACGATGAGAACCGGAATATCTTCCATGGCGGTAATTTTCACGGGGATTATGTTTCTTTTGAAATGGACAAGCTCAAAATAGGTGTGGCCAAGTTATCCATGCTGCTGGAAAGACAGGTCAATTACCTGATGAATGACAAGCTCAACGGAAAGTTGCCCCCCTTTGTCAACCTGGGCAAGCTGGGAGTGAATTTCGGTATGCAGGGGGCACAGTTCACGGCCACTTCCACCGTCGCCGAGAACCAATCCCTGTCCTTTCCCAATTATCTTCACAGCATTCCCAATAACAACGATAACCAGGATGTGGTGAGCATGGGCGCCAATTCAGCCCTGCTGGCTAAAAAAGTCATTGAGAACACCTACCAGGTGCTGTCCATTGAAATGATGAGCCTCGTCCAGGCCATTGATTACCTCGGGTTTGAAAACCGGATGTCTTCGCAAACCCGCCATGCTTATGCCGAAATCAGGAAAATCGTTCCCAGGTTTGCAGAAGATACGGTTAAATATTTGGAGATTAATGCTATAAAAGAGTACCTTTGCAGCCATTTTGCCAGGATTTTGGAATCATGAACCAAACTTCAGACCGATCATGAAAGTTGCGTTAGTCACGGGAGGATCAAGAGGCATAGGCCGGGCCATTTCCACGAAGCTGGCTTCCATGGGATATCATGTGCTGGTTAATTATAAGTCAAACGAGGAGGAAGCCGGCCGGACGCTTGACATGATCAGGCAGGCCGGGGGTACCGGAGATCCAATGAAATTTGACGTTTCCGATCCCGCACAGGTGGATGCTGCGGTCAATCAATGGACTGAAAGCCATAAGGACAGCTATATCGAAGTGCTCGTAAACAACGCCGGTATCCGGAAAGATATCCTGCTGATGTGGATGGAGGATCACCACTGGAAAGACGTCATCGATACCAATCTGAACGGCTTTTTTTATATTACCCGCGCCCTGTTAAAGAATATGCTGGTGAACAAATACGGGCGCATCGTCAACATAGTGTCTTTGTCGGGCCTCAAAGGACTGCCGGGGCAGGTTAACTACTCAGCCGCCAAGGCTGCGGTAATCGGTGCTACCAAAGCGCTGGCGCAGGAGATCGGCAAAAAGAATGTTACGGTGAATGCCGTTGCTCCGGGATTTATTAGAACCGACATGACAAAAGATCTGAATGAAAACGAATTAAAAAGCCTGATCCCGTTGAATCGTTTCGGTTTGCCTGAAGAAGTAGCCGAAGTTGTTTGCTTCCTGGCATCCGAAAAAGCGTCTTACATCACAGGCGAAGTGATTTCGGTTAACGGCGGGCTTTATACATAATCATCCATTGTTTCTTGCTGCATCATGAACAGGGTAGTAATTACAGGCACCGGGATATATTCCTCGATCGGAAAAAACCTTGAAGAGGTAAAAAATGCGCTATACCGCGGAAAATCAGGCATTGTGCTCGATCCCGAAAGAAAAGCCCTGGGATATCAGTCGGGATTGACCGGAAAACTTGAAAGGCCCCATCTCAAAGGGATACTTGACCGGCGTGCCCGCGTATGCATGCCCGAACATGCCGAGTATGCCTATATGTCGACGGTCGAAGCCCTGAAAACAGCCGGTATCACCCAGGATTATATCGACAGGCATGAGGTTGGCATCCTGTTTGGGAATGACAGTTCCACGCCGTCGGTTATTGAATGCGCCGATATTGTGCGTGAAAAAAAAGACACATCGCTGGTGGGTTCCGGCTCTGTTTTTCAGTCGATGAACTCTTCCGTCACCATGAATTTATCCGTGATCTTTCGCCTGAAAGG
>CAYMJH010000262.1:0-5155 GCA_964390385.1 uncultured Bacteroidales bacterium | reverse complement strand
AATTCAGCGATTGACATGGTTTCTGCATTCCGGATAACCGGCACCATAAGTCCTTTATCGGTCTGAACGGCTATTCCCAGATCAATAAAAGCAGGAGTGATTATTTCTTCACCCTCAATGGCAGAATTAATCTCAGGATACTGAAGAAGAGCCTGTACAACAGCTTTTGCGAAAAACGACATGAGCCCCAGCTTGATTCCGTATTTTTCCTGGAAGAGCTGCTGGTATTTCCTCCGCAACTCAAGCACACCGCTCATGTCAATCTCATTGAACGTGGTGAGCATGGCAGTTTCATTCTTTACTGCCACCAGCCGTTTGGAAAGCTTACGACGCAAGGGCGACATGGGACGGCGCTCTGCCTGCCTTTCTCCTTTTTTAATCCCTGCTCCTCCGGACAGCAGTCCTCCTTGGCTATTGACTACCAGATCGACATCGCCCGCAGTGATTTTCCTCAATCCCCTGATGAGTTCATCAATGGTCAGGTGGTTTTCCTCCATTTTCCGGCGGGCCAGCGGAGTTATCTTTATCCCGGTTTTTTTTTCTGAATATACATCGGTTGATTTGTCTTTTAAAAATACGGAGGGTTCATTTCGGGTCATGGCGGAGGAAGGATCCGGTTCTTTTTCTTTACGGGTCTGTCTGTCTTTGCCAGTCTTCTCTTTGGTCTCCGGCAGCTTTTGTGTAATACCGGTATCGATTGTGCAGGCGATGTCGCCGACCTGAATTTTCTCTCCAGGTTTCGCCATGATTTTTATTTTCCCTGATTCTGGCGCGATTAGCGGAAGCGTGGCCTTGTCGGTTTCGACCTCGGCAATTTCCTGGTCCTTTTCCACCTGTTCGCCATCTTTCACCAGCCAGTTACCGATGGCCACTTCGGTTACGGATTCTCCGGGACTGGGAATTGGGATTTTGAGTATCATGATAATGGTATAATTGTCTTTTTTGTTTTCAATTTTTTGTTCTTCATACTAAAACCCACCCCTAACCTCCCGATTTCATCGGGACAAGCTATCCAAGGAGGGGAATTTTGCGTTATCATCAGGATATTCCACTGTTTCACTGTTACACTGTTTCACTATTTCACATTTTATTGCTTTTCTTCGAAATACCTGTACTGGTTCAGGATTTCCTGTCTCCGGCTCCCGTCTGCACATTGCAGTCCGCAATACGGCCTTTTCAGCTCACAGATGCATTTTTTGAATACTTTCCCGATGATCTCCTCCTGGCTGATCTGGTGAACTTTCTGCAATCCGGTAGCCGGACTTCCGCTGGGTTGCCTTGAGACCGGAAGGATCTCGTGTCCTTTAAACTCATGAACAATATGCCTCCAGGGTCCCATATTGCCCGGCTCTTCCTGCACCCAGAGGGTAACCAGTGCATACTTGTATTTTCTGAGAACGGCGTCAACCTGGTTCTTAGGGAAAGGATGCAATTGCTCAATCCGTATCAGTGCTATGTCACGGGCTTTAAACTCTGCTTTCCGGGCTGCCAGGTCATAATATATTTTCCCCGAGCAGAAAACCAGCCTCCTGACTTCCTTAATGTCGACTTCGGGATCATCGATCACTTCCCTGAAATGGCCCTCTGCCAGTTCAGTGAGAGATGAAATGCAATTCGGGTTACGCAGCAGGCTTTTGGGTGTAAATATCACGAGGGGTACGCGAAAAGTGCGGATTACACTTTGCCGCAGCAAGTGAAAAAGATTGGCAGGGGTGGTGGGATTTACGATCTGCATATTATTCCGCGCGGCCAGGATGAGAAATCTTTCAATTCTTGCACTGCTGTGTTCAGGTCCCTGGCCTTCAAATCCGTGGGGCAGAAAGAGCACCAGCCCATTCATCAGACCCCATTTTTCCTCTGCCGAACTTAAATACTGATCGATGATAGCCTGGGCCACATTGGCAAAATCGCCAAACTGGGCTTCCCATATAGTTAATCCCTGGGGTGTGGCAAGCGCATAACCGTATTCAAAGCCCAACACCCCGTATTCATTCAGCGGTGAATTATAAATATGAAAGGGGGCCTGTTTCTCGTGGATATATTTCAGCGGTGTATAGGTTTCATCGGTATCTTCAATCACATGGGATGCATGACGGTGGGCAAAAGTGCCCCTGACAGAATCCTGTCCGCTGATCCTCACCGGATGCCCTTCATAAACCAGCGAGCCGTAGGCCAGCAATTCGGCCAGAGCCCAGTCAGCCCGTCCTGCTTTCATCATGGAACGCCTGTCTTCAATCAGCTTAATGGTCTTGTCGATGAATTTACTTTCTCCGGGCAGGGTATTTATTTTTTTGCCAATGAACTGCAGCAGCTCAATGGTGATTTCATTGGGGAAATGCTTGTCAAAATCCTGCCGCTCCGCATGTTTATAAGCCTTCCAATCGTCAAATAAAAATCGCTGGATTCCAACCTTCCCCATGGTTTTGGATATTTCCAGCTTTTCTTCCAGGAAGCTGTCGAAATTTTTCTGCAGGCTTATGGCATCCCCGGGCTTCATTAGACCTTGTGTCATAAGTTGCCCGCTGTAAATATCCCTTGGATTGGGATGGCCTGCTATGGCCTTGTATAATGTAGGCTGTGAGTAACGGGGTTCGTCGCCTTCATTATGCCCGTATTTCCGGTACGACAGGATATCAATGAAAACGTCTGAATAAAAGGTCTGCCGGTAATCCATGGCCATCTTTACCACGTGTACCAGGGCTTCTGCATCGTCTCCGTTAACATGGAAGATGGGGGCTTTGATCACCCTGCCGATGTCGGTGCAATAAGTGCTTGACCGGGCATCAAGGTAATGGGTTGTGAAGCCGACCTGGTTATTGATCACAATATGAATGGTACCCCCGGTTTTATAACCGTTGAGCTCTGACATCTGAAGGGTTTCATATACGATTCCCTGCCCGGCAATTGCAGCATCGCCGTGGATGAGGACAGGGATTACCTTGGTAAAATCACCCTTGAATTTATGGTCGATGGTGGCGCGGGCAAGGCCCTGGATAACCGGAGAAACAGCTTCAAGATGAGATGGATTCGGGGCCAGGTTCACACTAACTTCCCTGCCGCTTGGCAGGGAGATATGGCTGCAATATCCAAGATGGTATTTTACATCACCCAGGGAAATGTTCTTTTCGTATTCCTCAGCCGTGAATTCCTGGAAAATGTTCTCGTAAGGCTTTCCGACTATATTGGCCAGGATATTCAGCCTGCCCCGGTGCGCCATACCAAGGAAGCATGATTCAATGCCCAGTTCTGAGCCCCTTTCGATCAGGTAATACAAAGCGGGAATGAGGGTTTCCGTACCCTCAAGTGAAAAACGTTTTTGCCCGGTAAACCTGCGGTGCAGGAAATGCTCAAATCCCACAGCCCTGACCAGATGACCATGGATACTTTTTTTCTCCTCAGGTGTGAAGTTCATCCTGTACTGGTTCGATTCCAGCCTTTGCTGCAGCCAGGCCACTCTTTCGGGCGAACGGACATACATATACTCGGTGCCGACCGAACCGCAATAGGTTTGCGTCAGATGTTCACGGATCTGCCGCAGGGTGGCACTGCCGATTCCTATTTCAGTTCCGGCATGAAAGGCTGTATCCAGGTCATTTTCCAAAAGTCCGAAATTTTCCAGGTCAAGAGTGGGGGAATATTTCCTGCGGATTCTGACGGGATTGGTTTTGGTAAAAAGATGTCCCCTTTTCCGGAAAGCATCGATATAGTTCAGCACCTTGAATTCCCGGTCGAGATTTCCATCTCCGGCAGAAGGTTCAGCGTAATTGACACGGGCAAATTCAAATCCCCTGAAAAAATATTGCCAGCTTTTATCCAGACTGCCCGGATCATTCAGGTATTGCTGATAAAGCTGTTCAATCGAAGGTATCTCGCTGTTTCCCAGATAAGAAAAATTGTCCATCAGGAACCTGTAAATATTATAAGATTCAATCCAATAAAATTAGCAAACTTTTTGCCGGAAAACACAAAGCATGGCTTATTCTTAAACAAGCAAGGAAGGGAGTTTGTTTGCGAGCAGTGAAAAGTGAACAGTGAAAAGTGAAAAGTGAACAGTGAAAAACGAAAAGTGAAAAGTGAAAAGAATGCAGGCTACAGGCTACAGACTGTTAGACCAGAAGACCAGAAGACCAGAAGACCAGAAGACCAGCAAACGGAATGACTTTCAGACTTCCGGACTGCAAGACTGCATGACTGCAAGACTTATATACCATTCCTTGCACCGTCAGCCACGCTGGTCTGCGGCCGGTGGTTGGCATCCAGAAATACTAAAAAATCATTAGGATAAAAGTCTGGAATCTTTATATTTGTGCCTTGTTTACCGAAGTTATTACGGAATTTACCGTTAATCCGCTGAAAATATATATTTCATGAAGATCGGACTCATTAAAGAATTGCCACCCGAAAAAAGGGTCGCTCTTATCCCTGATGGCGTACAAACCTTAAAATCATTAAAGTGTGATGTCCTGGTTGAGAAGAATGCCGGTATCAGCGCTTTTTACGCCAACCACCAGTACCAGGATGCCGGTGCCCTGACCATATCACGCAAGGAGGTGCTGACCGGAGCTGAACTGATCCTCCTGATGGGGGCACTGACTGAGCAGGATCTGGATGAGGTTGCTCCAACCAGTGTCTTTGTGGGTTGTTTTAATCCCTATCAGAGTACTGCATTTGTAAAGAAGCTTCAGCAGGCAGGGTTCACTTCATTCAGCATGGAACTGGTGCCAAGAACAACCCGGGCACAGTCTATGGATATTCTTTCCTCCATGGCCACGGTTGCAGGGTATAAAGCTGTGCTGGAGGCTGCATCAAGGTTGCCAAAGTTTTTTCCGATGTTTATGACGGCTGCCGGTACCATTAAACCGGCCAGGGTATTGATATTGGGCGCCGGTGTGGCAGGTTTGCAGGCGCTTGCCGTTGCACGGAAACTCGGCGCGGTTGTAGAAGTCTTTGATGTCAGGTCAGCCGTGAAGGAAGAAGTCATCAGCCTGGGCGGAAAATTCATCGAAGTGGAGGGGGCCAGGGAAGATGCAGCTGCCGGCGGTTATGCGGTTGAACAAACAGAGGATTACCTGAAAAAGCAGGGTGAGCTCATCCATCAGCATGCGGTTAAATCGGATGTGATCATCGCCACTGCCCAGATACCGGGGAAAAAGGC
>CAYMJH010000261.1:0-5230 GCA_964390385.1 uncultured Bacteroidales bacterium | reverse complement strand
CTGAACTGTCATGTCTTCCGGTGATTCATCGTAACCCCCGAACTGATTCGGAAGGCCTGCATTGGGGTGTGCGCTTGTGAAGAAAGGAGCCTTGCGGCTGAGTTCTTCAACATAGGGTTTCATAGCTCTTGCCCCGAGCGCGCAATTCACCCCGATGCTCAACAGGTCAGTACCGGAAACGGAATTCAGAAAAGCCTCAATGGTTTGTCCCGATAATGTGCGGCCGCTGGCATCGGTTATCGTCCCGGAAACCATGACGGGAAGCCGGATATTTTTCCCGCGGAATAATGCTTCAATGGCGAAAAGGGCAGCTTTGGCGTTGAGGGTGTCGAAAACGGTTTCGACCAGCAGCAGGTCAACGCCCCCTTCAATCAATGCTTTTGCCTGCTCGGTATAGGCCAGTACCAGTTCGTCGAAGGTGACCGACCGGTATCCGGGATCGTTAACGTCGGGTGACAGCGAGGCGGTTTTGTTTGTCGGTCCCATAGATCCTGCCACGAACCTGGGTCGGGAAGGATCCTTAAGGTTGTATTCATCAGCAGCTTCGCGTGCAAGTCTGGCAGCGCTGAGATTCATTTCGGCAACCGCAGCCTCCAGGTTATAGTCGGCCTGTGATATCCGGTTTGCACTGAAGGTATTGGTCTCCAGTATGTCGGCGCCGGCTTCGAGGTAATCGCGGTGGACCTGAAGAATGATGCCGGGCCTGGTGATGGATAGCACATCGATATTCCCCTTCAGGTCATGGCCGTGCCGTAGGAATCTTTGGCCCCGGTAGTCCTTTTCTTCCAGCCTGTGCTGCTGGATCAGGCTGCCCATGGCACCGTCAAGTATGAGAATGCGTTTCTGAAGCTCGGCGGCTATGCTGCTTTCTTGCATAAAGATCGGTCGTAAGGTTTAAGCGTCTGGGTTGACAAGGATTTCAATGGTTTTCAGATAAGGCTCCAAAAGTAGATGATATTTCATAGGATTCCAAATCGGGGAAAGTGGATTTGTCGGACGCCTTAGAGGTGTCCGACAGTTCAGGGTGACCTTCCAGCGTTTATACCTTTAATAACACCTCCAGTGCCTGCCTGTTCTTCTCGTTGAAGATGTTCTTGCCCTGTGGTGTATACATCGTTTGAATCCTATCGTGGTAGAAATCAATGATTTTGGGCCTGACCATCTTCATCAGGCTGTTTATCAGCCTGTTTTCTTCAGTGAATCCCTCCGTTATCAGGGCAAAGGTGGAAGGCAGCCAGCGATGGGGAAACTGGTTCTCGAATTTGCCGCCGGCGGTAAACTGGTCGATCTGCTGTTCAATGAGTTTGATGATCTCTTCATGCATTTCGGGGCTCCCTGCCTCGAGGTTGTGAGCGGTCATCCATGACCTGAGGTTTTGCACATTGGGATAGATCAGGGCTGTTGTATAAGCGTTCTGGTTATTGTAAAGCATGCATTGATCAATGAATTTTGACTGTTGCACGAGGGCTTCCTCGATCCCTTCGGGGCTGAATTTTTCGCCGTCATCGGCAATCAGCAGGCTCTTGAAACGGCCCAGCACATAAAGAAAACCTTCTTTGGTCAGGTAGCCCATATCACCGGTAAACAACCAGCCATCCCTGACCGTCTCAGCAGTGGCTTCCGGATTTTGCCAATAGCCGGCCATTACATTGTCTCCTTTGATCACTATCTCTCCCTTTTCGCCCGGCGGGAGTTCATTGCCATCGGCGTCGCATATTTTGATTTCCATAAACCGGGCCACGGGACCTGAAGAGCCCATCTTGTGTTTGCCCGGGTTATTGGATGAAATGACCGGGGAGGCCTCTGTCAGACCGTATCCCTGGTACATGGGGATCCCGATGGCATAGAAGAAACGCTGCAATTCTATGTCCAGCAATGCCCCTCCGCCGATGAAGAATTTGAGCCTGCCGCCAAAGGCTTCCCTTACTTTGCTGAACAGTATCCTGTCAAAAAGCATGGTCAGCGGTTTGAGGAGGATCCTGAGGCCTTTCCCCTTATCCCATCCGGTACCGTTATAGGCATAGGCAATCCTGAGCCCCGCCCTGAAAAGCCCTTCTGCCACTTTCCCCTTGTCGCGGATGCCCTTTTCAATGTTCTTCCTGAAACTCTTGGCCAGGGTAGGCACGCTCATCAGAAAATGCGGCCTGATTTCCTTTATGTTGATGGGTATATTTTTGGTGGTCTCTATCGCGGTTTCCCCGATCTGCAGGGCGGCCATGCTGGCGCCACAGGCCATCAGGGTATAGATACCGCACGTATGCGCGAAAGCATGGTCCCAGGGAAGAAACAACAGGGTCGTCCATTCGGGGGGGACTGAAAACAACGTCAGCGACTGTTTAATGTTAGCCAGGTAGTTCTTGTGGGTCAGAATAATGCCCTTGGGATCGGCTGTGGTGCCGGATGTGTAGCAGATATTGGCATAGTCGTCGGGTTCAACGGAGTCCCGGCGTTCGATAAAATCCTTCTCGCGGGTTTTCAGGAATGCTTTTCCCTGTTGCAGGATGTCGCCGAAATAGATCTCGTGGTTGTCATAGGTATCCTTTGGGTCGAGCAGGATAACCTTTTCAACGGTATCCATTTCCTTTAGCAAAGGATTTATCTTCTTTGACTGTTGTTTTGATGTGATGATGAATCTGGCCCCGGAATGCCTGATCCTGAATTTAATCTCCGAAGGTTCTGTAAGCTTTATGGACAAAGGGACATCCACAGCTCCGACATAGAACATGCCGATTTCACTGATCACCCATTCGTTACGGCCTTCTGCCAAAAGTGCGAAGCGGTCACCTTTGTTGACGCCGAGTTGCATCAGGCCTGCCGCGAACTGAATTACCTTTTCCCGGACTTCGCCATAGGTAGAGCCCTTAAATGCCGTATTTTTTTTCTCAAGCAGGTAAACATGGTCAGTGTATTTTTTTACACAGTCTTCGAACAGATGAACCAGGGTTTTCATGTTCTTTGGTGTTGATTTGAACACCAAATTAATAAAAAATACCGGAAAACATGGTATTTTTTTCCCTTCACCCGGCCGGGAATCCTGATCAATATGTTTTCGTCAAACCTGGTTTCAATGGTGGACGGTAACGGGGTTCATCATCGAATCCATCAGGGAGAAAAGCACGGTAAGGTTGATGGGCTTGGTTACATAACCGTCGCTTCCGGCTTCTATGCATTTGTCATATTCATCATTCATGGCATTGGCAGTCTGAACGATAATGGGAATGTGAGGATTAAAGGTCCTGATCTGCCGTATGGCTTCAAGTCCGTCAAAAACAGGCAGCTGCAGGTCCATCAATACCACGTCGATGTGCTGGTTCAACCGGCAATACTCTACAGCCTGCTGACCGTTGATGGCCCATATGATGTTTATATTGGTTCTCCTCGATAATACGAGTTCGATATAGCGAAAACTCATTTCATCATCTTCAGCTACGAGGACAGTGCGGTTTTTCCAGTTGTATTCCATACAGCAAACACTTTTGAGATTACTATTGATGTCACCTACCTATACGGTCTTCACAGCCCGGAGGTAAAACTTTATTGATGAAAGTCGGTTTTACAAGTTTTAATGGTTAAAACCGGATGATCAATGAAAAACCCGAATTTGAACCAACATGACAATCCTTATTGTTTACCTGGCTGTTTTTTTGTACTTTTTAAGAAAAACACCGCTATGAGCCCATCCTTTGATCCGGCAGAAAAAATCCAGGACCTGCTGCAGTTTGGCGAGTTCGGAGGCGTGAATCCCTCCATCACCGACAGTTCGACCTTTACCTTTATGGATCCTGTCACCATGACAGAGACTTTCGCGGGTCATACCGAAGGCTGTTTCCTGTATTCAAGGCACTGGAATCCCAGCAACAAGTATCTGGCCCAGGCCATGGCATCGATGGAGGAGACGGAAAATGCGTGGATAACCTCATCGGGTATGGCGGCCATAACCTGTTCCATATTGCAGCTGTGCAGTGCGGGAGATCACCTGATCACCAGTGTCACCACCTACGGGGGCACTTTTGCCTTCCTCCGGAACTACCTGCCGAAGTTTAACATTGACGTCAGTTTTGTGGATATCACTGATCTTGAAAGTGTTAAAAAGGCCATCAAACCGAATACAAAGCTCATTTACACCGAAACGGTCACCAATCCCCTGCTCCAGGTATCGGATATCCCTGCATTAGCCGGCATGGCAAAGGCGCATGGCATCCTGCTGATGGTTGACAATACTTTCAGCCCGATGATCATATCGCCGGCCAGGCTGGGCGCCGATATTGTCGTTTACAGCCTCACCAAGTTCATCAATGGCAAAAATGATTATGTTGCAGGCGCCATATGCGGGAAGAATGATTTCATTGCCGCCCTTTCCAATGTCAACGACGGTACCGCCATGCTGCTGGGACCTGTGCTCGACCCCCTTCGCTCTTCCGGTATCCTGAAGAACCTCCATACCCTGCATGTGAGGATGAAACAGCACAGCCGGAACGCTTTGCATATGGCAGCCGGCTTGAAGGATCTGGGTTTGAAAGTGATATACCCCGGACTGTCTTCACATCCGCAGCATGCCTTGTTCAATGCCATGATGAATAACGGCTACGGTTACGGGGGAATATTGACTCTCGACGTGGATACAGTGGACAGGGCCAACGATCTGATGCGCATGATGCAGGCAGAGGGAGTCGGATACCTGGCCGTCAGCCTCGGGTATTTCAAAACATTGTTCAGCAACTCCGGAAGGAGCACTTCCTCCGAGGTGCCGGCTGAAGTTCAGAGAAAAATGGGACTTTCGGAAGGTCTGATAAGATTTTCGGTCGGACTTGATAACCATATCGAGAGGTCTTTGATGAAAGTGAAATATTGTTTGACCAAACTCCGTATTATTTGATTAAAGAATTGTGTCGGGGATTCTCTTGCTTTATCTTTGAATATAATTTAATTTACATAACCATGAGGAGAATTCTTATTCCGGCCATCGTGGCAGGATTGTTGGTTTTTATATTGTCGGGTTGTGAAGAACTGCTCGATAAAATCGGGGTGACCATCAATTCCGATTATACAGAAATTGATTTTACGGTCAATCCCGATGTTGCCGGCACCTATACCGAAACACTGGAAGTCGTTGATTCTGATCTCGACAGTCTCATTGAGGCTGAAGGTCAGGATGTCGGCGAGCTGAATTCAGTGAAAATCAAGGATGCCACCATACAGGTGGTGGGTGAAGGCAATCTTGACCCCTTTG
>CAYMJH010000260.1:0-5233 GCA_964390385.1 uncultured Bacteroidales bacterium | reverse complement strand
AATTATTTGGATTAGCAAAAGGAGAAAACAATTATATTCTATACAAGAGCCTCGGTCCGAATTAAATATCTATAGAACAGGGATTTAACCGTAAATAATGGCTGTCTGATGACCTTAGAGGCTCGTTTTCAGGGGTAAAAACACAATTTTAAGCGAATCCCGGGATAAAAAACTCCCGCTTAAAAATCCGTGTACCGGTCACTCGTACCTGAGTGCATCAATTGGATTGAGCCTGGCAGCTTTCCGTGCCGGGTACCAGCCGAAGAATACTCCGATAATAAAGCACACTGCAAAGGCAAGCAACACGGAACTGGTGGCTACTACCGGCGGCATGTCCAGCATAGTGCCTGCAATTTTAGCCAGGAGGTACCCGGCTATTATCCCAAAGATACCGCCTGCCATGCTGAGTATCATCGACTCGACAAGGAATTGCCTCATGATATCCTTTCCCCTGCCTCCAATAGACATGCGAAGGCCAATTTCACGTGTACGCTCTGTTACCGATACAAGCATTATGTTCATGATGCCGATGCCGCCTACCAGCAGTGAAATACCTGCAATGGCACCCAGCAGCAGTTTCATTATATTGGTGACAGAGGAGACCGTTTCAAGCAGTTCTGACTGCGACATTACCCTGAAGTCATTTTCGTCAGTTTCTTTCAGTTTATGCATCCGTCTGAGAATTTCCTCGACTTCTTTTATAGCCGCCGCACTTTTTTCCTCGCTCACTGCCGAGCAATATATGCCGTTAATATAATCAATCGCTGCCAGGCGTCGCTGGACCGTAGTATAGGGAGCAAGGATCATATCATCCTGGTCCTGGCCCATCCCGCTTTCGCCTTTATCTTTCAGAACCCCTATGATTTCAAAAGGAAGGTTCTTGATCCTGATATTCAGCCCGACCGGGTCCGTTCCCTCCCCGAAGAGATTCTCAACGACTGTGCTGCCAAGGAGGCATACCTTTGCCATGCTTCTTGCTTCTGTTTCGTTGAAGATCCTTCCGCTCTGAATCTCAAGTTTCCTGATGGTGAGGTATTCCTCACTGACTCCATAGATGGAAGTCTGGGTATTCTGATGGCCATAAATTACCTGGCCGTTGGCATTAACAGTAGGTGAAACGGCAGAGATCAATGCTGCTTCATTTCGTATTGCGGTAACATCGTTGTATTTTAACGCCATAGAGCTTGATGCGCCGAGGCTGACGCCTCCCCTTCTCTGGAAGTTTGGCATTACCATCACAAGGTTTGTTCCCATGGATGACATCTCCTCGGTTATGCTTCTCTTTGATCCCTCGCCGATTGCAAGCATGGCGATGACGGAGGCCACACCTATTATAATCCCGAGCATGGTGAGGAAAGCCCTCATCTTGTTCCTGAACAAGGCCCTGACCGCTATCCTGAATAGATTTGTTAAATTCATAATGTTATTCTTTGGCATCAAATTCTTCAATGTTTTCTACCGGAAGGGTTTTCAGCATCTCCGATGCATTAAGGCGTTCACTTACAGCATTTTCGCGTTGAATTTTTCCATCCCTGAAAATCACGTTTCGAGTGGCAAACCTTGCTATATCAGCTTCGTGAGTAACATAGACAATGGTTTTTCCCTTGTCATTAAGTTCCTGAAACAGCTCCATGATCTCAAACGAGGTACGTGTATCGAGATTGCCGGTAGGTTCGTCGGCAAGGATAAGCACGGGATCATTAACCAGGGACCGGGCAATGGCAACCCTCTGCTGTTGACCCCCGGAGAGCTGGTTTGGCATATGATGCATCCTGTCGGCAAGTCCGACGGACTCAAGAGCCAATAACGCTTTTTCTTTTCTCTCCCTGGCGCTTACTTTATTGTTGTAGAAAAGGGGAAGCTCTACATTTTCAAGGGCGGTTGTCCTGGGCAGCAGGTTGTAGGCCTGAAAAACAAAGCCCAGCTTTTTATTGCGAAGCCTGGCTGTTTCATCTTTGTCCAGCGTGTTCACATCCACTCCGTCCAGGAAATAAATCCCGCTTGTAGGCTTATCCAGACACCCCAGGATATTAAGCATAGTGGACTTGCCTGATCCGCTGACCCCCATGATCGCAACAAACTCTCCTTCGCCAATTTTAAGATCAACCCCCCGAAGCGCATGCACAGTCACTTCACCCACATGGTAATCTTTGCGCAGTCCCTTTATTTCAATGATTACATTATTCATAACTTAAAGTATTAACCGCTTTTTGCTTACATTTAGAATGGCATTGGCGGACCACCGGCACGCGAATTCCTACTTGTTGTTCCATCTTTCTTCTTTCCGCCCGACATGGAGATGACGACTTCATCACCTTCTTTGAGGCCCTGGGTAATTTCAACCTTGGTACCATTTTCAATACCCATTGTTACCATGGCCGGCCGAATGCTTTCGCCTTCAGTTTTCACCCAAACGGTTTTATTCTTGGTATCCATTTTGCCGAATCCCGGGAATGTGCCCGGGGCAGGCATACCGGCAGGGAATGAACCCGTGCCTGGCGCCTGGCCGGGCTGGAAACCGGACGGTAAATTGGCAGGAGCACCTTTGGTTTGGTCAGCGTTCTTCATGAATTTTGCCATCATTTGCTGCATGTATTCCGCATCAGGAGTGAATCGTAATGCTTTCCCCGACAAGGTAATGGCATCCTCCTTTTTCTCCACATATATCGTGGCGCTGGCGGTCATCCCCGGCATCAGCTTTTTATCGGGATTGGGCGCATTGAGTATCACAACATAGGTCACCACATTGTTGGTGGTTATCGGCTGAAGCCTTACCTGGGCTACTGTACCTTCAAATTTGAGGTCAGGATATGCATCTACGGTAAACTCTGCTTTCTGGTTTTCCTTCACCTTGCCGATATCGGCTTCATCAACACTTGTCTGAACCTCCATCTGTGTAAGGTCGTTAACAATGGTGAAAAGGGTCGGTGTATTGAAACTTGCCGCCACTGTTTGTCCTGCCTCTACTGCCCTGTTCAGAACAACGCCATCGATGGGTGAAGTGATTGTGGCATAATCGAGGTTCACCTTTGCACGCGATACGGCTGAGCGGGCATTGATGACGGACGCCTTTGAGTTTTCATAGCTGAGGAGCGCCTGGTCGTGATCGGATTCAGCTACCAGCTGTTTTTCATACAGTGCACTGATCCTTTTATAGGTAGCTTCCTGATAAGCAAGCTCTGCGATTGCCTGATCAAGGCCGGCCTGGCTCTGCCTCTGCTGTTCAATCAGGTTGGTTTCATCAATTTTTGCAAGTACCTGGCCTTCCCTCACCTTGTCGTTGAAATCAACATAGACATTCTTAATAATACCCGACACCTGTGTTCCCACTTCAACCGTCGTGATGGCTTCAATGGTTCCGGTTGCGGTAACCGAGTTTGAGATCGGGCCTCTTTCAACTTTTACCGTTTCGAAAGTATAAACGCTATCCCTTTTTGAAAAGGGCTTCAGCAGGAGAAGCACAGCTGCTGTCACAGCCAATGCTGCGCTGATTATTATTAGTTTCTTTTTCATAATCGTAATTCGTGAGTTTGTTATCTTTACTGTTTATTGTTCTGATGCTTATCGTTTTCCTGGTGTCCCCGATGATCAGTTGACTTTTCTTATTTCCACGAGTGCCCGGGGAGCTCCAAGGGTTTATTTCGGGGTCATGGTTTACAGGGTTAAAGGAATTCCTGCATAAAAATCGAGGACTTTATAGCTGAATATCAGATTGAATCTTGACTGCAGCAGGTTGCTTTCAGAGACTATCAGGTTTGTTTTGGAAACCAGGTAGTCGACAGAGTTTAACATTCCCTGCCTGAATTTCTCATCAGAGAGCTTTGATGATTCAAGCACGGAGCTGTATGATTCAAGGCTTGCTTCGTATTCGGTCTGTGCCGAGGTAACATCAAGGCATGCCTGTTCGATGTTTTTTCTCAGTTCATTCCTGGTGTTTAATTCAGATAGCTCCGCATCCTGGTACCCAATCCTGGCTATTGCCACATTTGTTTTCACCTGCTTCTTCTGGTAAATCGGTATGGAAAGGGAGAATCCGGCAGAAGGGTTTATTCCGTCATTGATCTGTGTGAAATATTGATCAGACCCGAGGCTGCTGTATCTTGATCCGATATTTGCACTCGCTGACAGGACCGGGAAATACCCTGCCCTGGCAACCTTCTCATCCAGGGCCGCGATCTGCTTGTTAACGGCAGCATTTTTAACCTGTGGCTTAACGTTCAAAGCCGATTCATAAACTGCCTTGACATCGGGAATCCTGTTCTGGTTAACAGACTCCGAAAGATCGGGGTGCGATATTTCAAAACTGTCAGTAACCGGAAGTTCCATGAGCTGCATCAGGTTTACCCTGGCCAATGCCAGCTGGCTCTGTGAATTTGCGAGGGTAAGCTTTTCGTTTGCCAGTTGTGATTTTACCTGGGCGTAGTCTGCCTGCGAAATTCCTTTAAGCAGCAGTCTTTCCCCGGCAAGCCTGAGCTGTTCGGATGTGGCTTCAATCTGCTTTTCACTGTTTTTGACCTGCTCTTCGGCATACAGAATCTGCAGGTAGGCATTAAGGATACTGAGGCTTATTGATTCCCTGGTCGCCTCAAGTGAATAAATGCCGCCTTCAATATCGAGCTCAGCCTGTCTGATCTGGTTGATCAGACGCGAACCGTTGAAAATTGTCACTCCTGAGCTTAAAGCGTAGCTTGAACCATTACTGCCGGTGAGGCCTTTGTCACCTGTGGCAGTGCTGTTGGTCCAGTTGAAATTCTGGTTTACCGAGGCGCTTAAAGAAGGGAAGAGTTGTGCTTTTGCCTGGTCTGCATAGAGGCCATTTCGCTGGTTCGCGAGTTCGGCTTTGCGGATTGTAATGTTCCGGGAATAGGCATACTCTATGCACCTGTCCAGTGTCCAGGTATTTTCAGCCTGGGCAAAAACAGCTCCTGACGCTGCCATCATTATTCCAAATAATAATCCTGTTCTTCTCATAACGTTATCATCAATTTTCTGATAAAAATATAGCATGCCGCATGAAATAAAAAATAAAATAGAAGATCAGGGGGTTTTCACCGACGAATCGACTATATTTTCTGCTCAGAGCCCGGTCTGACCCCAAAAACAGATATTATTTTGCATAATAGCAGATTAAATGCCTGATAACATGTGTTTTCGTCTGGTCTGATACCAAAAACTTGTATTTGGGGTCGGACCAGGCTCTTATATAGAACAAAGTTGGTTTTAGCCACGTAGT
>CAYMJH010000259.1:2480-5234 GCA_964390385.1 uncultured Bacteroidales bacterium | reverse complement strand
TCACCATTTCGGTGAAGCACATGTTTGAGCGCAGGCTGGGACTTTACCCTGCGTTTTTTGACAACGAGGGTACGCTTCACGCCGTCACAAGATTCGGGGACTACCCGATTAACCTGCCCCGGAGGAAGATTGCAGGCGTTGAGGAAATATTCCCGGGGTGGATGCTGCTTTCCTTTGACAGGAAAACAGAAGTGTCATCTTCGGTTGATACGCTGCCGGCTTCCTTCATGACCGATGAGGATATCCGGACATACTGGGCGGCGGCAAGCGGTGATTCGGGCGAATATGCAACCGTGGATCTCGGGAAATTGTGTGATGTTTATGCAGTGCAAATCAACTTTGCCGAACACAACACAAAAATTTACGGAAGGCAGCCTGATATCTGCCACCGTTACACCCTGGTGCAATCCAATGATGGAGTTGCCTGGGAGACGCTGGCCGATAAGTCACGGAATCAGTCCGATAACTCCCATGTATATATCCAACTGGCAGAAAAGGTGAATTGCAGGTACGTAAGAATCAATAACCTGGAGGTGCCCGGGGGAAATTTCGCGATCAGCGGATTCAGGGTTTTCGGAAAAGGAGACGGCAATGCCCCTCAAAAGATCAGCCGGTTTGATGTTGCCAGGGATCCTGAAAACAGGAGAAGTGTTAAATTAACATGGAATAGGGCAGGCGATGCAACCGGTTATAATATCAGTTATGGTATTGATAAAGATAAACTGTATCACAATTACATGGTATACAGGGATACCATGCTTGTTATAAACAGTCTCCATGCCGGTCAACCCTATTACTTTACCATTGAAACATTCAATGAAAACGGAATCACGCCGGGCAGCATATTACGCAGCACCGAATAAAAAAACGGAACCCGGCTGAACTATACCAGTCCTTTGTATTATGGTACCTTAGCCGATACCGTGCATCAGGGAGCCCCTGCCGTATTTCACCAATACGTCACTGAATTTTTTGACATCTTTTAAGCCTTCCGCATCGGCACTGTACATATCCGTTTTGCCTGATTCTTTCATGGTCCACCAGTTCATCCAGAGATACAGATCTTCGGGATATTCACTGAACAAATCCTTACCGAACCGGCAGGCATCCTTTTGTTTCATCATATAACGCCTGATGTGGTCAACCAGGTCGGGGAGCCTTGATTTTTTTGCGATCTGCAGTGTGATGAGATTGGCCAGGGACTCTTCCACCCATTCATAAATAGGGCTGTGGGTTGTATTCCGGCTCCCGGCCGGATCGATTCCGCAATCCATCAGCGCATGCGCAAACGCATGAATGGTTACGGCTGCAAACAGGTATTTATGGTTCACTTTTTCCGTGGTTTCGGCAATTCTGTCAAAACAAATGAAAACAGAGGGGATCTCCTTTTCCTTGCCCATCCTTGTATACCATCCCAGGTATTCGAATGTGTCAGAAGGCGCGTTGTCATTGTAATGCACAAAGGCTTTTTCCTCCACGAGGAATACAGGCACATGATTAACGAGATAAGAGGCACCTGCACAGCAACCTGCCAGGTAAATATCCCTGAACGGAATGCTGGTAGGATATTCCAGGATGACATCTTCGAGGTATTCCGTTACTTCACTGTCAGGAGAAATGACTGAATTGACGTTGATGACGGGGATAATTCCTTTACCTGATTTTTCCCATTCCCCGTTGGCCCTGAAGGGTATTTCAAGGTATTTCTTAAGCCAGGTGCGGAATTCCTCCTGCATTCCGCCCGGAATTGTTTTTCTGTGTTGCCTGCCTCTTTGTGTGCTTGACATTGGGATGTTTATTAAGGTTGATCATCCATATACGTGAGACATCTAATTTATGAAAAAATACAGCTGCCTGTTCATTCCGGCTGATGTATTTGTGAAAGTTTATACATGCTCCGGCCATGAACCGGCATAAGGAAATTATCGTCTGTTAAGGCTATATTTGAAAAATATCGCCTGATCAGGCTATATTTTGGAAATATCGCCTTTTTACACTATATTCGTGGTACCATGCGAAAAATAAAGGCAGTCATCACGGCAGACATCGTGAATTCAAGTCTGCTTGGCAAGAAAGCGTTGAATTCCCTGATCAAATCGCTCGGGAAGCTTTTTAACGCACTCAATATCATCTATGATTTTTACCGGGGTGATAGTTTTCATGCGGTTTGTGATGTTTCCATTGCCCTGAAGGCTTCCTGTGTTATACGCACCCTGGCGATACAATACTCCGAAAAGGAGGGTGAAGCCGGCATTGATATCCGCATGGCCATCGGAATAGGAAAAATTGAGGAGCCGTTGGGCGATCTTGGAACCGCAAAAGGGGAGGCTTTCATATTGTCGGGCAGGGAGATGGATAAGCTGGAAAAAACCGGTCCGAGGCTTTCCATACGCTGCATGGATGCAATGGCGGATATGGGGTTATCTGCCATAGGACTTTTCACGGATTATGTCCTGAATAAAATGACCATCAAACAGGCGGAGGTTATTCATCAATTGCTGTTGGGTGCTACCCAGGTTGAAGTGGCTAACAAGCTGCACAAAACCCAGTCAACGGTCAATAAACATGCCGGCGCGGCCAACTGGAATGAATTATCCCGTATGATTGATGTTTATACGAATATTGCCGGTCTCCTCGTTAATCAAAACAAGTAAATGAACACGCTGTTTTTAATTCAGTTAATTGCTGCCCACCTGGTTTCCGATTTTATTTTGCAGCCTGACCGTTGGGTTGAAGACCGGAAGGATAAACACT
>CAYMJH010000259.1:1048-2470 GCA_964390385.1 uncultured Bacteroidales bacterium | reverse complement strand
CGGGTTTCCTGTATTGGCATTGCGCGACCACTGCATTGATTGCCTGGATATTTACCGGTTTCATTTATTGGCAGGTACCCCTAATCCTTTTCGGTTCTCATCTGGCTGTCGATTTATGGAAATCCTATCGTAAGAATGGCATCGCATATTTCATTATTGACCAGGCCGTGCACATTGTTGTAATCTTCTGGCTCTGGATATGGCTTTTCCCGGTAGATCTGAAATCCATAGGGGAATATATGGTTTCGCTTAACCATGTCACAGGCTGGACCTATGCAGCAGGTGTGATTTTCCTCACGCAGCCGTCGAGTGTGATCATCAGCCTTCTTACAAAAAGATGGAGAGAGCAGATTGAGGAGGATCACGGCAGCCTTGAGAATGCCGGCCGGTGGATAGGCATCTTGGAGCGCTTAATCGTTTTTGTGCTGGTTATTAACAGGCAATATGAAGCTATCGGTTTATTAATTGCTGCAAAGTCTATCCTGAGGTTCAACGAGACCAGGGGTGCGCAAATGCGAACGGAGTACCTGCTTATCGGAACACTGATTAGCATGGCTATTGCCATAGCGACAGGGTTATTAATAAAAGCAGCCCTTCCCTGAGTACCTCGGTGTGTTAAATCCTTACCAGGCAATATATCGACTGACACGGTGGGCAAAGGGGAGGTCCATACCTGAACCATTTATGGAAATTCTCGTATAATACTGATTATTAAACCAATCCTCAGGCTATGAAAACCTTATTTGCAATGCTTGCCTTTTTTATACCTTATTTAGCGTGTCTTGTATCGGCTCAACCCGGATCGCTGATCACCATTCTACCTGGTGCGAATGTTGAAGTGGGGCAGGAAGTCTATTTCGATGCTGTTGCATACACTACTGATTACGGCGACACCATTCAATGCGAATGGGATTTTGGCGATGGTTATTATCTCAGGGCGGGGGCTCCCCTTTCCTATACCTTTGAAACAGGCCTTGCCGTGGTTCATCATTTTATGATACCCGGAACATTCAATGTGAAATTGTTGGTTTCAAGGTTCAACATGCTGCAAAGTCCCCCGGTGAGAGGAGAATTGCTGGCCACCGACTCCATTGCCGTTACCGTTACCGGCGAGGCGCCGTTGGCCGGGTTTGAATTGTGGCACGCGCCCTTTCATGCCCGAACAAGTCAGTTTCTTTACGCTGTAGTGCCCGAAGGTTACGATCCTTCGCAGGTTCAACTCAGCATTGAAAAAACCGGCGGCGGATATGACAGGGAACTGCAGGGTCATACAACAGGTGATCAGCAGCGTTTTTACCTGGACAATACTGCTCTTCCCGAAGGAGAGTATTGGCTGACGGCCGAACTGAAAAACGATGATATCGTTGTAAGCACCCTGCGCGAAAAATTCTCGAAACCATACAACGGTGCTCCTGCTGTTGG
>CAYMJH010000259.1:0-1038 GCA_964390385.1 uncultured Bacteroidales bacterium | reverse complement strand
TGTTGGTATCAACGAAGAAAATGCCTTTGTGCTCAACGGAACCACTCTTTTCCTCCCCATTGGTCCTTTTATGATGAACAAGGACCAGTTCCCCCTGTGGAAACGCATGTCGAACACCCTTCACACCGAAGGCTATTATGCCGAACATGATGAAACTACCTGGTCTGATTATATCAATGCCGGCAGCAACTCCGGCCTGTTCTCCGTCGGGCCGACCCGCTGGGACGGATTTGCCGACAGCCCTTATTCACGGAATTCAAATCCCGATTCGCTGGTAAAATATGTTGAAACGGCCCGCGATTTACCCGGGCTTCTCGGGTGGTGCTGGGACGATGAGCCCAGTTTGGGCGGCCGCTATACAAGGGTCCCTGCATTTGTTGTTGAAGCCTGGAATTACCGTACACGACAGTTGGATCCACAACATCCTGCCGGGCAGCAATATTATGGATTTGATTACCTGCCCTACTACAATCCGCTTTCAGGAGATCATGCCTACAGCTTTATGCGAAGCGCGGGATCATTCGGCGGAAAGAAAACGTTTACCGGCAGTTTTATCACGCACGATGCCTACCCGCTGGAATACAAGGAACATTTATCGCTCAGCAATGACGAACGCGGTATTATAGATCTCTGGCTTGAGGGCCTGGATAATTTCAGCTGGAATATGGCAGGATTAATACCCCTGGGCACTTTTATCGAACCTCAGAATGTCACTTCGTTCCAGCGCATGTCGGGCACAACCTATCTCACCGATTGGGATGCAGGGCCCTTGCCCGGCGACATCAGGACCCAGGCCTGGGGAGCTTTGATACACGGGATGAAATATATAGGCTATTTCCAGTTTTTTGCACCTACGCCTGCCCATCATATGAGCGTTATGTGTGAATTACTGGAAGCCGTTACGGATTTACCCCCTGTTATTTTGTCGGCCCCTACTGCCATTACGGTAACCGATGACGCCAACATACGGGGCAGCAGGGTCGATCATATGGTACGCGAAACCGCTTCGGCGATTTACATTTTTGCCGCAAGGATTTC
>CAYMJH010000258.1:0-5237 GCA_964390385.1 uncultured Bacteroidales bacterium | reverse complement strand
CACCATAACCTGCCAACGGTTACCATCATTGATACCCCAATCGCCGTGCCCGAGATAGGTATATTTAATGGCAAAGAGGATTTCAATATTGTCCTTATTATAGTCATTGTTTTCATTTAATTCCCATAAACCGGAGAAATCCGGCAATAGGGCAAAACCACCCTTGGTTATAATATCATCCAGATAATTAGTGACCTCAGATTTTGTGACTATACCGGCAATATCAGGTTTTTTATAATAACCGGTGTAAAAAAGCCATACTCTTGCCAGCATTGCCTCGGCAGCCCATTTTGTTGCCCTTCCGGCATTGGGTCCGGGCCCCGGCAGAGTGGCCGGAAGGTTCTCAATAGCATAAATAAGATCCTCCGCGATGTATTTATAGACATCTTCAGGCTCTGCTTGCGGGATATACGCTTCATCCGGAGATAGTATTTTGGTCACCAGGGGAATATGTCCGAATATTTTAACCAGGTTGAAATAAAAATAAGCCCTCAAAAACCTGGCTTCACCGGTATATCGTGCTGCCAATCCGCTCTCACCGGAGGCCCATTTTACATTTCCTATATTCTCAATGACAAGGTTAGCCCTGTAAATACCGAGATAGCCATTTTGCCAGTTCGGATCAGCTAAGTCCGCATCTATGCAATAGAATTGATCAAACTGATTCTGCCCAAAACCGTCAACAATGCCTCCGCCCCCGGAACAGTTATCAGACATTGATTCTGCAATAAGATTAGGGGCGTTCCAGGAATCACGCTGCAATACATCATAAATTGCAGTAACAGCCTGGTCAATATCTTCACTGGTTTTATAAAAGGTTCCTGATGTTACCTTGTCAAAAGGCTGTTTGTCTAAAAAATCTTCACTGCATCCCATTAAGAATATAATGAATAACAGCCCGGCCAATATTTTAATCCTGTTCATATTCATTGTGTTATAAAGGTTTTCATTTAAAATTTGAGATTTAATCCGAACAGAAACTGACGGGATTGCGGGTAGGTGCCCAGATCAATTCCGGTTGACATATTTTGGTAACGTGAATAATCATGATCGCCATATCCGACTTCAGGGTCAAATCCTTTGTATTTTGTAAAAGTAAAGGCATTGACCACAGAAACGTACAACCTGCATTGCGCTACAGTGAACTTTTGCAGAACACCGGAAAAGTCATAACCGAAGTTGATACTCCTGACTTTAAGGAAAGACCCATCTTCAATATACAAATCAGAAAAGTTTCTCCAGTTTTTGTTGGCATCGGCTCCGTCTGTCATTCTGGGCATCCTGTTGGATGTTCCCGGACCATGCCATCTTTCCAAAGCGTCGGCAGTTTTATTGGGACTAAGGGTATTCATTGAACTTATTCCATTCGCTATATCATTGCCATACACTCCCTGCAGAACAAACGAAAAATCAAATCCTTTGTAGGATGAATTAAAGGATATCCCATAAATAAACTTCGGCCAGGGATTTCCTACCATCGTTTTATCTTCCGCGTTAATGATCCCATCGCCGTTCAGGTCCCGGAAAATAACATCACCGGGTTTGGCGTTGGGCTGAATGACCTTGCCATTGTGGGTATATTGACTGATTTGTGCAGAATCCTGGAATATTCCGTTTGTTTTATATCCCCAGAAAAAGGACAAGGGGTAACCATCTTCTGCCCTGTAAAATTCTTCAAAGTTGGTGTACAGTACACCGGTTTGGCCATGAATAATGCTGTCGACAGTAGGAATATGCAGTACTTTGTTTTTATTGTATGAAAAATTGCCGTTAACACTGAACTTAAAATCACCTGTTACCTTCTGGTATCCGAGCGCCACTTCCACACCCGTGTTTGAAACATCGCCTCCGTTTCCGATCGGATAGGAATTGTCATTGAGAATCCCTGTCAGTTCAGGAACCCGTATCGTCACTAACCAGTCTTTCTGGTATTTTTTATACCAGTCAACAGTCAGGGTAATACTATTTAAAAAGCGGGCATCAAACCCTATATCCGTCATGGATGCTGTTTCCCATCTTATCGATGCATTGGGAATCTGATCGGGTGCTGCACCGATGTATTTTGTCTGCGGATTACCGAAATAATAGTTTTTATCGGTCAAACTGATCAATGACTGGTAGGCAAAAGGAGAAATGTTATCATTACCGTTTTGTCCCCAGCTTGCCCTGACCTTTAAGAAATCAAGCCAGGTAAAACTTAGGAATTCCTCCTCGGTGAGGATATAACCACCTGAAAATGAGAAGAAGTTACCGAATCTGTTGGACGGGCCAAATTTTGTGGATCCATCACGCCTGTAAACACCTGTAAATAAAATTTTCTCGTTATAGTTATAATTTACCCTTCCGAAATAGGAAAGGAACGATTCCTCACTTTTTGAACCATAATTTGTTTCCAGGGAGTCATTGGTACCATTGCTTAGAATAGCATGTTCAAAATCGGGGATGATCAGATCATAAGCCGTACCGCCTGTGTTATAACTGGTTATTTCACGAACCGTATTACCTGCCAGTACATTCATATTGCTTTTGCCAAATGAAAAACTGTAGTTGACCGTGTTTTCCCAATTGTATTTGGAATTCCTGTAAAAACTCATATTGGCAGTCGAATGCTGGTTGATGTCCAGTGTAGATAAATTGTAAACCGGAGTAAAACTGTTGTTTTCGCTTATCGAAACATCAAATCCTAAATCCGTTTTAATATTCAGTCCTTTTAGGGGTGAAAGCTGCAGGTATACATTACCAAGCGCTTTATTATTAATTGTTTTATTCTGGTTCTTATAATACATACTGGCCACCGGGTTGGTCTCTGCAGGATATACCGACCTGCCATAACCATCAGGAAATGCGTCATCATAAGGCAGGAAGGTCGGAGAAGTACTGATGAAACCTTTTACATAATTCCCGTAAATATTGCCGACACCTATGCCGTGGCTTGTCGTATGGGCAAACGTTATGTTTTCACCAAACGTAAAAATGTCTTTATAAAGGCTGGTTTCAGAATTTATTCTTGCTGAAACTCTTTCATAGGAGGATTGATCATGTGTTCCAATTATACCATCCTGTGCAAAATAGTTAACGGCCGCTGAAAAAATGCTTTTATCGGAACCTCCGTTTATGCCTATGGAATGACTCTGAACAGGTGCATTTTTGGTAAACATATGATCCTGCCAGTTGACTGTTTTGACGGAATCAAAAACGGAAGGATCAATCAATACATTTCCGTCACTGTCATAAACAACATCCCCGTTTCCATCCAATTGGGGAAGAAATGGCAGGTTATACGGATATTTTTTATTTGTCCTGTACTTCGGGTTGGAGTTGATATAAGCTTCATCTATCAGCATTACATAATCCTTTGTGTTCAGTACGTCGACTTTACTGATTGCATTCTGAATCCCGTAATATCCATCATACGAAATATGCATTTCCCCTGCTTTCCCCTTTTTGGTGGTAATCAGCACGACTCCGTTCGCCGCCTGTGCACCATATATGGCCGAGGATGCGGCGTCTTTAAGGATATCGACGGATTCAATGTCGGAAGAACTTAAATAGGAAACATCACCGGTAGGCACGCCATCAACGATGTAAAGCGGATCGGCATTCCCGATGGTGCCCACACCCCTGATGCGGACTTTAAAATTGGAACCCGGCTGGCCTGAGTTGGAGGTTATCTGCACGCCAGATGTCAGACCCTGTAAAGCCTGCTCCAGCCGCAAACTATGTTTTTGATCCAATTCATCATTGGATATATGGGCATTGGCCCCTGTGCTTAACTTCTTTTTCATGGTACCATAGCCCACAACCACCACTTCTTCAAGACTGGTAATATCCGGAACAAGTCTCATGTTAATCTCATTCTGACTCCCTACTGAGACCTGCTCCTCTAAATAACCAACATATGAAAATACCAGAACCGCATCATTACCAGGCACGTTTATGGTGTATCTTCCGTTAAGGTCAGACACCGTTCCGTTGAGGGTGCCCTTAATTATAATATTCACTCCCGGCAACGGGTCCCCATTCACTTCCGTTATCGTACCTGAAAGGATTCTTTCCTGAGAAAAGCCGTAATCCGGAAAAACGATAAACAGAAGAAAACCAATCATGAATCTTACCAATGATTGATTGTTTTTTTGCAGCAGAAATTTATGTTTCATATAGTTTAAGTAGTTAATAAGATGACTTAAAACTATATTCCACCGGATTGAAACATCTTCAAAATACTGTTTAAAATCTTTGAAATCCTGTCATTTTATATTAAAACAGGATGATTTTAATAAGCAGTATTACGCTTGCTCTAACTGTTGCTCAAACTTTTAATCCTGCTGCAGCAAGTTTGAGCGCAGCGGTAACCTTGTGGCACTATCATTAGCAGTAACCTTCGCACCTAAAAGTTATATTGATAGTAGTAAAGCTTAACAGGCCATTTCACCGGAACTGCTGATTAAGACCGGCTGTAATTCAATACCTCACTTCCAAACTGCATGCATTCAGATCGTTTCAGGTTGTCATAATCAGCAAAACCTGCCATCATGGCGGCTGTTGCATTATCCATTAACGATTTGGTGACCCTGCCCAGAAAAACCCTGGAAGGAAGACCGCTGACTTCGCATAAAGCAGCCAGATGATTATCAATGAATTGAGCGGTTTGTGGCGCTCCTGCAGGTTGTCCCATATTGCCGCAAACGGCAAACAGTCCACGGACTTTGGCTTTTAAAGTACTTTTATTGTTTTTGATGTAACGCTGCATTTCCTCACTGGTTACACCACTGCGTATTGACCCGCCCAAAATAAGGTGATCAAATACATTGATGTCGGGATTCTCCCGCACATCGAAAACATTGGCAATCCCGGCCATGCCTTCCGAGATCCAGACAGCGGCATCGCGCGAACTTCCGCACCAGGTGCTATATATTACAGCCCATTTTTTATCCGATGCAGCCGGGTAGTATTCCAAACTTTTGGCATAATTGTACAGGGCAAAACTGCCAATTCCCGTCAGTCCTAATCTGAAGAATTCTTTCCTATTCATTGTGGTTCATTGTTTTGGTTAGGTGTAAACAGCTAAATGTACAAATTCTGCTTAGGATTTCATGGTTTCAGAATAAAATTTACACTAACTTTTATAGGGAACAATCGTAACATCTTAAATAAAATGTAAGGAATCATGAAAGGGAAACTGAATGGATTTGTTGCAATACTTGTCGTGTTTTGCCTTATCGGAAATGTTTCCGGTC
>CAYMJH010000257.1:0-5281 GCA_964390385.1 uncultured Bacteroidales bacterium | reverse complement strand
CAAACAGTTCGCCACTACGTGGCTAAAAACAATAATATTCTATATAAGAGCCTCGGACCGGGATATAGTATTGATAAGTTGTTATGTAAATAGTGAAATAAGCCTGTATTGAGGCTTAGAGCATTGTTTTTGGGGATGTTATTTTGGTCCGACCTTATTCCAGTAACCCTATTCCAGATTCCAACATTGAGATAATGATCATCTCAATGAAAAAGTGCTCATTCAACCATTTATGAATGAGCACTTTTCGTTCATACCCCAAACCTGCAGAAAACTAATTGCAGCCTATTGATCTTTGCGTAAGCGATTAATTTCTATCTGTGGAACTAAAGCTTTGTTCACCTTACTCACAACAATATCCTGAGCAACGCTGAATTTTTGTTCCGATTTTATATCGGATGAGGAAGAACCTACTTTCAAGGAATAATCTCCGGATTCGATGATCCACGCTGAGTTTAATTCATCGAAAGATGCCAGATCATTTTTTGTAATAATGAAGTTCAGTGTTTGTGATTCGCCCGGGGCCAGCTCCCTGGTTTTTCCGAAAGCCACCAGCTGCAGGGCTGGTTTTTCAATTTTTTTATCAGGAGCACCGGCGTATATCTGAACCACCTCTTTCCCTGCCACCTTACCTGTATTCTTCACCTGTACCGAAACAGCAATTTCATCGGTGAATTCATCACTGCTGATCGTCACATTGCTGTGTTCAAATGTTGTATAGGACATACCGTACCCGAATTCATAGGATACAGGTACATGGAATGTGGAATAGTAACGATAGCCCACATAAATGTCCTCTTCATACGTTACTTCCCAGGGTTCTCTTTTCATAAAGGAAAATCCTGAAACATCGGCTTTATTGTCAACCGTATCGGATTGGACAGCGACACCCGGAAAATTTTTGGCTGTCGGGCTGTCTTCATATTTTACAGGCCATGTAACGGCTACTTTCCCTGAAGGATTTGCCTTGCCGGTGATCACATCGACCACGGAATTACCGGCTTCCTGACCCGGTTGCCAGGCACACAATATGGCATCGGGAACAGATTTCCAGCTTTCCGTTTCAATGACACCGCCAATATTAAGAATTACCACCACTTTCTTGCCTTTTGCATGAAATGCTTCCGAAACCTGCTTAATGAGTGCTAGCTCCACCTCCGTTAAATAGAAATCACCCCGGATGGGTTCCCTGTCAATACCTTCACCCGAATTTCGTCCTATGGTAATCAATGCCAGTTGTGCCTGATCAGCCGTACTGCCTGCCAGTTCTTTTGAAACGGCCATTTCAGGAACCGGTTCTTTGGCCCCCAGCATAGCCGCCAGCCAATTTTTTGGTTTGCCCATACCGGCACGGGTTTCTTTTATATAGTTGGCATACAAGGATTTCAATTCTTCATTTACACGCAGGTTTGCATTTTCCAAACCCTCCAGCAGTGAAACAGTATAAGCCTCGTTCACATCGCCACTACCTGTTCCGCCGGAAATAAATTCATACGAAGTTGTCCCGAATACTGCAATGTCTTTAATACCATGCCCCAGGGGCAAAGCATCCGTTTTATTCTCCAGCAGAACCATTCCCTCGGCAGCTGCCTTACGGGTAACCAGGGCATGGGCTTTCAGGTCAGGCTCATTGGAAGCCTTATACCCTTTATACTTCGGTGTTTTCAGCATGATGGCGAGGATCCTGGACAGGTTGATATCCAGGATACTTGCATCCAGTTTGCCTTGGTCGACAGCGTTAATCAATGCTGTTATCTGCTCGGGACTGCCGGGCATAATCAAATCATTTCCTGCCTGCATCTGCGCTGCAATATTGCTTCCGCCTCCCCAATCCGTCATCACGTAACCCCGAAAGCCCCAATCTTCCCGAAGAATCCTGGTGAGCAGGTCATGGCTCTCGGATGCATACTGTCCGTTTATTTTATTGTAGGATGACATAACCGTCCATGGTTTGCCTTCTTTCACGGCAATTTCAAATCCTTTCAGATACAATTCTCTCAGGGCCCTCTCACTGACTATGGTATTTACGGAAAGGCGGTTTGTCTCCTGGTTGTTGGCAGCAAAGTGCTTGACGGAGGTTCCCGCACCGTTTGATTGTACCCCTTTTACCATGGCGGCTGCCATTTTCCCGGTGACAAGAGGATCCTCGGAGTAGTATTCAAAATTTCTGCCACACAACGGATCCCGTTGAAGATTCATGCCCGGGCCCAGTAGAATATCGGCATTATATTCCAATACCTCATTTCCCATGGCTTTACCTACTTCCATAACCAGTTCGGTATCCCATGTTGAAGCCAGCAGGGTGGCAATCGGAAAGGCCGTACAGAAATACGTTTTCTCTTCTCCTTTACGACGTGGTGAGATCCTTAAACCGGCAGGCCCATCAGCAAGGACCTGCGTAGTAATACCAAGTTTCGGGTATTCCGCGGTGAATCCCGCTGCCCCGGGAAGGTTTTTACGGATATGTTCCACCATCATATGATAGGCAGTATCCCTGATCTCCGGCATTGGTAAAAAACGTGCCAATGAATCAGGCAATTCCATAAACATCCCTGTGCCAACCAATAACCCGGCTTTCTGCTGTAACGTCATTTTGCCAATGACCTCATTGATTTTTTCCTTATCAGGATTACCCTGCCCCGATAAATACCTTACTGAAATCATCTGAAAGCCTGTAACCAGGGCCACAATACTTAATATACTTCTTAAATGTTTCATATTTATTAGTTTGGCTTTATTTACTCCAACCATTTTCTTCGTCTGTTCATTGCTGCTGCAATGGGTTATTTGAATAACAGAGGGGCAAAAGTATTCAGGTACATCCTCCAGTTTGCCCAGGTATGTCCTCCCTCTGTTTCAAAGAATGTATGCGTCAACCCGTTCTCTGTTAACTTTGCGTCAAGCTTCTGCGCACTTTCATAAACAAAATCTGCTTTGCCACAAGCCAGCCAATACAACTTATAACCGGCTTTTTTCAGCCCCTGCAGCTGGGCATCAATGTCGGGTTGTTCTCCCCACAATCCCATGCTTAACGGACAGATGTAATGAAAAGTGCCCGGGTATGCGTTGGCTGCTGCAATGGTATGCGCGCCTCCCATTGACAATCCGGCAATAGCCCTGTGACCGGGATCTGCAATTACCCTGAAGTGCTTTTCGATAAAGGGTATGATATCCTTTACAATACTGTTTACATACAGGTTTCTTTTGGCCGGATCCCTGGAATCAAATTCCGCTTCAGGCAAAAAAGTGGTTTTTGCAGCCATTTGATTTGGATTCCCGTTTGGCATTACACAGATCATTGGTTTTGCCAAACCCCCTTCAATGAGGTTGTCCAAAATCTGCCGGGTACGCCCCATATTGCTCCAGGCATCTTCATCACCGCCGGCACCATGCAACAGGTATAAAACAGGATATTTTTCATTGCCGGTTTCATAGCCGTAAGGCGTGTAGACAAACATCCGCCTGTTAAGTCCCAGTGTCGGAGAGTCATACCAAACCTGATGAAGGTTTCCACGCTTATTGGCTTCGCGATAATTTTCGGTTTTCCTGCCAGGAACCAGGAGCACACTGAGGTAACGTACTCCGTCGCGTTGCAGGAAAATATTATTGGGATCGTTTACCGTAACACCATCAACAATAAAACTGTAGGTATAAAGTTCCGGCTCGGGAAGAGGCATTGTAATGGACCAAAGGCCTTTTTCATCTTTACTGAGATCAATGCTTCCGGGAACATCCATTTCACCATACTGGGTTTTCATTTTCACTGCAGGCGTAAAGCCCCCGTTAATTTTTACCGAATCGGCACCGGGTGCCATAAACCTGAATGTTACCTTAGCATCCTTTATCTCCGGAGAAATAATCGGGTCAGGTCTCCGGAAATTTGAAAGTTCCTGGGCAAATACTCCTGTTATAAAGGTCAGGAATACTATTGTCAGCGATAATTTGTTTTTCTTCATGGGTGTAATATTTTAATTCAGGAAACTGTTAAAAATCCGCTTCCACTATTCCCTGTGGTGGCATACCCGGGAACTGACCGTACAACTGTACGCAAAAAAATGCTATTAAGCTTAAAAATAAATAGTTCTTTTTCATAGTATTAATTTATGTTTTCCGGATCGTAAACAATCATGGCACTTCCCAGTGTTGTTATCATGGGATTTTGTGAACCGACCGGAGTTTTTATCGGATACGGTTCGCCTTTGGGCGCAGTTCCTTCAGAAAGCTTTTCTGCAAGGGTTCTCATATCGGTCATATAAGACTTGTCATAAGCCTTTTTTACATAGGGATAATGCCCGCAATAGATTTTTGTGATTTCTTCATCCATAAGTATCTCCAGTTTTCTGCACGAAGCGGCATAAACCTTCATCGAAACATGGGGTTCAAGTTGCATCCAAACCTGACCCGAGCCAAATGCGTCCCCTGAATAACAATTACCCGATTGGTAGTCCAGCAGGACAATTGACCCCGGTGTATGCCCGGGCATATGTTTTACTTCTAACGTTCTATCCCCAAGCTCAAAAACATCATTATCCCTGACATAATGGATTACTCCCTCATAGTGTACCCCCATCTTGCCCAGCAACACTGTATCGGCAGGATGCAACCATATTTCATTAAAATATCGCACATTCCCGGCATGGTCGGGATGCATGTGAGTAATGACAACATACAGTGGCTTGTTTGTTATAAGGCGGACTATGGAATCCAAACTGGCACAATCCGTCCCGGTATCGATCAACACGGCTTTTTCGCTTCCTTCAATAATGTACATAGTTGTATGATCAGAAGTCTCCACCACCCACATAGCATCTTCCAGTTGAGTAATGGTCAGCTGGGCGTTTTTAAATACCTGGGCATACAGACAAACAGATGCAATCAGGTTCACAAATAAAAGGACAAATGCTTTTTTTATCATGGTACTGGCATTGCATTGCACCTGGTTCAGATCAGGTGTAACAGGGTTACTTATGTGTATCAACTAAAATAACTGCGGAACAAAGGTAGTGAAATAATCGCGCCAGTTTCTCCAGATATGACCTCCTTCACTTTCAACATACGTATAAGGCATCCCTATTTTATCCAGTTTGGCACGGAATTCTGCACCGGAATTGTAAAGAAAATCAGTCTTCCCCATACCTATCCAGTAAAGTTTGTATCCATTTTCCTTTTGAGCTTTCAACGTCTCATCGAAATTTTCATAGACTGTCGAGTGAACTTGCTGACTGGGCAATATGGCTGCAGAAAATAATCCCACATAGTCAAATGTATTGGGATAATACCG
>CAYMJH010000256.1:0-5321 GCA_964390385.1 uncultured Bacteroidales bacterium | reverse complement strand
AACGTAACCTGGTCTGTTGCTGATGGCACAGGGAAGGCTGTCATCAATGCAACCGGTCTGGTAACTGCCATTTCAAACGGCACAGTGACTGCAAAAGCAACGGCCAACGACGGTTCAGGCATAACCGGAACCCTGTCACTGACGATCACCAACCAGGTAGTACCGGTAAACTCTGTGACCGTTACAGGCGAAGGAGGATCTCAGTCCATTGCCACAAATAAGGGAACACTCCGGCTAACTGCAACCGTATTACCTGTCGACGCAACGGACAAAACCGTCACCTGGTCCGTTGCAAATGGCACCGGGCAGGCTACTATAAATGATTCAGGCCTCCTTACAGCCTTAGCGAATGGCACTGTAACGGTAAATGCCACAGCCAACGACGGCTCAGGAATATCAGGAATACGGGAGATTGTAATTTCAAATCAGATTATACCGGTCACCCAAATTACAATTACCAGCGAAGATGGAGTTACCACCATTGTCAAGGACAAAGGAACGCTGCAATTGTATACTGACGTTTTGCCCGATGATGCAACTGATACCACAATTTCATGGACTCTTGTCAATATTTCCGGTCAGGCCGATATCAGTTCAAGCGGACTGGTCACTGCCATTACAGACGGCACTGTCATGGCCATAGCCATGGCCAATGACGGATCCGGAATAAAAGATTCCCTTGAGATATTAGTAGCTGAGCAGGCCGTATTAATAGAGATCATTAATGTAGTGCCAACAGACAAAGAAATTCCCGTCATCAAAGAGAAGAGCGGCCGGCTCCAGATGGAAGCGGAGATAATTCCTGAGAATGCAACTTCTGAGATCATTGACTGGTCAGTTGAAAACCTCTCCGGGAACGCGGTTGTTGACAGCAATGGACTGGTAACTGCTGTTGCCAATGGTACGGTAAAGGTCATTGCCAAAGCAAAAGACGGTTCAAATAAAAATGGCTTTTGCATGGTTGCCATTACGAATCAAAATGAAGTTACAACTGTTGAAGAAAAAATTAATTCGTTTTTTTATGCATTTCAACTTTATGATAAGTTGATAATTAAGCCAATATCCGCAGAACTAGTTGTTGATAGATATGCTTTGTATTCTATTCAAGGAATTTTATTTAAGCAAGAAAAAATAACAGGCAATACAATTGAAGTTGATTTATCTTCTTATCCTTCAGGAATATATATAATTGTGTTATGGAATAATCAACAAGTATTTCCATTGAAAATTGAGATTCACTGAGACCTGTGCAAATTGACACGCAAGTTTATTAGTACGCTGGAATCCTTTACCTTCATAATATAAACTCTTCTCACATGAAAAAATGGCTCTATAAATTGCTCTTTGTCCCATTATCAATAGGTGCATTAGCTCAAAGTCCTGTTATTATTGACCATACATGTACAAGTTTTAATGAAATCCCTTCATATTATATAAATGCTGCAAAAACCGGACTCCATATTGCTTACGGGCATTCTTCCCATGGGCATCAGATCACACAGGGTATGGAAGGGATAATTATCCAATACGGCTCTGACTATGCCTTTAATAATGGGGGGACAAACGGATCGCTTGACCTGCATGACTATTTCAAGGAAGGAGATTTAGGCAATCCTGATCGTGTTACATGGGCTTCACGAACCAGGGATTATCTTAGTAATACTGCCAATGCGGATGTTAATGTTGTCATATGGTCGTGGTGCAATCAGGTTGAATATGCAACAGAAGAAGATATAAATACCTACCTGAGTTTAATGAGTCAATTAGAGTTGGATTATCCAACCGTAAAATTTGTATATATGACCGGACGGCTTGATGGAACGGGGGAGACAGGAATCCTGAATATAAGAAATGAGCAGATCAGGACTTATTGCAGCAATAATAATAAAATATTATATGATTTTGCTGATTTTGATAGTTATGATCCTGCCGGGAATATAAATTATATGACCCTGCTTGGCAATGATTTATGTGATTATGATTCAGATAATAATGGCTCACGGGATAAAAACTGGGCTGCAGAATGGTGCAGTGCACAGCCTGCTGATTGTTTTTATACAGGCCTTTGTGAACATACCCATGCCCTGAATTGCCAGCGAAAAGGAATTGCCGCCTGGTGGCTTTGGGCCAGACTGGCAGGTTGGAACGGAGATACAACACAGAACGTTATACCTGATTCTGAAACAAATAACGATACCGGCTTTTACGCGATTCAGCGATTCCATAAACTTTTGATCCTTTCACAAGGGACAAATAAAAATATGCTTTATTGCTCATTGCACACTGTTCAGGGTTCCTTGCTTCAAAGAAAAGAAGTTACTAATAACAACATCGAATTTGATATTTCATTATATCCCCCCGGTATATATATTGTTACTCTTTTCAACGGTCAGCATTCATTTCCCCTGAAGGTGGTCATTCATTAAAATTTAATATTCATAGCATGTGCTGGCACAACATCCACCAGTGCTGTCGTTTCTGACGAAGCAACATAAATAAAAAAGTTAGAGTAATAAATATGCTGAGATCAGAAATCTCCTCGAATCAGCAGGACGTCAATTTCTTAATGCCATATATTTTTATAATTTTACTAACGCTAACCCTGGCTCATTTTGTAGGAGATTCCGGAACTGCTCCTTAAACAATGGCATTACATAGTCATTCCTGAAGAGCAGTCCGGAATGACAGCGATGTTAATGTTTTCTCAGTTGGCAATGAACTGAATTGTTCAAACGACCTGAAATAATTAATCCCCCAAATAATAACATTAATCCCCCCAATCCCCCCCTTAATAAAAATCAACTTTTTTCGCAAGAAAAATCAACTTAACTTTCAGAATTTTGTTACATATTTGAACATAAAACAACCAAATCATGGTCGAAAATGCACTGCAGATAGAAGACCGGATATTTGAATACGTCCGGAAAAGCACCCATGCAGACACCAGCAAAATTAATCCGCAGACCTTGTTATTCCGTGAAGGCATTTTCGATTCCATGGGCTTTGTGCTGCTGATCGATTTTTTAGAAGAGAATTTTGGCATCAAAGCCAGCGATGTTGACCTGGTTGAAGAAAATTTTGAATCGGTCAGCGCTATTACCCGTTATGTGCAGCAGAAAAAAGCCGCAGCAGCTGCATAACCTTCACAATCATATAAAATGTGCGGTATAGCCGGCATATACAACGGCACAGCCCTGCCCTCCGATCCTCTTCCCATCATGAAAAGGATGCTTTCCCGCATCCGGTACCGCGGACCCGACGAAAGCGGGATTTACACCGATAACAACATTGCACTGGGCAACGTCAGGCTCAGCATCATTGATATAGCCACGGGACAGCAGCCGCTGTCAACGCCCCAAAAGGACTATTGGATCATCCTTAACGGAGAGATATTTAACTATATTGAACTGAAAAAGGACCTGGTAAAGCTCGGCCATGTTTTTCATACGGAAAGCGATACGGAAGTATTGCTTCATGCCTACCTGGAATATGGTGAAAGCTGCCTGAACAGGCTGAACGGCCAGTTTGCCTTTGCCCTGTGGGATAAAAAAAACAAGGAACTGTTCCTGGCCCGGGACCGCGTCGGCATCCGGCCGCTCTTTTTTACCTGGCTTGGAGAAACCTTAGTTTTCGGATCTGAAATAAAAACGCTGCTGGAATTTCCGGGCATTCATGCTGAATTCGATTATGCCGCGCTGGCACAGGTTTTCACCTACTGGACGACTGTAACTCCAAAAACGGTCTTTAAAAACATATTTGAGATTCAGCCCGGGCATTGTATGCGGATAAAATCGACGGACCATACGATCCGTCCTTTCTGGCGTCTTCGTTTTCCGTCCGGTAAAAATGAATATTTTAACGGAACCCTGGAGGAAGCCCGTGAAGAACTTAAAAAACTCCTAACCGATGCCGTCAGGCTGAGGCTTAGGGCCGACGTGCCGGTAGCAGCCTACCTGAGCGGGGGGCTGGATTCCAGTGCAACAACAGCCTTAATTAAAGAGGTGATGCCGGAAACCCTGCAGACCTTTTCGATAGGATTTGAAGACAGTGAGTTCGATGAAACGCCTTTTCAGCGGGAAGTATCAGCCTACCTCGATACCCGTCATACCCCTTTTTCCTGTACCAACGACGAAATCGGACAATATTTCCCGGAAGTGGTCTGGCATTCCGAGATGCCGGTTTTACGTACCGCGCCGGTCCCCATGTTTTGCCTGTCGAAAAAGGTCAGGGAAAAAAACATCAAGGTGGTGATCACCGGGGAAGGATCCGATGAAATGCTGGCCGGTTACGATATCTTTAAAGAAGCCATCATACGCGAATTCTGGTCACGGCAGCCGGGCTCTAAATTCAGACCCCTGTTGTTGAATAAATTATATCCTTACCTCGCGCAGTTCCAGGGGAAGAATAAGATGATGCTGAAGTTTTTTTACGGCTATAAGCTGGAAGACACCGGTTCACCCTTTTATTCCCATGTATTACGATGGAACAATGCCCGTCATCTGTTCAACTATTTCTCTGAAGAGATCAGGCCGGCAATGTCCTCAGATCCTGATTGGTCAGCCGTAAGCCCATTGCTGGATGAAAATTTCAATCAATGGGACAGGCTGGCCAAGGCGCAATGGCTGGAGATCATGCTGTTCATGTCGGGTTACCTGCTTTCCGCGCAGGGTGACCGGGTGGCCATGGCCAACTCCGTTGAAGGACGATATCCTTTCCTCGATTACCGGGTCATTGAATTTGCCGCTACCCTGCCACCGGATTATAAAATGCATGGATTGAATGAAAAGTACATCCTTAAGAAAATGATGGAGGGCCGGTTACCTGAAAGTGTCCTGAAACGATCCAAGCAGGCCTACCGGGCGCCCATTGCCAGCAGTTTCTTTTCTTCTTCGCATCATATCTATGTAAATGACCTGCTTTCGGCAAAAGGAATTAAGGAAACAGGATTGTTCAATGCGGAAGCCGTTCAAAAGCTTACCAAAAAGATCAAAGAAAACAGTTTGGCAACAGAAGTCGAAAACATGGCCCTGGCCGGCATCCTGTCCACCCAGCTCCTCTATCATCAATACATCACCGGCAAGCGCTACCGGCCTGAATTGGAGGAATTGAAGAATTGCAGGGTGATTGATGATAGAAGAAAATAATTTGTGCAAATGCTTGAAACATAAGTAAAGATGGATGTTGTTTGAATTATTCGCCTTGCGCGTTGGGATGTCCACGGCTGGCGGAGAAAATCAGGACGCACGGCTTAGGTAAGCGTCGGCCATGCGGGAAAAGTGCGGGCCTGATTTTTTCAGCCGTGGTGGCTTTTTCTGCTACTC